>JBBSAP010000337.1:0-1531 GCA_038252165.1 Bacteroidales bacterium | reverse complement strand
TTGATTCAGCCGACAGAATTATTGATAAGGAAGGAAAGATCAGAGACAATGCTTCTCCCAAACTGAAGGAGATCCGCAGTGAAATAGTGCATAAAAGCATTCAGTCGTCACGGCGGCTGAATTCCATATTAAAGCAGGCTCAGGCAGATGGCATAGTTGATTCCGATACGGCTGCGTCGGTTCGAAACGGGCGGGGGGTTATACCTGTAAACACCTATGACAAAAGAAAGATCAGGGGATTGATCCATGATCAGTCAGCTTCAGGAAAAACTGTCTTTATAGAACCTGATGAAATTGTTGAAATTAATAATGATATTGTCGAGCTTGAATATGAGGAGAGGAGAGAGATAGTCAGGATACTGACATCATTCGCCGATGATATCAGGCCATATATCGACGATCTGTTAACATCAAATGATTTTCTTGGTGAGGTCGATTTCATAAGGGCAAAAGCCATCCTGGGCAATCAGCTGGGATCAATTAAGCCTGCAATTTCTTCTGTTCAGGGCATCTTCTGGAGGCATGCCGTACACCCTCTTTTATATCTTACATTCAGGAAATTGAAAGGGAGAAAGGTAATACCGCTTGATATACTACTGGAAGAAAAGAACAGAATTGTCCTGATCTCAGGACCGAATGCCGGCGGAAAATCAGTCTGTCTGAAAACTGTTGGTCTTCTCCAGTATATGATGCAGTGCGGTCTTACAATCCCTGTCGGGGAAGGATCTGAATCAGGTATCTTCAATGATATTTTTATTGATATAGGTGATGAGCAAAGCATTGAAAATGACCTGAGTACTTACAGCTCTCATCTGATCAGTATGAAATATTTCGTAAAGAATGCTTCAGAAAGATCCCTCATCCTGATCGACGAATTTGGCACCGGCACCGAACCTATGCTTGGCGGCTCAATAGCTGAAGCCATCCTGGGTGAGTTTAATAAATCAGGCTCCTATGGTGTAATCACAACGCACTATACTAATCTAAAACACTTCGCCTCACTGACCAATGGTATCATTAATGGTGCGATGCTGTTTGACAATAATCTTATGCAGCCTTTATTTCAGCTTAGCATCGGGAAGCCGGGGAGCTCTTTTGCATTTGAAATTGCGCGGAAAATCGGCCTGCCTGAAGAGATCCTGAAAGTCGCCTCGGAAAAGGCCGGTGTCAAGAACATTAATTATGACCGTAACCTTAGGGATATTGCCAGGGACAAAAGATACTGGGAGACCAAGAGGCAGAATATCCGACAGCATGAAAAGAGGCTTGAGGAGCTTTTAGAACAGTATGAAAAAGAAATATCCGGTGCAAAAAACCTTAGGAAAGAGATAATCTCCAAAGCAAAAACCGAAGCGGAATCAATGCTGAGTGAAACAAACAGGATGATTGAAAACACAATCCGCCAGATAAAGGAATCTCAGGCTGAAAAAGAGAAGACCAAAGAGGCAAGACTGAAGCTGGATGAATTCAGGCAGACTGTTGCTGAAGAGACGAAGCCTGCTGATACTGCATCGGAAGAGAAGGTTATCAG
>JBBSAP010000336.1:0-1586 GCA_038252165.1 Bacteroidales bacterium | reverse complement strand
CCTACAGGAAGGTCATCCCTGAAACTTCCGGCTATTCCAATATTTATTGCAAGATCAGCCTTCAGGCCTATTGAGAAAACTTTGGTTAAAGCCCATGCAGTGGCAACCGATCCAACACCAGTAACAACAGGAATAATCTCATTGCCTCCGAAAAAAAATCCTTCAGTTTTGATTTGCATTCCGGATATTGTTTTCAGGGTATCTGCTTCGGAAGAAGTGGCTGTAACCAATATTATTCTCATAGGCATTTCTTTCAAAAACAAGACTGGAAAAAATAACCGCATAAATATATTGTTTTCGGATTGAAAAAGATCAACTTATTTGGTTAATATTGCAGCGTTAATGGCCTGTTTATGATCTACATTACACGTAAAGAACAATTTAGCGCCGCCCATAGGATGTACAGAGAGGGGTGGTCGGATGAGGAAAATCTAAGGGTTTTCGGCAAATGTTCAAATCCCAACTGGCATGGACATAACTATGTCCTTTATGTTACAGTAAAAGGAGATATATCTGATGAGCTGGGCCTTTTTATAAACCTGAGCACACTTAAACAGATAATTAAAGATAAAATCATTGAAAAGGTTGATCATAAAAATTTAAATATTGAAGTCAGTTTTATGCACGGGAAAATTGCAACAACTGAGAATCTTGCGATATCAATCTGGAATGAATTGAAACCTGCTATTGAAAAAGAAGGTGCAGTTCTTCATTGCATAAAAATTGGCGAAACTGATAATAACACAATTGAGTATTATGGCTAAGAAAATTGAAACTGTCAATAATGGAAGCGGAATTTCCCCTACCGGATATAATAAAGTTGAATCGTGGGATGCTGACAACATTAACGAACTGGCATCGGTTTATTACAGGGTCCTTAAGCTTCTTGGTGAAGACCCCGACCGTGAAGGACTGAAGGGAACACCTGTAAGAGTTGCCAAAGCACTCAATTTCATGACTATGGGATACAACCAGAATCCATGCGAAATAATAAACTCTGCGAAATTCAAGGAAGATTATAAGCAAATGGTGATTGTTAAGGATATAGAACTCTATTCAATGTGCGAGCACCATATGCTTCCGTTTTTCGGAAAAGCTCATGTTGCATATATTCCAAATGGCCACATAACCGGATTGAGTAAAATCGCCAGGGTAGTTGATGCATTTGCCCGGCGGCTTCAGGTTCAGGAAAGACTGACCATGCAGATAAGGGATTGCCTCCAGGATTGTCTGAATCCAATGGGGGTGGCTGTTGTAATTGAAGCCCAGCATATGTGCATGCAAATCAGAGGGATACAGAAGCAGCACTCAGTTACTACGACTTCAGCCTTCACTGGAATTTTCCTTGAAAATCTCAATACACGGGAAGAATTTGTTCACCTTATAGGATCAAAGCTGCATTAGAAAATTTCTCCCGCAGATCTTGCAGATTTTCCAGATCTCCTATTAAATCTCCGTAGATAAGTATATTCTGCGGGAAGTAAAAATAACATTTTATGAAAGCATATGTTTTCCCCGGTCAGGGGGCACAATACCCCGGAATGGGTAACGATCTTTATAATAAATCCCTCCTGGCCAGGGAGATG
>JBBSAP010000335.1:0-1633 GCA_038252165.1 Bacteroidales bacterium | reverse complement strand
TTTCCTTTTCAATCGCAAATTGTTCTTGCATGCTGCCTGCCTTTGTAAAATAGGTCACATCCAGGCTATTTTCTGTGATCAGAAACGATGCTTCTCTCGCATGGATGCGTTTTTTATCCAAGATACCATACGCTTCACGATTCCACTCTTGCAGTTCATCACACAAGATTAGCAAGTAGGCAATAGGATGATCTTGCGGAGAAAGACATCCTTTGTTAAAAGGTGGATTCATAAGGACATTTTTATAGTAGTTGTGAAGTAAAATAGCGCTGGCACTATCCAAAATCGGATAAAAGAAATATTCCGGTTTATAACCGCAGCTTTGAATGAGATAGCCATACCATTTGAGCACAATAATGGCACTGTAAAATCCATGATCGATGAAGCCACTTTTTGCCATAATCCTAACAAAATTGTCCAGGGCGGATTTTATATCTTTGAGGTTTACATTAAGCGAAATATGGAGCTTGTGCGCAAGCAAGTCAATTGGTTTTAGCAAATCTACATAAACACAGCTGTCGTATTTTTCATAATAGGATTTGATAAATGCCTGCTTAGGGACCACTTCTGCAATTGAATTAAGCACATCAAAGTTGTCAAATTCCAAATGTGGATTAATCTTGATATTGCTGTCCACTTCGGTAGCAAAGTTCATGAATTTACTGATTTGTTTTCCAATGATCTCTACCGGATAACCGACATCATGAAAGAGGGATGCAAGCCCCCAACGATAATAAAATTCCTCATGCCTGGTTTCATAGGAAAATGGATAATTAATTTTATCCATGTTTGCAGCATCAAATGCGCGCCGATAGTTAATGTTTTGAGCATAGATGCTAAGGCCAAGAATGAATACATTAACGGAGTGAATATAATGGTCTCGCTGTTTGTCGATCAGTGTAGCGGCATTCTCCTCATAACTGCGCAGTACATCCAATAGGTCAATAAATGGATTACTTTCACCTGCCAGGGTGATCCGGTAGCTATCGAAAAATGATTCATAAACTGCAAAAGCAGTCTCTTTTGTTTCGTTTTCAAGAAACTCAATAATCGCCTGACGGAGAAAGGATTTATAACTATGACCTCTCGACACATCTTCAAACACTTCAAGTTCATCAAAGAATTGATTCACATATTCCAGTAAATTGTTCATGCTTTGCTGCCTTTTATATTGAAAGAAAACTTACCATTTTCGAAATAAATGTTTTATTCCCATTAACAATTTTCTATCATGATTAATGATGGCTATTAAGGTCCAATTATTTATCCCATGTAGGCAATTTCTTTTGATGCCAGTATCGTTAATGGTTGTGTCCAGAATTATTTTTAATAATCATCTAGGATTTTTTTTACTATACCCATGAGGATAAGCCAAATAGAAAGGTTAGAGTATCGTAATATATGAGTATACAATAATAACTTCAATGGTGTGAATAAAATATGAAAAAAAAGGTATAACGACAGGCAATCCAAGAGGGATACCGTTATAATTCCCATTGAATAGAGGTGATTATGAATGTAGCAATTGGTTCTGACCACGCCGGTTTAGCCTTGAAAGAGGAAATCAAGACCTACCTTGAAAGCCGAAAGATAGCCTACGAGGATCTTGGTACTTACACAAGCGACAGTTGCG
>JBBSAP010000334.1:0-1654 GCA_038252165.1 Bacteroidales bacterium | reverse complement strand
TTATCCTGCATGAACCTGCTCCCCTGATCCACATGCCAGGATAATCCTCAATATCGGCTTCCGTAAAAAGCACATTGACGCCATTTGCTTTGAAAAGGGCAGGAAGGCTCGCCAGATGCGTGCTTCCAATTGTGTCGAGTGATGAATAAATAAACATCCTTTCATTATGCGACATAAAGCTTTCCTCTAACGGATACCAGGCATAAGTGCCCGAAGGGAACTGCATATCAGCAATTTCGCTTTTAATAATAAGATCATCCTTCATTGATGTTTCAAAACGGTAAGCCACACCATCATTATAGGCTCTGAACTGGATCGACACTCCTGATCTGAATGTTATCACCAGCGTGTTTCCATTATCTTCCGTCTTTGATCTTTTGTAGGCAACAACAGGTTCAAGAACCTGGGTAACCTTTCCTTGAGTAACCTTTTTTACAGACTCATTTTGTCCCAGGATTTTTCCGCTACCCATCACCATGCCTGCCTTCACGGAAGAAATTGCTTCTTTCCCGTCGTATGCAGCGGACCATTCAATATCGGGTCCAACCGATACTGTGAGAACAATCTTACCATCGGGGGAACTTACTTTGTAATCTTTCGCGAATGACCAGGCCGATGCTACCACCAGCATTAAAATAAACAGCAATAATCGTTTCATATCATCTTCTATTTATACAATTATTTTTTAAGAAAGGATACATCAACAGGCAAAAATCAGTCTGACTTCTTCTTCCGTTTATCCAGTTCATCCCTTATCGAAGCGGCACGCTCATAATCTTCTGTCTTAACAGCTTCATCGATCATTTTATAGAGTTCTTCATCTGAATAGTTTTCAAACCTGGAATTCCCCGTTTCAAAAAGATTATCTGAGTCAGCTTCCGTTGAAGAATCAGGTTCAGTGGGGGTGATTGTGATTCCGGCCTTTTCAATGATCTCTTCCGTTATGTAAATGGGGCATGCAAACCGCAGGGCAAGAGCTACTGCATCAGATGTGCGGCTGTCGATCGATATTTCCTTTTCACCATTGTTGCAAAGGAGCCTGGAATAGAACACACCTTCTTCAAGCTTATAGATCATAACTTCGATGATAGAGACGTTGAATTCAGCGGCAAAGCTCCTGAACAGGTCGTGTGTAAGGGGCCTTGGTGGATCCAGATTCTCGAGCTTGATAACAATTGCCTGAGCTTCAAAGCCTCCGATTATTATAGGGACCCTTCGTTCGCCATTTTCTTCAACCAGGATAAGAGCATACGCCCCCGACTGGGTCTGACTATAGGAAATTCCCAAAACCTTCAGCTTTACTCTCTTCATATCAATTAGTTAGAACCCAGAAGAATATATGTTCCCCGGTTGTATCAGGCAAATATAAAGAATATAGCAGTAAGACAAAGAGTTGTCTTACTCTTTTTTTCAACATGAAATGACCGTGGATGTTATTAATATAAGTATCAAAAAAAGAGGATGATATTTTCTTCAGCCTGCTGGCGTTTTAAAATTTTCTGAGATAAAAAAGGCAGGGTCAACGCATATAAATTTTAATGAGTATCTGAAATAATTCACATAAGCTCTTTGATTTTTCTATGTGAGGGGAGATTCCTCATTACTCCCGCTGAAGCGGGATCCATTCGGAATGACAATTCATTTTGTTCGGGTG
>JBBSAP010000333.1:0-1702 GCA_038252165.1 Bacteroidales bacterium | reverse complement strand
TTGAAAAACCTGCAAAGTATCTCTTATCTGAATAATAGGTTCCGAAACTGAAAGCCGGAACGATAAAGCCTTTCGAGTCCACCAGAAGGATATCTGCTTCGGGATCGAGAACGATCAGTTTGGACCATGCGGTATTTGTTGTTATCAACCCTGCTCCCAATCCAAAAGAGAGTTCTCCTTTACCCACATTTATCTTGTAAGAATAGTTTGTCTTGAACTGTGTCTCCTTGGTAATTCCGATCTTATCGCTTACCACAGTAAGTCCAAACCCCATCCTGTCATCCCTGAATGGTGCATCGGCCGTAAGTGTCATTGTTTCAGGAGATCCTGTTACTCCCACCCATTGTTTCCTGTAAAATGCAGTAACATTCAGTACTCCCCTGTTCCCTGCAGAAGCAGGATTCAGCAACAGCGGATTAAGTACATATTGGCTGGTGAGAGGGGTCAGCTGACCACAAACACTTACAGGAATCATAAGGAGAAAAAGTATCTTGATTATCTTTTTCATTTTAATGTTTAATTACAATATAACCTTTGATAGTTGTTATTTTTTCAGGTTTCAGAACGTAAAAATAAGTATCATCCTGCAGCATATTTCCGTTATTATCCCTTCCGTCCCAGGCATTGCCATAATTGTCATCAACAAAGACAATGGCACCCCATCTGTTGAAAATACTTAACCTTGCCTTCCCGAGCGACTCAAGGCCCCTGATAATAAAAAGATCATTATTCCCATCATCATTGGGGGTCAGCAATGTTTGAATGATCAGTTTATTTATCTTAATAAGTAAAGTATCAGACGATGCAGCACAAACACCGTTTGTCACACTCCACAGGATTTTGTTTTCTCCGAGCGCCAGTTCTGATACATTTGTTTTGTTACTATTCTTGTTTGAGAATGTACCGGTTCCGGTAAGAATTTCCCATTCTCCTTTTTCATAACTATTCAGGGCAGAAGCTTCGAGTGATGTTTCGAAAAGAAAATCGAGGATCTGATCCGGACCCGCATAAATAACCGGTTTTTCGTTTACTTCTATTGTAACCCGGTCGGTGTTCCTGCAGTTCCATTGATCTGTAAGAGAGACGGTAAAAGTTGTTGTCACAACAGGGGTGGCAACGGGATCGGGAATAGCCGCATTATTCAGAAGGCTGGAGGGACTCCATAAAAATGTTCCGGTGCCCTTTGCCTGGAGCCTGATATTGCCTCCCTTGCAAATAACTGCATCAGGCCCCGCATCTAAAGCCGGGGCAGAATGGAAAACCACACGAATTACATCCGTCGAAGTGCAATTATTATTGACTTCTGTCCATGCAAAATCATATTCCCCTGGCTGGGTAACCGTCACTGTTGCATTATACTGATGATTATTGGGACTGAATGTCGAATTACCCGGACCACCTACCTTTGTCCACGTTCCTGTCCCTGTTCCTTTTACTGCATTAAGGACAAAATTAAGATCACATTCATCACCACCATTACCTGCATTTGCCGAGACCTGTTCAAAGAAACCTACGGTGACCGTAGAGCTGCTCGTACAAGATCCGTTAACCTCAGTCCATCTGAAAACATATGTCCCATAAGATGTTACAGTTACCTGTGCTCCGGGATCATGGTTGTCGGGGCTGTATCTTGCTGTACCCGGGCCGCTTACCCTTGTCCATGTGCCTGTTCCGGAACTTGGTACAGCATTGAAATAAAATA
>JBBSAP010000332.1:0-1739 GCA_038252165.1 Bacteroidales bacterium | reverse complement strand
TCCTCACCATAAATCACCGGGGGAAGGGGAATGTCTTTTGTCTGATCCATCTCATTCTTTCTGCTCATAATCAGTTTTCGATAATTGACGAGTGAAGAAGTGTCAAATTTATTAATAATGTCGTCAACTTCTTCTTTGCTCAGATAGAAGATATCGTTTTCCGAGTTGATGATACCCCTGTAAGCAAAATCTTTGCCCAGTTTCAGGAAAATCAGCCGAAACAGGCCGTATCCGAAAATATAAAGTGAGCTTATCTGTTCACGGTAAACCTTGAACCTGCCTGCTTTCATGTAGAGTCTCATAAGTGAAGGCGAAGTTTTGATTCCTGTGATTTTCATTTCGCTGAGCGAATAATGATCTGCATTCTTTTCAGGAGTAGAATAGTCGGTTATCATTTTGAAAACCATCTCAGGATCCTCCTTCCATTTTGGATAGGAAAGGTCGTTGCCACTCTCGCTAAAATGACCAAAATCATTAATAAATCCATCTGTTTTTTCAGTGATGTGGTCCGCCTCCTTATGCTTCCGAAGATCCTCAAGTGAAAGAATTTTCTCTCTTATATGTGCAGGTAGTGCTTCAATTTCGGCTTTAATCATTTGCATGGCATCTGAAGGCGAATAGGCTGCCAGCAGCGGAAAGTCATGACTGAAATCAAGGTTGTTATAATCAAGGCTGATGCGCTTTAAACTCTTTTTCAATTTTTTATGGGATATAGTCATCAGCATTGGGATCACAATATTCAGGTAAGTAATCCTTTTGCAATCAGCGAATAGCGTTTCATAATATTCAGGATAATTCTCTATAGAAAAATTTTCCTTCATTTGTTTTTCCAGATGTTGAGATTTTGATTTTAGATAATCATACTCCCTTAAAAATCTCTTTTCAAAACTTAACTTTGTGTATAGAAACCTGATAATCCTGAACGAGTGTTTCAGCGTTTTTAGACCCGGTTTGAATGAGTGTTTACTGTCATCATCTCTGATCATCAGCTGCTCAAGATTGTCCGATGATAAACCGAACTCGCTGAAGATCCCGCTCAGGGTTGATACATTAAAATAGGCCTGATAGTAGAAAGGTTTTGCGAGATCATCAGGTTTGATTTTTAGTGGACCGGTTATCTCTGAGATAAGGTCGATCCATGTGCTGTTCACCAATTGTATGTTTACTGACCAGACCAGCGGTTTTACCTGGCCGGGAAGCATCTCCCGCGCCATTTTGTTTGAATAAATGTTAATCTCTTTCCTGGCGGTTATCTTTCGAAGCTGAAGGTAAAACAGTTGCTCACCATCGTAAGCCCACTCTATATCAATGTGGTGTCCGTAATAGCGTTTTAATTTGTAAGTATCCCGGGCCACTTGCCTTAGAACATGAATAAGATTATGATGGTCATCACCTTCAAATATGAGATCATTTTTGATGCGCCATCGCATAGGGGTAACCCCTTTCTGTACAAGTTCCTCCCCGAATCCTTCAACGGCTTCAATCACAATCTCATTCTGGTCTGTAACAGGGTTGCGGCTGAAACTAACGCCTGCCAGCTTTGACGGTATCATCTCCTGAATCATCACAGCGCAAGCCAGTTGAGATACACCGCTGCGTCTGACATATTCATTATCAGTGAGGAATGTTGCAGAATCCCATACCTTGATGATTGCATCCAGAATATTCCCGACGCCACTAACGTTTATCAGGGTCTGAAACTGACCTGCAAAGGTGTAGTCTTTTGAATCCTCGGCAGT
>JBBSAP010000331.1:0-1776 GCA_038252165.1 Bacteroidales bacterium | reverse complement strand
TCTTTTTTGTTTCGGAGATAATACTGGGTATGATCCCTCCCGATTTTTTTGTTATCTGGAGTTCAAAATTCAATTCTCCCCTGTTGTTCCTGGGTATCCTTGGAGTGCTTTCGTATGCAGGCGGAGCAGTTTCGTATTATATCGGAGTCCTTCTTTTAAAAAGGAAAAGAATAAAAGCATGGTCCGAGCGCGTACTGAGCAAGTATATTGACATGGTAAGAAAATGGGGAGGTGCCTTTATTGTTATCTCAGCCCTGTTTCCCTTTTCTCCTTTTTCAATGGTGGTAATTGCCGTCAGTTTGTTCAAATACCCCTTCAAACTCTATCTGCTCTATGGACTTGCCAGGATTGCCAGGTTCCTGATCCAGGGAATCTTCTACATCGGCATACTTGATGTTGAATCGATCTTTGGCTGAAATACGTTGTATCCGGTGCTAACACTGCCAGAATAAAATATATGCAATAACGGAACCACTGTTTCAAGATCATACATACCTGTTAAAATTTTGCAGAATTACCTCAATAAAATGTAGAGGTCAGGATTTTATGATTGAACTTCTGGTTTTATACCCACTTAGTCCGTAATATACTATAAAGACGAAGCAAACAAGTGGTACAATAAATCCAAGCGCCATTGTAGAAACATCTGCAATTAAGCCCATGATTACAGGTATGATAGCTCCGCCTACAATAGCCATTACAAGAAATGAAGAAGCTTTCTTTGTCAGTGGACCCATATCCTTAATGCCAAGTGCAAAAATTGTCGGGAACATTACCGACATAAAGAAATATGTTGAAAAGAGGGCAGCTACTGATGTCCATCCCAGACCTGCAACAACAAGGGCCATGGTAATAACATTTGCAATGGCATATATTGTGAGCAGCTTGTTTGGACGAACAATACGCATTAATATTGTACTGCCTGTAAACCTGCCAAGCCAGAATAAGCCCATTCCTCCGAATCCAAGTATCTGTGCAGCCTGCTGGTTCGTCAGAGTCGGGATTTCTTCTGTAACGTAATTAATGAAAAAGCTGTTGATTCCGGTTTGCGCAGCCACATAAAGAAACTGAGCAATAACAGCAAGAACAAAATGCGGATATTTTAAAAGATCCTTGAGGCTTCCTCCTGAGGTGTTACTTTCATCGTTTGATTCTTCCTTTATTGCAGGAAACTTTACGCGCCAGAACAGAAAGGCTACGATGAGCACCAATGTTCCGATGAGCATATAAGGTAGTGCAATTGAAGAGAACTTATTTGCGTTTTCGTTAACTGAAAAAATCAGCACTCCTCCTACCAGTGGTCCGGCTATCCATCCAAGACCGTTAAACGACTGGGAAAAATTTATCCTTCTCGCCCCTGACTCAGGCGGACCAAGTACTGTAGTGTAAGGATTAGCAGCTGTTTCGAGACAGGTCAACCCGCATGCAATAATAAAGAGACAGAAAAGGAAGCTTCCGAAGGTCTGGATAAGAGTAGCCGGGAACATCAGAAAAGATCCGAACGCAAACAGCAGCAGGCCGAAAATTATTCCTTTTTTGTATCCGACTCTCTGCATCACCAAACCAGCCGGCAGGGCCATAAGAAAATAGCCTCCGTAAAAGACAAACTGAATAAATGCTGATCTGGCTTTTGACATATTCAGCAATTCCTGGAAATGCTTGTTCAGGACATCGATGCACCCGTGAGCAAAACCCCATAGAAAAAAGAGGCTTGTAACCAGGATAAACGGGATCAGAAATCCCTGATAAACAAATTTTTGCTTGTTAAAATCAGGC
>JBBSAP010000330.1:0-1827 GCA_038252165.1 Bacteroidales bacterium | reverse complement strand
GAAGGTTGGGAAGGGGGTTTAAATTCTTTAAATAGTTAATATTTTATGTATGATTCCTGATACTCATAAAACATTAAATATTGCCGTCATGGTTCATCCATTACTATTTTCCCTGTTTAAGGCAAAGATAAAAAGTGTAATATTGTAACGCTTTAATTACTGCTTCAAATGACCCTCAAAGAAAGATACAGCAAAACCATCGGCTATTTCCTGGAAAACATGCCTGTTGCTGAGACTGAGTTAATGTATACAGATCCTTTCGGTTTAATAGTAGCGGTCATTTTATCAGCCCAATGCACCGATAAAAGGGTAAACATAATAACTCCCCCACTGCTGGAAAAATATCCTGATGCCATATCGATGGCGAATGCCGAACCTTCAGAGATTTTTGAATTCATAAAATCATGTTCATATCCAAATAACAAGGCAAAACATCTGGCTGGTATGGCCAGGATGCTCATTAAAGAGTTTGGCGGCATTATTCCTTCGGAGCCGTCGGAGCTTCAGAGATTGCCGGGAGTGGGCAGAAAAACAGCAAATGTGATTGCTTCTGTTGTTTACAGAAAACCTGTAATGGCAGTTGATACACATGTTTTCAGGGTCGCTTCAAGAATAGGGTTGGTAAGGAATGCAAAAACCCCGTTAGATGCCGAGATGCAGCTTACCAGAAATATCCCTGCCGGATTGATGCGTGAGGCACATCACTGGCTCATACTGCATGGAAGATAAGTATGCAAAGCCAGAAAACCCCTATGCAGCCAGTGCGGATTAAAGGAGTTTTGCAGGTATTACGCCGCTAAAAATGATGAGAAATAGGCTTGTTGTATACCTTATCCACCCAAAATCACGTTTCTATATTTTATAATGCATTATCGCCTTTATGAATAACGGACATTCTGACCTGATTATGGGAGACATCAATCTTAAATATGAAGAACTTCTTCAGGCCAACAGGAAGCTGAATGAAGAAGTTGATTCCCTGCGGTTAAAAGAAGCCGGCAGGAACAATACCATAAATTCAGGCAATATATTTACTCCCGCTAATGTAATCAAAGAGATATTTGATACTGTAAGCAGTTATCTTGCATTGTTCAGGGTCACAGAGGACAAAAAGATAATGATTATCGATCTGAATAAAAGAGCAGCAGAAGTTGAATCGGTAAGTATAAATGAAACAAGCGGCAAATATATTAGTGACACTCAGCTTGGAGAAAGGAAGAAGCTTGTTGACCTAATTTTCCAGATCAAAAAGAACGGGAATGCCAGGAAGCAAACCGTTTCATCAGATAATGACGATTCAAAAGGACACTATGTCGGATTCAATATGGCATCGGGTAATATCCTGGTCACATGGGAACCGGGATTGGAGCAAAAAAATGAATATGATATTTCAAGACAGAACATAATTTTTGAGAAGTTTGCGGATATGCTCCCCGAAATGATCTACGAGGTAGATATTAAAGGAAAAATCCTTTATTCAAACCATCAGGGAATGAATTTTTTCGGATATACAAAGCAGGATCTTGAAGATGGCATTTATATTTCAGAAGTCTTCCCGGGAAATTATATCCAAATGATAGAAAATCTGAAGAGACTGAAATCTCCCGATCAGATTGCGAGTAATGAATACAATGCTACAAGAAAAGACGGATCAATTGTACCTATACTGACTCACTCCTTTGCATTGTTCCATAATAACACAATTATCGGTTACCGTGGAGTTGTAACTGATATAAGCAGGCAGAAAAGCTATGAGGATCAGATAAACAGGGAAAAGGCATTTCTTGAGCATCTTGTTGATTCAATACCGGAAGCAATAGCAATTAT
>JBBSAP010000329.1:0-1850 GCA_038252165.1 Bacteroidales bacterium | reverse complement strand
TCAGCAGGGGTATCTCAATCGAATTTGTCAAAAACAGGATCTTTGAAATTATTGATGGAGATTCCCCTCTTCTTCAGTTCAATTTCATGAATCATATTTATTACTGCTGAATTAACGGGAAGATTAACTCCATATTGTCTCAGAATCGGGCCTGAGGAGCAACTTCCTGACTTGAAAACTCACCCCTGAGGTATTTATAATATCCTGTGATACCGATCATAGCTGCATTGTCAGTTGTATATCTCAGAGGAGGAAGGAACAGGTTCCATCCTCTTTTCTCCCCTTCCCTTTTTAGTCCGTTTCTCAATCCGGAATTCGCTGATACACCGCCGGCTACTCCCACTTCTTTTATTCCTGTTTGCTGTGAAGCCCTTACCAGCTTGCTTATAAGGATACTGATGATTGTTTCCTGAAGGGAAGCGCAGAGATCCGCCTTGTTTTTTAATATGAACTCCGGGTCCTCCTTCAGTCTGTCGCGAAGAAAATAAAGAAAGCTGGTCTTCAAACCACTGAAACTGAAATCAAGACCTTTAACCGAAGGTTTTGAAAAAATGAATGCTTTATTGTTTCCTTCTGATGCAAGTTTGTCAATAACAGGGCCTGCCGGGTAAGGGAAATCCATAAGTTTCCCGCATTTGTCAAAAGCTTCACCGGCAGCATCATCGATTGTATTGCCAAGGATTTCCATCTCAAAGTGGCTCCTTAATACTATGATCCGTGTGTGGCCTCCTGAAACAAGCAGGCATAGAAATGGGAATGCCGGCACACGGGTTTCCTTATTTTTTTCAAGAATAAAATGTGCCAGGATATGTGCATGAAGATGGTTCACTTCAATTAACGGGATATTGCATGCAAGTGCAAAACCTTTTGCAAATGATGTACCCACCAGTAGTGAACCGAGCAATCCGGGCCCCTGAGTGAATGCCACCGCATTTATTTCATCAACCCTTACACCTGCTTTTTTCAGGGCCTGATCAGTCACTGGCACAATATTTGCCTGATGCGCTCTGGACGCCAGCTCGGGAACGACGCCGCCATATGACATATGTATATCCTGGCCTGCAATAAGATTTGACAGAATATACCCATCTCTTACGACAGCGGCGGATGTATCATCACACGATGATTCTATGGCTAATATTGTAACTCCCATGCGGTCTTTGATTTTCCGTATATTTTAGGTTATTTTGAAATAAAATTATTCAATTTTTTTTAATGCTTAAAAGTATTAAAAAATCGTTTAAGTATCTGATGATCCTGGTAGGTATCATTTTACTGGTACCGACTTTCGGATCACTAATTCTGCGTATCCCGGAAGTCCAGACTTTTATGGTAAAGAGGATCATGAGCCACTTCTCTGAAAAGCTCCGATCAACAATGACGCTGGGCAGAATCGAATATAGCTTCTTTAATAAACTATTGATAAATGACCTGCTTATAAAAGATCAGAACAATGATACCCTGATCTATTCACAGATGATTTCAGCAAACATAAACGTACTAAATTTAAGAGGCAAGATCTTAAAATTAGGTCACATTGAACTGGTTGAACCATCAATAGCGCTGATCACCGACTCTTCAGGGATGATGAATCTGAAATGGTATCTTGAATTGCTTGGATCATCAAAAGACACCACAGGTAAAAAAGACAACAACTTTTCAATCAACCAGATCACGATTAAGGATGGCAGATTCAGACTTCTGAACAGAGCCGGCCCTGAAGCGAAAATAAAGATTGATTTCAACAATCTACTTCTTTCAGGAATCAACGGTGATATTGAGGATATAAGGGTGCTGAATGATTCGATCATTTTCAGGATCAACGAGCTGAGATTCGCTGAATCAAGCGG
>JBBSAP010000328.1:0-1923 GCA_038252165.1 Bacteroidales bacterium | reverse complement strand
GGTATGACCGAGAGTGAAATAAGGGAATACGAAAAAAATTATTCCGACTCTGTTACATATATAAATGGTGAGTTAAGAATAGATACTGTAACCGTTACAATCTGCAAAAGATAGCGGTAAATACCTTAATTTCGGGTTATTCGGTTCAATAATCGCTAAGGAAATCATTCAGCGGCTTCATGGCCTTTGATACCTTTATGATATAATCAAGACACTCCCTGCTGGTAATATCCTTATCAGAGATCAATTTTGATATAAGATAACTCTTCAGCTTCAGGTATTCAATATATTTATTCTCCCTGGAATATCCTTTTGGTGCGCTTTTTAATTTTTCACCTTCGATTTCAACGAAATAATCAAGGAATTCCTTGTTCTTTATAATTTTGATAAAAGTGTCTCCCTGTTCATCGATTTTTTCTCTTATTGCCTTCAGCCATGGCATTGGAGGAACGTAGGCTCCTCCGGCAATCATGCTGCTGTCTGGTTCCACATGGAAATAATAGCCTGCATATCTGTCGCCGTTTTTCTTTCCTCCCTTTACAATAAAAGCTCCGAGATGGGTTTTATAGATGGTTTTGTCATTTGAGAATCTGATATCGCGATTGATCCTGTAGGTACAACTTTTAACCTCCAGCCCCTTAAGTATGGGATCAAATTCTGCAATCCCGTCAATAAGAGCCTGCACAAACGATTCAAAATTCTTTCTTGCATCATCATATCTTTTTCGGTTTTTAAGAAACCATTCTCTTTCGTTGTGATATTTAAGATCTGAAAGGAAATCGAGGGTCGATTGTTCTATCTGTGGCATCCGGCAAGTGATGTTTTAATTTATCATGATATACAAAATAACTATATTTAACCTGATAATGTTCAAATGAAGTGATGATTTGTTGACCGGATTATAGGATCCATATCAAAATTAGATTCACATAATGCAATAAATTATTGATTGTGAATGTTAGAGGATATAGTTTAACCGACCTGAGAACATAATGCCAAGGCTTAATTTCCATCAAATAAGAATAGCAGCTCTTCTTTTCTCTATAATAATCACCGCTAAAGTGAATTCACAGATTGAGGTTCCTTCCAATCTGCCACTGATTGTAATTGAAACAGGCGGACAATCCATTAATGCCGATTCAAAGATAACGTCCCGGATGAAAGTTATCGACAACGGACCCGGAGAAATGAATAGCAAATTTCAAAATGGAACTGATTATGATGGAAATATGGCCATTAAGATAAGGGGTCAATCATCACAGATGTTTCCAAAAAAAAGCTATTCACTTGAACTCAGATCCAGATCGGGGGCAGATACCACAGTAAGCCTTCTTGGAATGCCTGCTGAGGAAGACTGGGTGCTGTATGCCCCTTACTCCGACAAAACTATGATGCGGAATGCCCTCACTTTTCATCTTGGCAGCAAGATGGAAGGATGGCAGCCCCGAAACAGGTGGTGCGAGGTCTATCTTGATGAGAATTACATTGGAATTTATCAGCTTATGGAGAGCATTAAGCGTGACAACAACAGGGTTGACATCAGCAAACTCAAGCCTGATGAGCTTTCAGGTGATGACCTGACAGGGGGGTACATTATCAAGGCAGATAAGATTGATTATGGATCTGTCGATTTCTTCCAGATATCTCCCTCAGTTCATTATCAAAATTCAGATAACTACAGGTTCACCTATGTATATCCGAAATATGAAGAAATAGCAGAAGCACAGAAAAGTTACATTAAAAAGTTTATAACCGATGCCGAAAGCAGTCTCAACGGAAGTTCATTCTCAGATCCCGCAAAGGGTTTCAGAAAATATATGGATGTAAATTCCTTTGTTGATTTTCAGATTATCCAGGAGTTTGTAAATAATGTCGACGGGTACCGTTTCAGTACGTTTTTCTACAAGGATAAAGACTCCGACG
>JBBSAP010000327.1:0-1936 GCA_038252165.1 Bacteroidales bacterium | reverse complement strand
TAGATTGTATTAATTATCTATATCCTTCCAGCTTCTGAACTATGCCGGCCTTACCAGAAAGACGGCGGCTTCCAAAGCCCGAAAGATTTCTTAAATACCTTAAAAATCTCCCCTACTGAACAATCTGCCTGCGCGCACTCAAGAGAGAAAGGAACAATATTTTTATTATTTCTGCAGGCATCTTCAAGTGCTGACAAGGTGTTTTCTACTTTATCATTATCCCTGCTCATCCTTAACCTGGCCAGTTTTGCTTTTTGGCGCTCTTCAACACCCTCGGGATACCTGAAAATATCAATTGTGGGCCTCTTTTCTTCCGCGGATCTGAAGACATTGCTGCCTACAAATTTAATATCACCTTTATCAATAAGCTGTTTTTCCTTGTAAAAGTAATTGGCGATCTTATTGTGGATCCAGCCTTTTTCAATAGATGCGACATAACCGCCGACTTTCTCTATCTCACTTATTTCAGCAAGTATCCTGTTTTCAATATCATTTGTAAGAGCCTCAACATAGAATGAGCCGCCAAGCGGGTCGACCACTTCTGTTATCGCTGTTTCTTCCTGGATTATCTGCTGGGTCCTTAAAGACAGCAGTGCAGATTCTTCGGTCGGAACCGAATATGCTTCATCATAAGAATCCACATGCAGTGACTGAACCCCTGCAAATACTGCTGACAGGCCCTGAATTGCGGCCCTTATCAGGTTGTTTAAAGGTTCTTCCCGCACAAGAGAAATGCCGGAGGTCTGCACATGGCATCGCATCCACATTGCTCTCGGGCTTTTTGCACCGTACTTGTATTTCATGATTTTATACCAGAGTCTTCTTACTGCCCTTATCCTTGCAACCTCTTCAAAGAAATCACTTGAAATCGACCAGAAAAATGCAAGCCTTTCGGCAATCCAGTCAGCCTCATAGCCTCTCCTTATCATTTCATCGAGACTTTCCATGGCATTTGAAACAGCAACAGCCATTTCAGTTACTCCGGATGTCCCGAACTCATGCAGGTTATATCCGTTTAAAGTAGTGAAATTAAAAAGCGGCACATTTTTTTTGATAAATTCTATATTGTCACACTGTATTCTGAAGCAATCTTTCGGGGGAATATATTCAGGGCCGCTTCTTACAACTTCCTCAAGGGTAATATCATTCTGGACACTGCCCCGAATAGCATCCAGCGAATACCCCCTTCTTAATGCTGCAGCCATATACATCGGGAAAAGAATTGCAGTGTTTGAAGGATAATGCGTTACCAGTGAAACAGTCACCTTGTCTATAGGCACATCTTTAAATAATATCTCCATGTCATCTGCGGAGTCTATTGCAACTCCTGACATGCCGACCTGGCCCCTGGATATAGGGTCATCCGAATCATACATCTGTGTGGTAGGAAGATCGTGAATAACGCTTACGCCGGTTGCTCCGTGCTCCAGCATATATTTTATTCTTAAGTTTGTATCTTCAGGTCCGCCAAAACCGTTTATCTGGCGCATGGTGAATTTTTTACCCCTGTACATATTCGGGTGGACACCCCTTGTAAAAGGTTCGGTGCCGGGCATTCCCAAATCAAACCTGTAATCAAAATCCGGCGCCTGGGCAGGAGTATAAAGCATGTCCCTTGGTATTTCCGAACCAAGTATTGTGTAAGGGGTTACGGTCCAATCCTGCTTGCCTTCAGTGCCCGTATATCTGCTTTTAAGGCTGTCATAATCTTTTTTTATTGCATTCAATGCTTCTTTGTTATAAAGCGGTTTTGGGTCCTCATTTTTGATTTTTTCATTTAAGATCTCCCTGGTACTTTTTTTCTCTTCTGCCATTTAAATAAACCTTCCTTATGATAAGATACTATTTACTTTTTAATATTTAAACTTTCTATAATTTTTAATGCTTCTTTATAAGGGTCCGACTTCTTTTGCGCAATATCGTTAATGGTATTTCC
>JBBSAP010000326.1:0-1944 GCA_038252165.1 Bacteroidales bacterium | reverse complement strand
TGTTATTGCCTTTCCTCCATATGAATCGGATATAACAGGTTTAATCAGGACCGGATCCAATAAAATACAGGTAAAAGTTATTGGAAGCCTTAAGAATCTTATGGGGCCGCATTTCAATAATCCCAGACCAGGGTTGGTTTCACCGGGTTCATTCAGGAACGTTAAATCATACCCGGCAGGTAAGGATTACCAACTTTTTGATTACGGGTTGATGGAGGAGTTTGCACTAATCAAAGGGATTTAACAGGTTAATATTTAAATACTTCCGAATCACGACGGAGTTTATGGAGTGTCACGGAGTCACCAATGTTCTTAACTCTGTGTAACTCTGTATAACTCAGTGTAACTCCGTGGTTAATACCTCTTCTTCGAATAAAATTTGGGGACCCCTTCCAATTGACTTATTATCAATATACTATTTTAGACTTATTTGGAAAATTCAAATATTTCTCTACATTTGCGCTTCTTTTGTTCTTTGAATCATCAAAAAAATTAATTTAAAAATCCAGGGAATATGAGCTATTCATGCATAAATGCAGGTATTTCCCAAGTTTTAAACTTAAAATTTACCCCATGAGAAAAATTTTAACAATTCTTTCATCAGCTTTTATTACCGGCAGTCTGTTTGCCGGTGGACTAGTAACTAATACTAATCAAAGTGCTACTTGGGTTAGAATGCCCTCAAGGAATGCATCAATTGAAACAGATGCAGCCTATTATAATCCGGCAGGATTAATGAAGTTGGATAATGGCTTCCATCTTTCCCTGAATAACCAGTCGGTTTTTCAGACAAGGACCATTGAGAGCACATATCGTTATCTGAATTCGGGTTCCTATAAGGGGACTGTAAAAGCTCCATTGTTCCCTTCAATCTATGCAGTATATAAGCTTGACAAGTTTGCTGTTTCGTTAGGATTTGCACCAGTCGGAGGCGGTGGCGGAGCCAAATACGAAGATGGCCTTCCTTCCTTCGAAATGAGTCAGTCGGATCTGGTTCCTGCCCTTGCCGCTAAAATGGGTGCATCGGCTTACAAGATGGATGTTTATTTCAAAGGCAGCTCAACTTTTCTGGGGTTCCAGGGTGCTCTTTCATATAAAATAAATGACTGGATATCCGTTGCTGCTGGTGCAAGATATGTGACTGCAAAGAATACTTACGAAGGATACCTGAAGGATATTCAGGTACAAATTGCCTCAGGCTGGACGGATGCTTCGACTATTATGGCCGGCGTAGCTGGTCAGGCTAACACAGCAGCTGCCAGTACAACAGCTCTCGTCGGTGCAGGTGCCGGAACTCTTACCCTGGCACAGGCAGAAGCAGCGTCGATTATTACCACTAATCAGAGACTGGCGCTTGAAGGTGCTCTGGCCGGATTCGGTTCCCCAACCAATGTAACGATTCAGCAGGCTGATGTAGTATTCAGAGGTGCAGGAACAGTATATAACAATAAAGCCACCCTCTTGTCTGATCAGGAAGCAAATGCTGAACAAACCGGTTCAGGCATAGCACCTTTCTTCAGTATCAACATTTCCCCTGTCGAAAACTTCAATATTGCCGTTAAGTATGAAATGGCCACAAAACTTGAGCTCACAAACAAAACGACAAAAGATCTGATTACCGGATTTTTGAATGAAGATCCGACTAAGCCAATCACCAAATTCCCTGATGGTGCGAAGATCAGAAATGACATGCCTGCCATGCTGGCTGTAGGAGCAGAAGTGAGATTTTCGATGTTCAAATTAAATGCCGGAGGCAACTATTTCTTTGATAAGTCAGCTGATTATGGTCACTATATGGATACAACTCCGCAAAACTCAACAGATTATCCGGTACATCTCGATAATAGTGAAATAATCAAGGACAACGGATTTTCACTTCAGGCAGGTGCTGAGATAAATCTTACTGAGAAAATCCTTGTAAGCGCGGGTTACGTTTATGCAAAC
>JBBSAP010000325.1:0-1955 GCA_038252165.1 Bacteroidales bacterium | reverse complement strand
GTAAACCGATAAACAAATTTGTTGCAAGATATGCAGGAATAAGAAACTTTTTCAGGGTGAAATTCTACCGGGAAGGAGACAGATGGAAAGCACTCTGTGGTGGTAACCTTGTTTTTAATATTTCAGGAAACGGTTTTCCCGGGGAAGGGCTCATGATCCTTAAAAACGACGATATTAAATTAGTGAATTCAGAACCTATATCAGGTTTTGATAATTGTTTCAGAGGAACCGTAAAGGAAATCAATCCATCAGAATATGGAATGGAAGTAACCATCAATGCTGGTGAAATATTCTATGTTGACTTGCCAATGTGTGATTTTAAATCCCTGCAAATCAAGGAATCATCCATTGCCTGGATAACTTTCCCCAGGGAAGCTGCAATCGTCCTTCCGGGCACTGGCTGAGGATATTACTGGCGCCATGAAAGGATTGCTTCGTAGTCATCCCGCCTCGGCAGGGTGACTTCTCAAAATGACGGTAATAACAATTAAGCTCCCCTCTTGGGAGGGGTAAAGGATGGGTTAATTATACACTAAACGATTTATCTATGGAAATGATCTCATTCGGACAAGCCTTCGATATAGTGATGAGCACCAGCTTCAGAACGGGCACCGAAACCATTTCGTACACTGATGCCTTGGACAGGATCCTGGCCGGCGATATAGCCAGTGATATGGATCTGCCTCCTTTCAAAAAATCTTCTGTCGACGGCTTTGCCTGCAGAAAGAGTGACCTTGGAAACGATCTTGAGATACTCGAAACAATACCTGCAGGCTACTGGCCTTCAAAAAGAGTTGGCAGCAATCAATGTTCACGAATCATGACGGGTGCTCCTGTCCCTGTTGGAGCAGATTGCGTGATAATGGTCGAAGATACTGAAATGCTCCCTTCAGGATTAATAAGGTTCGGAAGTTCTTTTAAAAAGGAAAACATTGCAAATAAAGGAGAAGATGTCCGGAAAGGAGAACTGGTCTTAAGGGCAGGGAAAAAGATCAGGCCACAGGATATAGCAGTGATGGCATCAGTTGGTCAAATCTCGGTTACTGTCAGTAAAATGCCAAGGATTGCAGTAATAAGTTCAGGAAGCGAACTCGTTGAACCAAATATAATTCCGGGATTATCGCAGATAAGAAACAGCAATGCAAGCCAGCTTATGTCACAGATTATGCGGGCAGGGGCTTCGGGAAATTATTACGGAATTGCTGCCGATGATGAGGCTCAGACTCTTTCGATTGTTGAAAGAGCAATATCGGGAAATGATATGGTTCTGCTGACAGGAGGCGTTTCAATGGGTGACTTCGATTTTGTTCCTTCAGTTCTTGAACGTGCCGGGGTTAAAATTCTTTTTACCAGGATTGCAGTCCAGCCTGGTAAACCAACTACATTCGGACTTCATTCCCGGTCAGTAATTTTCGCGCTTCCCGGAAATCCAGTATCTTCGTTCACTCAGTTTGAGGTGCTCGTCAGGCCGTTATTATCAAAAATGATGGGTTATGAATGGAGGCCGTTGAGTGTCGATATGCCTATGAATGTGAAGTTTATGAGAAGGTTTGCTGACAGGATGGCATTTATTCCGGTAAAGATCACTGATGATAGCTGTGTTTCACCCGTTGAATACCATGGGTCAGCTCATATTTTAGCGCTGGCTGAAGCTGATGGTATTATTTCGATACCTGTCGGGAAGAAAATATTTGAAAAAGGAGAAGTTGTTAGTGTACGACCGATTTAAGAGACCGATAAATTACCTGCGCATCTCAGTTACTGACAGATGTAACCTGAGGTGCCGCTATTGCATGCCCGAAGAAGGGATACATCTTCTCAGACATGAAGATATTTTGACGTTTGATGAGATCAGGGACTTTACTAAAGCTTCAGTTGCATACGGGATAACCAAAGTCAGGATTACAGGCGGGGAACCACTTGTCAGGAAGGGGATTGTTACACTGACAGGCATG
>JBBSAP010000324.1:0-1965 GCA_038252165.1 Bacteroidales bacterium | reverse complement strand
GGTAAATATGTCAGCGCAATAGAATATTCTGCCTACGAGGAAATGGTAATAGGGGAAGCTGATAAAATCTACAAATCAGTTCTGTCGGAGTTCGACGATGTTAAGGCAATTGATATCATTCATTCAAAAGGACTGGTAAAAGCAGGTGAAGTATCTCTGGTTGTAATGGTTTCTGCCGGGCACAGGGATCATTCATCAAGGGCCTGTGCCAAAGCGGTTGAGCTTATTAAGGAGAAGCTTCCGATCTGGAAAAAGGAGATATTTGAAGATAACTCTGCCCAATGGCGGGAGAATGAATAATTCCTATATATTCAATTCATTATCAGAATTATCAACAAGACTTACTTTCATTGCCGGGCTTTGAGGTTCCTGTGTAATAAGAATTGACCCCTTTTTGCCCTGTAGTATGGAATTATAATCCTGACTTTTATTAAGGATCTCTGTTGCCTTTAATACCTGTTCGTCAGTTTTGATGGTCCATGCAATTGAGCCAGCCTCGTAAAAATACCTGCCCAGGATCTCATCCTCAAGAAGCTCTGTTATTTCTTTACGGAATGTGTTAAGATCATTGTCAATGGTGTGGTTCAGCTCTTTCTGGAGTTCTGTAAATATGTCCTTATGGATATCATAGTATTTTTCCTTCTTTGCATTGGAGATAAGTTCATTCAGTGACATCTCAGTGATTGTTTTGTAGAAGAACTTACGGCCGGCAAGATAGTTTTTGAAATCGGTATAATCCTGGTCAGTGAATTTAAAATCCTCAACTGCCTTAATACCTGGATGCAACAAGTAATAGACGCTGGCAAAATCGAAAATATAGTTTCGGTAGAAAAGCTCTGTCGCTATCTGGCTCAGCTGTTCAGGAGCTATTTCTATATCAGGGGTTATTCCCCCTCCATCCTTTACTACTCTTCCATGCCGGGTTTTAAAATTCGAAATAAGCGAATCGGGAATTATTCCCACGCTTCCGTCCTCATTGGGATGCGAAAAGTCGAGTGCCTGTATGCATCTTCCGCTGGGGATGTAATATTTTGCAGTAGTAACCTTAAGCTGGGTGTTATAGCTAAGAGGGCGGGTTATCTGCACAAGTCCTTTGCCGTACGACCTCTGACCGACTATAATGCCCCTGTCAAGATCCTGGATTGCACCCGCCACAATTTCGGAAGCTGATGCAGAACCCCTGTTTATAATTACTGCAAGCGGGATCTTTTCATCAACTGCCGGTTTTGTTGTTTTAAAAGACTCATCGAACTGCTTAACTTTTCCTTTTGTTGAAACAATCTCATTTCCGGAGGCCACAAACAGGTTTACTAAATCCACAGCCTCGGTAAGAAGACCTCCCGGATTTCCCCTGAGGTCAAGGATTATCTGTTTGGCATTGTTGTTTTTAAGTTCTACCAGAGCTTTCCTGACTTCATCGGTGCTATTCTGTGTAAAACTTGTAAATCTTATGTACCCTGTTCCTGAATCAATCATCCCGGAATAGGGAACGGTCGGAACGACAATCTTTTCTCTTTTAACAGCAAAATCCATTTCCTTTCCATTTCTTTCTATAGTAAGATTTAATATTGTCCCGGGATTTCCTTTAAGTTTTTCACTCACAACATTAGTATCAACTCCCTTTAGTGAGACTCCATCAACCTTTTTAAGCATATCTCCGACTTTGATTCCTGCAACATCAGCAGGAAATCCCTTGTAGACAAGAGATATGACAACATATTCACCTCCGCCCCTTACAAGAGAACCTATACCTCCGTATCTGCCGGTTGTCATAAAAGCCACTTCATCGCCTTCTGATTCAGGATAAAACACAGTATAAGGATCAAGGGTCTTGAGCATATTGTCTATTCCTGTTTTGACCATCTTGTCAGGAGACAGCTCATCTACATAGAACGTATTCAACTCCCTGAAAAGGGACAGGAATATATCAAGGTTTTTAGCAATCCTGAAGTCCCTTGTCTCCTG
>JBBSAP010000323.1:0-1989 GCA_038252165.1 Bacteroidales bacterium | reverse complement strand
TCAGCCAGGTAGTTGGTACCTCCGAGAATCCGGTATTTTTCCTCTGTTTCATTAAGCCTGTCGCACAACTTCAGATATTCGGCAGAATGGTAATCATCCCTCTCGGCTATCTCCCTGCTGCATTCTTCTATTTCTTCCGACAGGTTTATCAGGCCGGAAAATGCCTTAAGCGTTTCATTCATTACAGTAGTTGAATCGTCAACTGACATCTGCTGGGGAAGGTACCCGATAGTAACTTCCTTCGACATATCAACAAACCCTTTTGAGGGGCTCTGGTTCGCTGAAATTATTTTAAGAAGGGTTGTTTTTCCGGCACCGTTTTTACCTGTAAGGCCTATACGGTCCTGCTCATTTATGAGAAAAGAAATGTCGTTCAATAAATCGAAACTTCCGAATGAAACTGAAATATTCTGCACCGAAACCATACGAAAAATATAAAGCGCAAATATATGAAAAGTAGAGGAGCCTGTAAAGAAGAGATTTAACTGATAAAAGTTATCTTTGCCGCGATGAAAACATTTAAACGATTTTTCGGTGCGCTGCTCTTCATTTCTGTAATTATTTCAGTTGTCTCATCCTGCAAAAAAAGTGAAGAGCCGATATATGAGCATTTTGTTTCGAAGGAGTTAATTATCAATTATTCTACCGTATACATAAATGCACTTCTTGAGATTGCGTCAGCCACTTACCCTGAACTTAGTGTTCTTAAACAGCATATTTCACATCCGGTTGATATTTACAGGGTGGTTTACAAAACAGAAGTAAATAACAAGGGAATAAACGCGTCAGGGCTTATCTGTGTTCCTTCTGAAATTGGAGCTTATCCGCTTATCAGTTTCCAAAATGGCACGAATACCGTGAATGATTATGCCCCAAGTGAATATCCTTCTAACCCTTCTTACCAGTTTGTGGAGGTTATTGCTTCAATGGGGTATGTTGTCCTTATCCCCGATTATCCGGGATTCGGTGAATCAGCGGACATCCCTCATCCATACCTGATAAAGGAACCAACCGTCAGATCAATAGTCGACATGCTTTTTACAGCAAAAGAGATGGACCCTGAAGAACTTCCGGACATAACAATTGAAGATGCTGTTTACCTGGCCGGTTATTCACAGGGCGGATGGGCCACACTTGCACTTCAAGAGGCTCTTGAGAAGGATTATCCGGGTGAGTTTAACCTTAAGGGAAGTGCATGCGGGGCAGGTCCGTATGATCTGAACATCCTTTTTGGTTCAATGACAGGACTAAGCTCATATCCCATGCCTGTTTATATCGGGTATATAATTAATGCTTATACCAGGTATAATCAGTTTACCAATCCTGTTTCAGATATTCTTAAAGAGCCTTATTCATCGAGGCTGGGAAGCCTTTATACCGGTTCTTTAACATCTGAACAGATAAACGGGCAGCTGACCACCTCAATCCCTGATCTTTTTACAGATAGTTTTCTTACCGGATTCGAAACAGATGCCAGGTATACTTCTGTCAGATCATCCCTTGCAAGAAACAGCATTGCCGGATGGAAAACCACAGTACCTTTTTTGCTGATTCACGGCGGCGGCGACAGATCGGTTGACCCTGTTACGACTGAAAGCATTTACAACGCCATGATCGGAGCCGGAACTTCGGCTCAGACCTGCACAAAAGAGATCATTCCTGGTCTTGATCATGGGGATGCTGTTATCCCGTTCATGATAAAAGGAGTGCAATTTATTATGAGTCTTGATCAGAAATAAGCACAGAAACAGATTTAAGGTTTTGATATTTTAACAAACTTCACAGTTGGGACGAAAGAAAGAAATGCCGTTGCTGGAGAAGGTACTGATAACGGATATCGGGGCTGAAGGAAATGCAATTGCAAGAATTGATAACCAGGTTATTTTTGTCCCGATGCTCATTCCGGGAGATGTTGTGGATATACAGGTCCGGAAAAAGAGAAGGAAATACATGGAAGGCAAAGTAGTCCGTTTTCATGAATACTCTCCT
>JBBSAP010000322.1:0-1996 GCA_038252165.1 Bacteroidales bacterium | reverse complement strand
TTCTCAACCGTAAAGTTCTTCAATGCTTTTCCTATTGCATCCATATCATTGTTGAATCCATACTTGAATGATTCCCAGTTGCTTGGACCTTTTTCGTAACTTTCAAGCCTTGCCTTCATAATCTTGTTTTGTTGGTCCAGATAAGCAACCTTTTTCTTATAAAGAGCCTCAGATAATTCTCCCTGATTTGTAATCTCTTTATGTAATTCAGCAATTCGGATTTCATTATTTCTGATTTTCAGCTCAGACTCATTCTTGAACGTTATCCATTCTTCGGTGTTTATTGCTTTCACGGCTATTGTTTTTGCCAATTTCTGTTCTGCTTTCAAATCCTGGCCGGGAAATAGCATTGCAGTCCGGGCAGCTTTTTGCCTTTGGACCGATGATGACCGGTAACCGGTAAAGATTATTCCTGCCGCAAGAGGTATCGTTAAGGCCAGGATAAGAATTGTTTTTTTCATTTTGGATTGTTACTGTTTCATTTGGCTTTAGTGTACATGACCTACACTGCTGGATTGATATAAGAATTTGTAATTCCGGGTTACCGGGGTGAACATTTTAAATATTAATATCCTTAAGGTAGGTGAAAACCCCAAAAACCTTGAGAAGCCAACCGATAATAACAAGTACAACAACTACATTAAGGATATTTTTGATTTTACCATCCATAGGGATGTAATTGTTGACAATGTACAGGATAATACCTGCAACAATTAATACGATTAAAATAGTAAGTATGGGCATAATATTGATTTATTAGTGTGGTTCGAAGTTAATCTGTGTAATAACCGGAAGTGTTACATAACTCCTGAAAAAAGTTACATGATTCACACTTATATGTGAATCATGTAATACTTCCCTGGAATTGTGTAAAGATTACAGAAACAAGTTGTGGTATCTTTTCAACATTCCTTTTTCAATCAATTGCCTTATAATGAAGAATACATTATATCTGAAAATACTGGTTGGCATAATTTCTCTTGTGTTTTTAATGAAATTTGTAACTGTAATTTTTTTTGAGCCCGGGATGGGAAAAATAATTGTTGCAGAGCTGAATGAAAAGAATAGGAATTACATTGTTGAAATAAAGAAGCTTCATATTTTAATAATTAAGTCAGGGGTACTAATTGAAGGAGTTTCAATAAACTCAAAGCAGGTGCATGATGGTGACTATGATTTGAAAGCGGAAATAGAAACTGTGAAATTAAAGGGCATCAACCTCGCTCAGGCCATATTCAGGCATGATATTCACATCAGCGAAGTAACTATTTCAAATAGTAATATTAAGGGAAAAATTCCATTTTCGGGGGGAGGAATGCCTCAAATAGTTGCCCCTCTGAAAATTGGTATAGGCAGGGTAATTTTTGATAACCTGAATCTTGAAATGAAAAACGACTCTACAGGGCAGTCTTTTACATTAAAGGAAGGGGTATTTAAAGTGTACGATTTTCTGGTTGAAAAACAGGATACAGTGCTTCCAGGCACGATCAGGTTGTTTGATCTGGAAGCAAAAGAATTTATCAGGGTTTCGTCAGGAAATATGTATACATATATAATAAGGGGTATGAGCTATTCAGCAGCATCAAATTCAGTGGAAATAGACAGCATGTTTATTCACCCCAACTACACAGATTATGATTTCACATCACGGTATAAATATCAAACTAATCGCATCGAAGCTATTTTCAGTAATATTTACGTTCAGGATTTTTATTCTTACGGTGATTTCGGAACAATGGGCCTCTCGAGCTCATATATCGAAATCGGAAAAATGGACATGAAAGTTTTTCGTGATAAAAGGAAAGAATTCAGGCATTTGAACAAGCCAGTAGTCCAGGAGATGATTTACAGCTATCCCGGCAATATTCAAATTGATTCAATCGGCCTTATGAACGGGAAGGTGACGTTAACAATACATGCTGAAGAAGCAAACGAACCCGGAAGTATCAGCTTCAATGAAATCAATGCCAAAATCTATAAATTGACAAATGATACT
>JBBSAP010000321.1:0-2011 GCA_038252165.1 Bacteroidales bacterium | reverse complement strand
TTTTACCAGTCCTTTTGAATGAATGATATCAATTGCCTTAACATCGTCGAACTCCGACAGAACTGATTTGTAGATTTTATCAGCTTCCCCTATTACCATTTCCTCGTAGGCAGAATATTCTATTGCGCTGACATATTTACCGTCGGACTGGTCTCTTCTGACCTGTCCAAGGAAAATCGAATGAGCTCCGCACTCTTGATTTTGTCCACCCTTCGCAATGAGTTCTGAAATTGCGCCAGGCATTACTGGTCCGTTTATTAAGTGCATTTTGATATGGTTTTTATTTATATTGGAACTGTGCCTTTATCCTCCTGCGAAGGGCGGCAAATATGCTACTTCGTCATCTTGTCTTAGCAGGGGATCTTCATTTATTATTTTGTTATTGACAGCTATCCTGAAATTATAGTTCACAACCTGAGGAAAATCATCCCCGATCCTTTGTCTCAGATCGTCAAACGATTTTATGCCCTGGTAATGTTTACGTTGTACTCCAGTTACCTCAGCAAGAATCCCAAAGAATAATACAGTAATATCCATTCCAAATACAGAATTATCATCGTTACATCCCTATCCCCCTTGCCGTTACGCCGTTCAATGTGCCTCCAGCCAGTTTCTTCCTGTTCCGCAGTCAACCTTCAGCGGGACATCAAGTTTTACTGCACCTGACATTTCATGAACAACCATTTCCTTAACTCTTTCAAGTTCATGGGGAACAACTTCAAAGATTAGTTCATCATGAACCTGAAGTATCATTTTTGAAACAAAGCCTTCATTTTTCAGTTTCCCGTGGATTTTCACCATCGCAATTTTTATTATATCGGCTGCCGTCCCCTGAATGGGGGCGTTGATAGCATTTCGTTCGGCATTTCCCCTTACCACCTGATTCCGGGACTGTATATCCCGAAGATACCTCCGCCGGCCCAGCATGGTTGTGACGTATCCCTGTTCCCTGGCTTTTCTTATGCTTTCATCCATATATTTCTTCACCCCGGGGTATGAATTGAAATATCCGTCGATAAGATCTTTTGCTTCTTTTCGTCCAATTGTAAGCCTTTCGGAGAGCCCGAATGAAGAAATGCCGTAAATAATTCCAAAATTGGCTGTTTTAGCCTTGTTCCTCATCTCCCTTGTAACATCCTTTATTTCGATACCAAAAATTTTTGAGGCTGTGGCGGTATGTATGTCATTCCCTGAGAGGAAATCGTCTATCATATTCCTGTCACCGCTCAGATGAGCTATAAGCCTCAATTCGATCTGGGAATAATCGGCTGAAAGGAAAAGATTCCCTTCTTCCGGGATAAATGCCTTTCTGATCTCTCTTCCCCTCTCATCCCTTACCGGTATATTTTGGAGGTTAGGGTTATTCGAGCTAAGCCTGCCGGTCGAGGCAACAGCCTGGTTATATGAAGTGTGAATCCTTCCTGTTCTTTTATCAACCAGCTGAGGCAGTGTTTCAACATACGTTGATAAGAGCTTTTTAAGTCCGCGGAATTCAAGAACTTTATTTATTATCGGGTGCCGTCCCGTGAGCCTTTGCAATATTTCCTCGCTGGTATTGAATTGTTTCGTTTTTGTAACTCTTGCCTTATCATCGAGTTTCAGCCGGATGAACAGAATATCGCCAAGCTGTTTCGGAGAAGAGATATTAAACTCTGTCCCCGCCAGAGCGAAAATCTCCGTTTCAAGAGAGATAATATCCTCACGAAGCCCGGTGGAAATTGATCTCAGATCCTCCGGATTCAGCCTTACACCGACTCTTTCCATGTCTGCCAGCACCCTGATAAGAGGCATTTCAATTGTCTCAGCAAGGTCCAACAATCCTTCTGACTTTAACCTGGGCTGAAATATTTCCTTAAGCTGGTATGTTACATCAGCATCCTCAACAGCATATTCTTTTATCTGCTCAACTGGAACAGAACGCATATTCTTCTGGTTAACACCCTTTTCTCCGATAAGGGATTCTATGTGAACAGGACTGTAAGAGAGATATGTTTCCGCAAGAAGATTCATG
>JBBSAP010000320.1:0-2049 GCA_038252165.1 Bacteroidales bacterium | reverse complement strand
TGCAGCTCATTAATCCTGGAACAGAGACTTTTAAAAACTGACATTTTCGTGATCTGGGAGCCAATATGGAAGTGAATGCCTTTAAGGCTTAGATTCTTTAATGATTTCAGCCTTTCCAGAACTTCTTTCAGTTCCCACGTATTGATCCCGAATTTGCTTTCGGCAACTCCGGTTGTAATGTATTTATGGGTATGTGCCTGGATGTAGGGATTGATTCTAAGTGCTATGGTCGCAATCTTTCTGTTTTTTTCAGCAATTGAATCGATTACTTCCATTTCCGGAATGGATTCACAGTTAAAGCAAAAGATACCGGCTTTAAGAGCTGCCTCAATATCCTTATCGGTCTTACCGACACCTGCAAACACTGTTTCGGAACGATCAAATCCTGATGATATTGCCCGTTCTATTTCGTTGTATGAGACACAATCTGCTCCGAATCCGTAGGATGAAATAATATTAAGTATCCTCGGATTGGGATTAGCCTTGACGGCATAGTGTACCTTAAACCCTCCTTTTGAGGATTCTTCCAGAATTTTCTGGCATGTTGAGTGCAGTACACCGAGATCGTAGAAATAAAAAGGTGTCGGCAGATCTCTGAATCTGGCAATGGTTTTACTTGTGATCATCTTACTGGTTAAAAAGATATTTGTTCAGAAGGTTAAGTGCATTTATTTTATCTTTTGAGTCTATCAGCAACGAAATGCTGTTTGGACTTCCTCCGTATGAGATCATTTTAAGAGGGATAGTATTCAGTGCCTCAAAGATCTCAGGTGCAGAACCTGTCCTCTCAGTCCGGAAATCACCGACAATGCAGAGAATGGTCTGGTCCTGCTCAATCTCCACTGAACCAAGCTCTTTCAGGTCGCGAGCTATTTGCTCTATGAACTGAGGATTATCGACAGTTATGGAAACCGATACCTCGGAAGTTGTGACCATATCGATCGGTGTTTTGTAGGCTTCAAAAATCTCAAATACTTTCCTGATGAATCCGTAGGCCATAAGCATTCTGTCCGACTTGATCCTGAATACTGATATCCCGTCTTTTGCAGCAACAGCTTTGTAATCCTGAAGGATGGTTCCGGAAGTTATAAGGGTGCCCTCGTCCTTAGGATCCAAAGTATTCTTGAGCCTTACAGGTATATTCTTCTCCCTGGCAGGGTTTACGCTTGAAGGGTGCAATATCTTTGCTCCGAAATAGGCAAGCTCAGCTGCTTCATCAAATGAAATCTCACGTATCACCCGGGTTTTTTCAACATACCTCGGATCGTTATTATGAAAGCCGTTTATGTCTGTCCAGATCTGGATCTCCGATGCGTTGATTGCTGCACCGATAAGTGAAGCAGTGAAATCGCTTCCACCGCGCTTAAGATTATCAATTTCACCATAGGCATTACGGCAGATGAATCCCTGTGTAACTATTATTTTCTCATCAGGATGTATACCAAGTTCTCTTTTAAAGTTCTCTGTAATATAGAATGCATCAGGTTCACCGTCCTTGTCGATTCGCATGAAATTAAGGGCTGGTATGAGTGCTGACCTTATGTTCCTTTCACTTAGAAGCTTATGGAACAGGCCGGTCGACATTAATTCTCCCTGGGCGAGAATCGCTTTCTCATGGAGTTTGTTAAAAGTGCTGGCTATAATATCTCCTATGTATTCAAAATGAGAGTCTACAAGCTCATGCCCCTCCTTTTTATATGTCTCTGTTGAATAGAGCTCTTCAACAACCTGGTAGTACTTTGACCTCAGGGCTTCATTTTTCACGGCTGCTTCTTCTTTCGCTCCTGAATATAAGAGCTCTGATATCTCAACCAGGCTGTTTGTTGTCCCTGACAGTGCAGAAAGCACTACAATAACAGTCTCTTCTCCGCTGATCAGCGGTATTATTGATTTCATCCTGTCGGGATTACCTACTGATGTCCCGCCGAATTTCATTATTTTCATTATTTGCAGTTTTTGATATCGTTATACAAAAAAACCTGCATCATTCTGCAGGTCTGGCTTATCTTTCTACCTGGAATCATTATAAAAGATTATACAGACCTGGGA
>JBBSAP010000319.1:0-2064 GCA_038252165.1 Bacteroidales bacterium | reverse complement strand
GTTTTCAGCTATTTCCTGATACTCCCGGGTAGTATGATCAACATTACGATAATTCTCCATGTGATAAGCATCGCTACCACAATCAGCAAATACTGCTCCCGGAATTCTCCCTTTGGGCTTAATGTAATTATATCCGCTTACCTCACCAATATACTCGGGCCAGCTTCTTACACAAACAAGTTCGGCATTTACGGATGCAAGTATCTGTTTTGCTTCAGGCGTATCTACAGCTAGTTGCGGCAGAGCCGGTATTTTTGCACCAAATTCTGCAACTGGTTGTTTTAACACATCCACCTTACTTACTTCAAACCCTGCATCCTGCCATGACTGAAAACCACCGTTCAGAACGCGAACATCTTTAACCCCGGCATACATCATTATAAATGCGTTACGTATAGCGCCAATGTCTCCTGCCGCACTTCCGGGAAACTCATCGGCATTATCAGGGAACATGAATTTCCCATAGAGAACAACCGTAGTATCAGATGCAATGCCGTGCTTTTCAAGTGCTGATTTCAATTCTTCCGGTGAACGCCTGTTCCATGTCTCAGGCGCTTCAAGAGCAAGAGTATCCAAATCGATAGCGCCCGGAATATGACCTGTTAAATAAGCATCCCGATTGCGATAATGGGAGTGCACTATAATGTATTTACTGCTATCATATTCAGCAGGCTTACTTCCGGAAATCAGCTCTTTTACCCATTCTGCAGAAACAAGGTGCCTGTAATTGGCAAGATGCTCCATAGGAAGACCCGGGTTTCTGGTCCATTCCTCAATAAAACGATTGTAAATAAAAACTTTTGAATACCCCGACCTTAGAAACCTCGTGGCAACCCTGTCTGTTTCATCCTGGGTATAACCATAGATGACAATATTATCACCAGGCAAAATGTTTTTATGTCTCACAATTTCTATCCAGTCAAGGTAGTTCAGCCATTTTTCAGGCAGGCTTTTAGCTCCTTGTATATGGCCCCCCCTTGTTTCATTCTTAAGAACCCATCCATTATAGGCCTCAACAGGACGTGCATCTATAACTTTTATAGCTGGTTTTCCCAGCAGATCTTCGAGTTGTCCTGTAGAGATCTCTTCTATTAATTGCGACATACTAATCTTTTCTTTGTTATTATCAATCTGCTTAATCATTTACAACCTGAACACCTTTCCAGAAGGCAACTCTGTTTTTAATATTCTTTGCCGCGTCATTTGGTTCAGGGTAATACCAGGCTGCATCTTTGTTTTGCCTGCCATCTACTACAAGATCAAAATATGAGGCAGTGCCCTTCCATGGACAAACTGAGTGTGTGTTGGTCTTTTTAATGTAATCCTGATTTACAGCTTCAGCAGGGAAATAGGCATTTCCTTCGACATTTACAATGTCATTGCTCTCTGCAATGACTTTACCATTCCATATAGCTTTCATAATAATATAATTTTGGTTTTAAAGGTATGATGGAACCCACGTGTTGTTGTAATAATTTTTATTTGTGTTTGTAGAACATTTGGGTTTCATAATATTTAATTTAATTATCTGTAAGTTACGTATTTCTGATCTATTTAAAGAATTGAAAAAGAACTGATAGTATTATAACAGAACCGATTATGCGGTTTATATTCCTTGTAAGAAACTCAGATTTTGAAAGAATTCTTGGACTGAAATACCCATATATCCAAAGTATCCCCATCTTACACCCGTTTCAATGTTATTACAAACTGCAGTTAATTTAATATGAATTTTCTGTTTTATTCGTTCTTGTATCGATTATCCTTCAATTTATCTCGAAGAGACAGAAGAATTGAATTATCATCATCTGATATCAACGATCTGTTTGGGGTGCAATTTTGCATCAATGCCAGAACCATTGATTTATCAGACAACAGGATTTCAGATATTACACCTCTTTTCAGGTTGACAAAGCTGGAGGAAATAAATCTTTCTGATAACCAGATTGGATATCTCGACGGAATAGGCAACCTGGTAAATCTGAAGAGTATCCTCTTATCAGGCAATTATATCGAAGACCTTTCACCTCTTTTCGAGCTGGCAAGGCTCGAATACGCTGATCT
>JBBSAP010000318.1:0-2066 GCA_038252165.1 Bacteroidales bacterium | reverse complement strand
TGCCGGATATGGAAATGCTGAGGTTGATTCTCCATTCGTTGGATATGCCGGTCCGCTGACTGAAACAGTTTTAATGGGTAACTTGTTGCTGAGATGTTTCAATATTCAGAAAAAGATTTCCCGGAAGGATCCTGTTTATGGAGACATGGAAGGAATGATTTTCCCTGGCCGTTATATTTCTTATAAGTGGGATGGCGCAAATATGAGGATAACAAATTTTGAGCAGGCTAACCAGTTTGTCAGAAGAGAATACAGGAATGGGTGGGGGGAAATAAAACTCTGAAGAACATAGTGATACAAACTCATTGTTGAAGCAAATAATTTATAATGACTACAGGGAGCTATCGGTGAAAACTGCTGAGATGATAGCAGGTACAGTCACAGATAAACCAGATGCTTTGCTTTGTTTTCCTGCAGGTGAAACTTCTGTCGGAACTTTTAAGCATCTGATTGAGCTTAATAAAACCGGGCAAATCAGCTTCAGGAGATGCAAAATTGTCGGATTGGACGAATGGGCTTATTTGGGGAAAATGAAAAACGAAAATTGTTTCTCTTTTCTGAAAAAGAACCTTTTTAGTCATATTGACTTTTCGGATGAAAACCTGTGCTTTTTCAACGGAGAATCTGACGACCTGGTGCATGAGTGTCTTAAGACTGATAAATTCATTAAAGAAAATGGTCCTATTGACATGATTCTGCTTGGTGCCGGGATGAATGGTCATCTCGGATTGAATGAACCAGGAACCTCTTTCGATCTCTTTTCTCATATTGTCAGCCTGGATGAAACCACAAAAATCGTAGGTCAGAAATACTTCTCGGGTAAAGTAAATCTTTCTAAAGGAGTTACTCTGGGGATGAAGCATATCATGGAGGCTAAAACGGCAATTCTTCAATTGAACGGTTCCAGGAAGGCTGAAGTTGCCAGACGATTGATTGAAAGTGAAGTATCCCCTGAGTTTCCCGCTTCTGTTATTAAGTCACATTTGAATTCTTACCTGCTTCTTGATAAAGAGGCTGCAATTTACCTCTAAAGAAAATAATGTGAATGAAAGGGTAATAAACAGCATCGCTGATATTGTAGTTAAGCTTAGTCAGAACAAAACTGTCAGTTCAAATGCTCTCCTGGGCTTTGATGCCTGTATCGACAATATCGTAAAAGTTGTAAAGGGCCGGAAGGACAATGGCTGTTCGGAGTATTTCAGCAGCAGTAAGGAGTTTGGAGAGTTTCTCCTTGATCTTGATAATAGAAGTACCGGTGTCGAATTTCATACAGAACTTTCCAAGTCAGGCGGTAATATGGTTATCACGGCGAATGCTCTTGGAAACCTTGGAATAAGAACTGATTGTATCGGGACTTTCGGGCTTCCGGAGATTTTACCCGTTTTCCGGATTATGTCTGGTAACTGTTCGCTTAATACAGTTGGTGATACCATAACTGCAACTGCTCTGGAATTCAGAGACTCAAAAGTGATAATGTTTGATCCGGGACCTTATAACAAACTTAATTGGAAAGGGATTAAAGACATTTTGGGAATTAAAAAAATACTACTGTTGCTTTCCGGGAAACAACTGGTCTCATTTCTTAACTGGAGCGAGATTGAGAACACTTCACAGATATGGGAGGGGTTTCTTGATGAGATATTTCCGATGGTTAAGCAGACGGATCCAAAACCAATTTTTTTTACTGATTTTTCCGATTGTTCACGCAGATCAAAGAAAGAAATTCAATATGCAATTAGCCTATTAGGAAGATTCAGAGATTATTTCAAAGTAATATTAAGCCTGAACAGGAATGAAGCAAAATTAATAGCCATGGCTCTTGATCTTTCACCTGATTGTCCTGATGAAGAGTTTATCAAATTGGTCTTTGGTGCAGCTGATTCAGATATAGTTGTTATTCACCGGACCGATGATGCACTGGCATATGATGGGATGGTTTTTGAGAAATGTGAGACTTTCTTTTGTAAAGAGCCAAAAATACTGACCGGGGGAGGAGACAATTTCAATGCAGGTTTTTGTTACTCGTTATTGCGCAATTTTGATCTCTTTCAATCTTTAGTAATTGC
>JBBSAP010000317.1:0-2077 GCA_038252165.1 Bacteroidales bacterium | reverse complement strand
ATTCAAAAAACTTATCGGTTGCGACATTCTGAACTTTCTCCCTGTTTATCCTGTACCAGTTCAGCCTTTTTTTCATGAGAAGTTTCAGCTCCTTTTCAGGAAATTCCGGATGGAAAAGTATCTCAGCAATCAATTCCAGCACTTTCTCAAAATGTTTGTTTAGAAAATAGACAGTTAATCCGGCAGTATCCTTTTCAGCAGTCAGATTAAGAAAAATACCGTAATAATCGAGTATGCTGTTCAGCTCTTCGGAAGTGTACTTTTCTGAGCCTTCAGTCAGCATCATATTGACTGAAGATGCCAGAAGAGGAAGGTATTCCCGGGCTATCCCAGCCCTGAAGACAATTTCTATCCTCATTATGTCTTCGGTTCCGGCATCGATCATGATTAAAGATGTCCCGTTTCTGAGGGTTACAGATTTTACCGGAACAAGTATCCTTGCATCAAAAGGATTAACGGGTGGCTGTATCCGCTGAAAACTAACCATGATTAATTTTTACTGGCTGCGAGGTAAAACAATGTGGTGCAGTTTTCAGGGCTGAGATATTTTTTTGCACTCTCTTTCACCATTTCCCTGCTGACGGCCCTGTAGTTTTCTACTTCCCTGTTAACCATATCAGGATCGCCGAGCAATTCATATATCGACAGATTCATTGCTTTGTTCAGAATGCTTGTATTTGAAAGAACAGCTGACGATTCGAACCTGTTCTTTACTTTTTCCAGCTCGTAATCAGTTAGCGTTGAATCCTTTAGTTCATTAATTACTTCATTAACAGCCTTTTCTGCTTTGAAAATGTCAGTCCCCCTCATAAGCTTTCCACTTAGGATCACCAATCCGGGATCAATATCCGAAGTGATATATGCATTAATCTCGCTGAACAGGTTTTTATCCCTGACAAGCTTGTTGTAAAGCCTGCCCGATTCCCCTCCCGACAGAAGATCAGTTAAAAGGTCAAGTGCAGGATAATCTTTGCTGATGCGGGGTCCAATATGCCATGCCTTATATAAGGCATCGGACGGGACGTTTCTTTCCACTGTCAGTCTTTTCTCCCTGGTCTGAGCCGGTTCAGGTGGCAGATTGCGATTGGAGGTCTTTCTTTCCGGCACTGACCCGAACCATTTTACAGCAAGGTCGTAAGCTCTGTCAGGCTTAATATTTCCAGAGAGAGTCATAATGGCATTGCCAGGAGTATAATGGTGCGAAAAAAAATCTTTTACATGATCAATATCAACATTCTCAAGGTGTGAAATATCCATGCCTATGGTCGGCCATCTGTATGGGTGGGTCGTATATGCCTGCGGCCGCAGAAGAAGCATAACATCACCATATGGCTGATTGAGGTAACGCTGCTTGAATTCTTCAATCACAACACTTCTCTGTATATCAAGCTTTTTTTGTGTAAAGCCGGGTTCGAGCATCCTGTCTGACTCAAGCCAGAAGGCAGTTTCAATATTTCCGGAAGGCAGGGTCAGGTAATAATTTGTTATATCGTTATTTGTGAATGCATTGTTCTCTCCTCCGGCAAGCTGAAGGGGAAGATCATATTCCGGGATATTTTCTGTTCCGCAGTACATAAGGTGCTCGAACAGGTGTGCGATACCTGTTAACGACGGGTCTTCATCCTTCGATCCTACGTCGTACAGGATATTCATTGCCGCAAGGGGTGTTGATCTGTCCTCATGGACAATTACCCTCAGTCCGTTATCCAGTCTGAAACTGCTGAAGTCTATCATTACGGGAGATTTTTCAAAAAGACAAACTTAATTAAAAAATGGAGAAGGTCTGTTAATGTTTTTATATTTGCATCACTATGTCCAGGAACAGGTATTTAAGAAAATTCCTAAACAGATATCTTTTAAAAATTGACCAGGTCACATTAGTTTATATTCTGAGCCTGGTGGTCGGATTGCTCAGTGCCCTTGCAGCAGCAGTTCTAAAAAATGCAATTCATTATACGAATAAAATTCTCACTGAAGGCTTTACATCGGAATCAGGAAGCTTTTTTTATCTGGTATATCCATTGCTTGGTATGCTTCTTACCCTTCTGTTCGTCAGGTATATAGTAAAGGATAATAT
>JBBSAP010000316.1:0-2111 GCA_038252165.1 Bacteroidales bacterium | reverse complement strand
CCATGCTTGTTGTAGGTATATGGTGTTGATGGTGCTGATCCTCCGTAAATTGATGAGCATCCTGTTGCGTTTGATGCAATTATGCGGTCTCCAAATAGTTGGGTTATTGACTTAATATAAGGAGTCTCCCCACAACCTGCGCAGGCTCCGGAGAATTCAAAAAGAGGCTGTGCAAACTGACTGTTCTTCACATTTACGAATTTATCAACCACTTTGTCTTTATAGCCAACCTTTTCGTGCATGTAGATCCATCTGTCAGCTTCCTGAAGCTGTGTTTCAAGCGGCTTCATAACAAGCGATTTCTTTTTTGAAGGACAAACATCAGCGCAATTACCACATCCGGTACAATCATAAACACTGACCTGAATTTTGAATTTGTATTTTTTAAGTTCACCCGGGATCCCCTGGATGGTTTTGGTTCCTTCAGGTGCCTGTGCAAGTTCCTCTTCTGTCAGCAGGAATGGACGTATTGCTGCATGAGGACACACATATGCGCACTGGTTACACTGTATGCAATTTTCAGATTGCCATTCAGGAACATTTACAGCAATACCTCTTTTTTCATAAGCTGCAGTCCCTGACGGAAAAGTCCCATCTTCTCTTCCTTTAAATGCACTTACAGGCAGATCATCACCTTTCATGGCATTCATCGGCTCCATAATATCACGGATAAAATCAGGAATATTACGGGTGTCTTTTTCTTTCTTGATTACTATTTTTGCCCATTCGGCCGGTATCTCAATCTTTGTGACATTGCTGCCTTTATCAACTGCGGCGTAATTCATATTAACAATGGCTTCGCCCTTTTTGCCATAACTCTTATAAATGAATTTCTTCATTTCCGATTCGGCTTTCTCATAAGGGATCACATTGGCCAATTTGAAGAAAGCTGCCTGCATTATTGTATTCGTCCTTGAACCCAGTCCAAGTTCTTCTGCGATAGCAGTTGCATTAATAATATAGAAACCGATCTTGTTTTCGGCAAGGTACTTCTTCATATAGTCAGGCAGACGTTTTTTTGTCTCTTCTGAATCCCATATTGAGTTAAGAAGGAATGTTCCCACCTCTTTGAGGCCTTTAAGCATATCATATTTGTCGAGATATGAAGGAACGTGACATGCAACAAAGTCGGGTGTGTTTACCAGGTAGGGTGAGCGGATCGGCTTATCACCAAAACGAAGGTTTGAGGTTGTTATTCCGCCCGATTTCTTTGAGTCGTAAGCAAAATAGGCCTGGCAATATTTATCGGTCGTCTCGCCAATGATTTTAATGGAGTTCTTATTTGCTCCAACAGTTCCATCTGACCCCAGTCCGTAAAATTTAGCGGAATAAGTACCCGGAAGGGCAACATGTATTTCAGGAATAACTGGAAGGGAGGTGAAAGTAACATCATCCACAATACCGACTGTGAATTGATTTTTCGGTTCTTTGAGTTTCATATTCTCATAAACTGAAAGGATCTGACTTGGTGTGGTATCCTTAGAACTTAATCCATAACGGCCACCTATAATCAATGGCCTCTCAGATCTTTCGTAGAACACTTCCTTCAAATCAAGATAAAGTGGTTCACCTGTTGATCCGGGTTCCTTGGTCCTGTCGAGAACTGTTATTTTTTTAACTGATTTCGGGAAGATATCAAAGAAATATTTGGATGAGAAAGGACGGTAAAGATGAACAGTTATTAAACCGACCTTTTCCCCTTTGCCTCCAAGGAAATCAATGACTTCTTTTGTAGTTTCTGTAACTGAACCCATTGCCACGATAACATGTTCTGCATCGGGTGCACCGTAATATGTAAATGGTTTGTATTCTCTTCCTGTCATCTTGGTAATTTCGGCCATATATGCGTTAACTATATCAGGTATAGGTTCGTAGAATCTGTTTATTGATTCTTTTGCCTGGAAGAAAATGTCAGGGTTCTGGGCAGTTCCTCTTGTAACAGGATGTTCCGGATTAAGAGCATTATCCCTGAACCTTTTCAGGGCATCCCAGTCAATCAGTTTTTTAAGATCATCATTCTCAAAGTATTCTATCTTCTGTATTTCATGAGATGTACGGAATCCATCAAAGAAATGAACGAAAGGGATCCTCGATTTGATGGCAGTAAGATG
>JBBSAP010000315.1:0-2123 GCA_038252165.1 Bacteroidales bacterium | reverse complement strand
GGTATAAATATCAAACTAATCGCATCGAAGCTATTTTCAGTAATATTTACGTTCAGGATTTTTATTCTTACGGTGATTTAAGAACAATGGGTCTCACCAGCTCATATATCGAAATCGGAAAAATGGACATGAAAATATTTCGTGATAAGAGGAAGGAATTCAGGCATTTGAACAAGCCCGTAGTCCAGGAGATGATTTACAGCTATCCCGGCATTATTCAAATTGATTCAATCGGCCTTGTGAACGGGAAGGTGACGTTAACAATACATGCTGAGGAAGCAAACGAACCCGGAAGTATCAGCTTCAATGAAATCAATGCCAAAATCTATAAATTGACAAATGATACTGTTTACAAAACAGAATCCGCTTTTCTGGAGATTAAGGCTGATGCCCTGTTAATGGGAAAAGGAAAGATGACAATTTCGTTAAAAGGGAGATTATTTGACAGGAACAACACCTTTTCACTGAATGGAACTCTTTCAAAACTGGAAGCAAGTGAATTAAATCCTATACTGGAGAAAAATGCTTTTATTTATGCAACATCCGGAAAGATTGATACAATGAATTTCAGATTTACAGCAAATAATACTAAAGCTACCGGAGAAATGACAATGCTTTATGATGGTTTGAATATCACGGTTAAGAACCGACAGACTGATGATACAACAGCCTTTAGAGAAAGATTTATTTCTTTTATAGCCAACAGAAGAGTACTGGATTCAAATCCGGTTGGGGATGAAAAGGTGAGAGTGGGGATTATAGATTATGAAAGAGATCCGGAAAGACTTATCTTTCATTATTGCTTTAGATCTATTCTGACAGGAATTACTTCAAGTCTGACTAAGAGCCACAAGAAAAGGGGAAACTGACTACAGATTTGATTTAACTTTCTCCCAGTAATCAAGAGTAGCAACACCCGAGCCGTTCCAGTTCCGGGCAATCATCTCATAATCCGGATAGCCTGTCTGCCTGGCATAATAAAGGAATATCTCTTTCGAGATCTCAAAATTATAGCAGTCTTTTAATTTATAAATAATACCGGTTCTCTGGTAATAATCAAGAAGCCTGATCGGCCTGATTTGAAAAGCTCCAACTGCCTCTTCAGAAAGATTATATGCAAGCGTGTCACCTGCACTTTCGACCTTGACAATTGCTTTAATTAGTCTGTCGTAAGCGTCTACAGGCTCTGTCGAACAGACATAGGCGACTCTCATCTCAGGGGCAGATGCACGGATAAAAAGCAATGACAGGAAAACGATCAGGACAATTTTCAGGAACGGGATTTTTATCAATTGTAATTTTTTTTTCACATTGGGTTTTGTTATGCCGGTTTTCCACCATAACCGATAAAGGATCTTTTAAGAAAGCAAATTTAGTTGCCAGACCCGGTAAATGTGTTACATAACTTCTTTAAAAAGTTACATAATTCACACATTATAAGTGTATTAATAATATCTGTTAAACAGATTGTTCCTTATGTTTTTTTGGGGGATGATGAAATGTACGTCAATCATCCTCTCTTTAAGGGGCACCGGAATGATGGCTATCACCATCTTCTTCTGGATGCCAGCCAGCCCAGCAGGAATCCCACACCCAGACTTATCAGAATCTGTCCCCATCGCAAACTGGTCATTCCCATCGAACCGGTGCCATTGCCTAATCCTTTTATCCCTGACGTACCGCCCAAAAGCAAAAAAGCAATAACAATAATCACAATTACACCAACAATGTAAAGAATTCTTGTTTCTCTTCTTGTCATAATTTTCTAGTTTTTATTTTAGCGTATTATTGATCTATTGCTGAGAATTCCCAGCAACAAAGCAAAGACTGCTACCCCCGGCAGTATATGGATTAATCCGTTTATATGGAACCCCCAAAAGCCGGTAGCCCAGATCTTAATCAAAGCAAAGGTAGGCTGTTAGTATTGCAGAATGTTACACAATCCCTGAGCAGATTTATATGATTCACATGTTTTATGATTTTGTTAAAGGCTCTTCCCAGTGTGATAATTGCGTATCTCATCAAAAAAAGGAGTTCTTTTTTCTTCAACACATTTTACGGCATAAAGGTAAACGGCGGCGCTCCAGGTTTGCCAGTCTTGTCCCATAGGCTTTCCATCCTGG
>JBBSAP010000314.1:0-2126 GCA_038252165.1 Bacteroidales bacterium | reverse complement strand
TTGGCGTTTTTTTCCGGATTCACAAGCCAGAGAATGGCAATGAAAATTGCTATGCTTCCTATCACCGATACAGGAATGTGCCATGTTATCACTTTTTTTATAAGGAGATAAACAAACCCTATGAGGAGGGCAACAGCGGCAATTTCTCCCATCGATCCTCCCATATTGCCCAGAAACATCTGCGATGGGGTGGGGATCTGATTCATAAGGGCTGACAAGGGTTCACCGTTCTTTAACCCTTCTTTTATTACTGCCAGCGGCGTAGCCCCGGTGATGGCATCCGTATAACCGGTAGCTAATCCTTTTGGTATGGGCCAGCTGGTCATCTGGACCGGGAATGAAATCAGCATAAAAACCCTTCCGACAAGTGCGGGATTAAAAGGATTGTTCCCTAACCCCCCGAATGTCATTTTGGCTACAGCTATAGAAATGAAACTTCCGATAACTATTATTAATACCGGAATATTTGAAGGAAGGTTAAAAGCAAGAAGAATTCCTGTAACCAGAGCTGATCCGTCAGTAATCGAGAGAGGTTTTTTCAGGACATATTTCTGAATCAGATATTCAAAAAGCAGACAAGAGGTTACAGATGTTGCAGTGACTATTATGGCTCCGATACCAAAATAAAAAACTGAAGTGATAAATGCAGGTATAAGCGCAATTACAACTGTCAGCATCAGTTTTTTAGTTGATTCTTTTCCGTGCGTATGGGGCGACGGGGATACATTTAGCAGATTACTCATATTTTCAATGAATTCCTTTTATTTTAAATTCCTCTGGCGGGCTATTTTTATGACACTCGATTTTCCAAGCCTGATATAATCGAGCAGGGGCCTGCCGGCAGGACATGTAAAGCTGCACGAGCCGCACTCCATGCAATCAGTTATCCTCTCTTTTTCGGCACGTTCAAAAAAGCCTTTTTCCGATAGAGACATCAACAGATAGGGTTCAAGTTTGATCGGACAGACTGAAACGCATTTTGCACACCTGATGCATGGTTGGATTTCCTCTCTGACTGATTCTTCGCGAGGTAAAATAACAACACCTGACATTCCCTTCACAACAGGGATTTCGGTATTGCTCACAGCTTTTCCCATCATTGGTCCGCCGTTAATTATTTTACCAGTGTCTTCCGGAAGTCCCCCTGCTGCTTCAATGAGCTTTGACATTAAGGTTCCGGTCCTGACCATGTAGTTGCCCGGGTTTAAAAGATGTTTTCCGGTAATGGTTACAACTCTTTCAAAGAGAGGCTTGTTTTTCTGGACAGCCTCATATACCGCGAATGAAGTTCCGACATTATGAACTACTGCTCCAACATCAAGCGGCAGCCGGCCTGAAGGCACCTCTCTTCCAGTCAGGGCTTTAATGAGCTGCTTTTCAGCTCCCTGCGGATACTTGACCTTCAGTGAATGAACAGTAATACCTTTGAAAGCTGATGCAAGGGAAGTCATATGTGAAATTGCATCAGGCTTGTTGTTTTCAATTCCAATTATGGCTTTCTCTACATTCAGTGCCTTCATCAGTATTGAAACCCCAATAATGATTTCTTCTCCTCTTTCAAGCATGAGCCTGTGATCGGATGTAAGGTACGGTTCGCACTCAACTCCGTTAATTATAAGCACCTCGCATTTTTTCCCCGATGGTACAGTAAGTTTGACATGGGAAGGGAAAGTAGCACCACCTAATCCGACAATACCCGACTCGAAACACCGTTTAATGATCTCTTCTGAAGAGAGCTTTATATCCTGGACTATATCTTTACTTCTGTCAATAGTGTCAATCCATTCATCTCCTTCAACATCAATGAATACAGCAGTTTGCTTAAATCCGGAACTATCGGCTGCAAAATCGATTTTATTTATTTTGCCTGAAACGGAAGAATGGATATTTGCCGAAACAAATCCTTTTCCGGCTGCAATCAGCTGACCTGTCTTTACTTTATCGCCTTTGCTAACGACAGGATTGGCGGGAGACCCTATATGCTGCGAGAGAGGGATAATAACACTTTCAGGAACAGGAAGATACTTAATAGGAATATCAGCAGTAAGCTTGTTCTCGGGTGGATGAACACCTCCGATGGGAAATGTTTTCAGCACTATTATTTTATTTTAATTATCAACCAAATC
>JBBSAP010000313.1:0-2209 GCA_038252165.1 Bacteroidales bacterium | reverse complement strand
ATTGAAAAGCTGATAGTAAGCAACGGCGAGGACATCTCGCTCAGTCAAGCTGTGGCAATAATTGAGAACACGGCAAGCTATGAAGATATACAATCTCTTATTGCATTTCTGGATACTCTCAGGAATAACTCCGGGTGGCAGCAGAATGTAATTAAATATGATCCTCCGGCAAACCTTTCGATAGGAGAGATCCAGAGTAGCTACTCGCGGTTTGCAACCCTTTTCCAACAGTTCAAAGAAAACCTGAAACAGGCATATATTCAATCGAAACTCAGACTTTTGGAAGAGCAGATCAGAAATCAGGAAGAATACACGGCCGAGCTTCTGAACCAGGTAAAGCTGTCGGAAGAAGATCTCAACCTGGTTACAAGAAGCTTTGAACGCGATTCTGTATTATATATCAGTAGTCTTCATTCCGTAACCCTGAGTGAATATGAAAGGTCGAAGCAGGCCTTGATACAGAAAAAATCGTCACACAGTTCTCTCAGGGCTTCGATTAAGAATAATGAATCATCGGCTTTAAAGATGAAGGAGACCCGCCTGGATCTGCAGATTCAGCTTGACAAAGAGCTTCATCAGTATAATCTTGATCTGGACGACGCTTTTCAGATGTTGAACCTGGCAATCGATCAGTGGAAGGAAAAGTATCTGATTGAAAGCCCGGTCAGAGGTAAAATAACTTTTACAGCTTTCTGGAATGAGAATCAGGTTATCAAAGCAGGGGAGATTCTGGCCACGATTATTCCGGAGGAGAAGAGCAGGATAATCGTAAGGGCAAGTGTTCCGGGATCAGGTCTCGGAAGGGTAAGGGTGGGACAGGAAGTCAATATTAAACTCTCGGGATTCCCCTACATGGAATTTGGGGTTATAAAAGGGAAGATCAAATCACTGTCGCTTGTACCAGCCAACGATGTTTATATTGCAGAGATTGATCTTGTCAATGGCATGAGATCTTCCTATAATATCGAATTAAGTTTTATCAGTGAAATGACCGGTACCGTAGATATAATAACTGATAACAGCAGGTTGATATTCAGACTTATAAAACCACTTAACAGCATATTAAAATGATAGAAATCCATGTTGCAGGTTGCTGGGTGCTAGGTTCCTGAATGAAGATATATTTACAAGAGAAAAATCATCAAGAAAGAAAACTTATTTTTATAAATCCGTGGTCTGAGAATGGGGAGTAGTTTACTAAAACCCGGAAGGAGGTTGCCAATGAATATGGGGTTTCTTTAAAAACTTTAAAATTGCGTCTTAAGAAAGCTAAAATCAAAATTCCTCCCGGACGGATCTTCCCAAAGACACTGAAAAGCATTTATTCCAAATTGGGTAAACCTTCAGGCCTGAAATTCCCTGAAATTCCCTGAAATTCCCTGTTTACTACCGATTTCTCCCTGTTTTTTATTGCCACTATTTCAGTTTGATTACCGAAATTTATATCAGATTACGTTCAATTTGTTTAATCTGTGAAAGTCAAAAACAAATGAGCCGGTCCGGAAATCATAATCTGTTCAGTAAAAAAATTAAATATCCTTTGCAGCGGATAGCAATTCAGGTAAGTACTGTTAATTAATTAACAACAATTAGATTTTTTGTAATTAATGAGCTCAATTATAATAAATTTGAAAGAGAAGGGCAGCTTAAGAGCAGGGAGCCTGGGGCAGGGAGCAAATCAACCCAAATTACGATCTTGCCCTCCGCCCCTTACCCTGCGCCAGTGTCCCGGACCTTTCCTAAACAAGATAGGAGGTATGACGGCAAACATAAATGTTTTAACCGGACGGTAGCCGGACCAAAATATGAAATCCGTAATTAAAACAAACTGCAACAGCATATTAACAATTTAACTTTACGGAGATGAAAAAACTTAATAAATTACAGATCAATTCGGAAAGGTTAATGCAAGATGAGGAACTATTGACAATAAAAGGTGGTTATGGTACTGGTCCTTGCACTTGTGTATGTTATAATTATTTTACTAACCCACCTATTTGGTTTGGATATTTACTTTCAGCAGGAGGTTCTTGTCCCAGTGATTGTAGGTATGCATTTGGTGGTGGTTGGTTTACGACTGGATATTGTAATAATTAATTATTTTGGATCCTATTTGGATAAGATTCAAAGCAGATAAATAAATAAGGCTGACTTTAAAATTGGTCAGCCTTATCGAATATATATTTAAAATTTGACAATAGATGTAGAT
>JBBSAP010000312.1:0-2217 GCA_038252165.1 Bacteroidales bacterium | reverse complement strand
GAGGAGTTTACAGGTGATCCGTGTGAAAGATGGCCTCCATGTGCCAGATTAAGGCCCATAAATGTGTCGCCGGGCTTTAAAACAGCAAAAAAGACTGCCATATTTGCCTGTGCACCTGAGTGAGGCTGAACATTGGCATATTCCGCATCAAACAGCTTCCTGAGCCGGTCGATAGCGATCTGTTCAGTCTGATCAACTATTTCACATCCCCCGTAATAACGATTTCCCGGATATCCCTCTGCATATTTGTTTGTAAGAACTGATCCCATAGCCTCCAGAACCTGCGGACTGACAAAATTCTCTGAAGCTATCAGTTCAATGCCATTCAGCTGGCGCTGATGTTCTTTTTCAATAAGGTCAAATACCAAAGTGTCTTTTGTCATTCTTAATAGATTTATAATTGATTACAAACAGGTTATAAGAGCCAAGCCACTGGAAGTCACCATAATCGGATATCTGCTGTTGTCAGCAAATATAGCGTTAATATATTGAATAGTAAAAGATCGACAGTTAAATTAAGGATAGATATTTCCCGGCTGATGTATGCAATGAGAATTCTCTGTACACTATTCTTCTGAAACCTGAACAAGCAGTTCACGGTATGTAGTATATAAACGTGATTTTGACAGGAAGCCTACATAGTAGCCCTTATCGAGCACTGGTAAATTCCAGGCTTCCGTATTGCTGAAAGCTTCCATTACAACTTCAATACTTTCCCCAATATCCAGATATGTTGGTGGTATTGTCATGAGGTCCTTAACTGAAATTATTTCATACAATTCATTGTTAAACATTATTTCCCTGACATCATCCAGAAGAACTACTCCTTCGAGAATGTTATATTCATCGACGACAGGAAAGATGTTCCTGTTAGATTTAGATATTGTTTTCACGAGCTCCGCCAGATTGTCCGTGGATTTTACTGAAATCAGATCCCTTTCAATTTCCTTCCGCCAGTCCATCATTGTAAGAACTGCCTTATCCTTGTCGTGTGTAATAAGTTCTCCTTTTGCTGCAAGCAGCATATGGTATATTGAATGCCGTTCAAAAGCTCTTACAGTAATATAAGCTATTGTTGATGTGATAATAAGAGGGAGGAGCAAGGCGTAACCTCCCGTTATTTCGGCAATCAAAAAGATTGCAGTAAGGGGAGCGTGCATTACACCTGCCATTGCCCCTGCCATTCCTACAAGCACAAACCTGTTATCGGGAATATCAGCTCCGGCAAATCTGTTCAGCAAACTCGCAATAATAAAACCTGTCAAACCTCCGATAAACAGAGTCGGGGCAAAGATCCCTCCTACCCCGCCTGCTCCGTTTGTCGAACTGCTTGCAAACACCTTTAGTAAAACAAGGCCTAAAAAAAACAAAATATATACAAGGTAGTTGTTGCCAAACCCGGAAAAAACGGAATTCTGAAAAAGTGAATCTTCATCTCCATGAAGAAGAGACATTATTGTGTCATAACCTTCACCATAAAATGATGGAAAAATATAAATAAGTAATCCCAGGACTGATCCGCCCAGAACCAGTCTGACAAAAATGTTACTGATCTTTTCGTACCAGCTCTCAAGAAAGAGAGTCATTTTTGAAAAGAAGAGGGAAACAAGTCCTGAAATAACACCAAGAAGCAGATACCAAGGAATATTGCGGATATTAAAGGCTTCAGTTATATTAAAGGAAAGCAGAACATTATCCCCCATCAGGAAATAAGCTACTGTGGCTGCGGTAACGGATGATATAAGAAGCGGTACTATCGATGACATAGTAAGGTCGAGCATAAGCACCTCAAGGGTAAATACTATTCCGGCAATGGGTGCTTTGAAAATTCCAGAAATTGCACCTGCTGCGCCGCATCCGATAAGTAGAGTTACATTCCTATAGTTCAGATTAAAATATTTTCCGATTGTCGATCCTATCGATGACCCTGTCAGCACAATGGGAGCTTCAGCTCCTACCGATCCTCCGAAACCGATTGTAAGTGTTGTTGCAACAAGTGAGGTCCAGTTATTGTGACCCGAAATCCGGCTCTTCTTTTTAGATATTGCATACAGTACCCGGCTGATACCATGCCCGATATTATCCTTTACTATATACCTGACGAACAGAAGGGTAAGAAGCATACCAAGCAATGGATATACCAGATAAAAAAAGCTTCCTGATTCCGATGTAAAGCCTTCAGTGAGAATTTTATTCGTATAATGAATTGCATTTTTT
>JBBSAP010000311.1:0-2230 GCA_038252165.1 Bacteroidales bacterium | reverse complement strand
GCAGAACCTGAACGGCTACTGGCAATTTGCACCTGACTCATTAAATGCCGGCGAAAAGGAAAACTGGCAGAAAAATCCGGAAGTCTTTACTTCCAGTATTCTGGTGCCCTTTTCCTGGGCAAGCCCGATGAGTGAGATAACTCTTCCAAAGCTTTATATTGGCTGGTATGCCCGTAAGTTCAATGTCGGCAGAGATGAGGCCTGGAAAGGGAAAAGTGTTTTTCTCATTTTCGGAGCAAGCGACTTTTATACAAAAGTATGGGTGAACGGCAAATTGGCGGGTGAGCATAAAGGTGGTTATGTTCCCTTTGAATTCGATATAACTCCATTTCTTGGCAGGGGGAGCAACCAGCTGGTTGTAAGGGTCGAGGACGAAGAGCTTGATAACCGTCCTTCTGGAAAACAGTACTACGGAAATGCAAAAGGAATCTGGCAGACAGTTTATCTTGAACCCAGGAATGATGCATATATTTCAGCGATTCGTTTTACACCCGATATCGACAAGGCAGAGGTGAGTGTTGAAGTTCATTTGTCAGTCCCGGCACCTGAAGGATTGCAGTTCATTCTTGAGGGGAAGGGGAATAATATTTCTTTTGAATCGCCCCTTGGCGCAGGTGATACTGCTGTCCGTTTTACAATACCTGTTACGGATATGAAGCTCTGGTCCCCCGATGATCCATGGCTTTATGAAGTTAAAGCATCTCTTGTTTCCAAAAGAGTTGTTGACCAGGTGAACACCTATTTTGGAATGCGCAAGATTTCTGCAGTTTCCATACCGGGCAAGGACTTCAAATATGTTGCTCTCAATAATCAGCCTCTTTACCTCAGGCTGACACTCGATCAGAGCTATCATCCCGGGGGGTTCTATACCTTTCCTTCTGATGATTTCATAAAAGATGAAATAATGCGCGCCAAAAATATCGGGCTGAACGGCCTCAGGATCCATATAAAAGCCGAAATCCCGCGAAAGCTCTATTGGGCTGATAAATATGGATTGCTTATTATGGAAGATATTCCAAACTTCTGGGGGGAACCGACACCCGATGCAAAGAAAAACTGGGAATACATCGCCGAACGTGAGATAGAAAGGGATTATAATCATCCCTCGATCTTTTCATATGTCCTGTTCAATGAGACCTGGGGCCTGTTCAGCAGGGACTCTGTTACCGGACGCCGCTCTTATACCCCTGAAACACAGGATTGGGTAAGATCGTGGTATCATAAAGCCAAAGCTATGGATCCCACCAGGCTGGTTGAGGATAATTCACCATGTAATCTCGACCATGTTATAACTGACCTTAACACATGGCATTCATATAATCCGGCAAGGCAATGGGCAGGATTATTCGATGAAATTGTAAGCAAAACTTTTCCTGGTTCAACATACAATTTTATCGGAGGCAATGTGCAGGGAAATGAGCCGATGCTGAATTCCGAATGCGGGGCTGTATGGGGATACAGCGGAAGCACCGGCGATATCGATATTACATGGGAGTACCATATTATGATGAATGAATTCCGCAAACGCCCAAAGATAGCAGGGTTCCTGTTTACGGAATTTCACGACGTAATAAATGAATGGAATGGATACTACCGCTTCGACCGCAGCAGTAAGTATTTCGGTTTCGATGAATTGTGTTCCGGAATGTCGATGAGCGACCTCCACAAAGACCTGTATGTTGTGGCTGGTGATGACTTCTTCAGGAAATACAGGGGAGGTGAAACAATCCGGATACCACTGGGAATTAGTTCAGTTACCAGCAAAATCCCTGCTGGTCTGAAGATTGAATATGCAATCTTCGGATGGGACCAGAAAGGAGAAAGGTTCGTATGGAAGAACGGGGAGGTCCCGGCAAAAGCTGAACCTTTCACATTTGTTCAGCTTGACCCTGTTTCTGTTACTCTTCCGGCGGAGACTTCAATTATGATTTTTGCGGTCAGCCTTAAAGACGGGGAGGGAAATGTTCTCCAGCACAATTTTGTCCCGTTCCGTGTTGAAGGAAAAACTCCTTCCGATGTTATTATTATTTCACGTTCACCATCCGAATTTGCAGATGCCGGCTGGAGCATCAGGCAATATGCTCCCCAGCAGGGAAGGAAAGTATGGGGAATGGGATCAGGATTCATTGAATATGAGTTTGCCTTTCCACGAAATATCGATACGAACAGGATAGTCTCTGTTGAGTTCAGGGCAGAGCTCTCGGCCCGTTATCCCCAGGAAAAATATTTT
>JBBSAP010000310.1:0-2240 GCA_038252165.1 Bacteroidales bacterium | reverse complement strand
GTTATTCATTATTCATGCGAATCAAGGGTTAAAAAATGAGAGGGACAAAGGCAGCAGCGATTTTTCCAAACACATGAACCAGCAATCCTTTAGTTGAACGAGTTTTACTAGCTCTTTGTAAGTCGGTTTTTTCGATTAGCCAGTTAAAGAAAGCTTCAATAGGTTGCCTAATTGTTGATACAGCTTTTGAGAACATGTCATTATAAGCTCTGTCAAATTGTTTTTCCCACTCTGACTGATTCTTGATACCTTTAACAGGTGTAAGCATTATAGAGTTCTTTGAAGAATTGAGATCGTTGAAATAGTTCGCATTATTGTAGATCTTATCTCCATAGAATGTACGATTTTCAATAACTTCCCAGGCATTCTTAAAAACAGTTAAGTCATTTTCAGATGCGGGAGTGATAAGCAGTTGCTCAGGGAAAGGCAATCTTTTATACCGTTGGAAAGCTAAAGCATGAAGTTTCAGCCCATAGTAATACATTGATTTTGTGGAACAAAAACCTTTATCTGTAATTTCACGTGCTACCTTGCCAGAGCGTTTCCCTGAACAAGTGATTATAGGTAGAGAGTCTAATAAACTGACATTATCTGAACACTCAACAGGCTTATAATCAGCCAACAAGGAACCAGCATATAGTTTGAAGGCTTCTGAGAGTCGATTTAAACGATTATCAAAAGCTTTATAGGAAGGCAGATTGGGAAACCAGGAACGTAAATAATCAAAGGCAAATGTGTGAATTTGCTTGATCTTCATTCGTTGTTCTTCGTTTACGATAAACAAATATATTGTCATGGCTTCCTGATCGGTAAATACTGGTTCATTATTGTTGCTAAACCGCATACAACTGAATTTTAACTCATTTTCGAATTTTTCGCATACATGAAAGTAAATTTTGATTAATTTGTCTGCCTTAACCTGAGATATCATATCTTTTGTGGTGTAGTGGAATATTCCACTAAGATAATGATTCTCAGGTTATTAACATAATTTATTATTCATAACTTACTAACATCCAAATTGTTAACAACTACTGCTTTTTAACATTTCAACCCTTGATTCGCATTATTCAATATTCGATATTCACTCAAATGGCTTTTGAGTATTTTGGCTTGATCCCGATAACTATCGGGCTTTTAATTTGAAACCTGAAACATTTGAAACCCTGAAACATTTTTTAACTATTTACAACAAGCCTGTAACCAATATTATGGATATTTTCAATTTTAACTTTGGGGTCTGACTTAAGTAACTTGCGCAATCGCGAAATAAAAACATCGAGGCTGCGGCTTGAGAAAAAGTGATCGTTTCCCCATACTTTGTTTAGTATATCGTCTCTTTTCAGAATACTGCCTTTATGATCGCAAAAATAGGCAAGCAACTCAGCTTCGCGGTGTGTAAGTGAGTGTATTTCATTCCCCCTGGATAGTTTTAACCCAGAATGCAAAAATGCAAATTCACCAATATGGTAAATGGAATCTTTCTGTAAGCGTGAGGAATCAATGCTGCTGCGTTTCAGGAATATTTCGATTTTCAGGATCAGTTCCTCAATGCTGAAAGGTTTAGTAATATAGTCGTCAGCGCCAATCTGTAAACCCAAAATTTTGTCATCAAGTGTTGATTTGGCTGAAAGAAAAATAATTGGAACTGCTTCATTCTTCTCCCTGATTCTCCTTGCCAGCGTATATCCATCAATTTTAGGGAGCATCACGTCAAGAATATACAAATCATAATTGCCGTTTGCAATTTTCTCATAAGCAGTAATACCATCGTCGCATGAGTCAATTGTGTAACCAGCCCTTTCGAGGTTATCGCGGGTTACGAAAGAGAGGGTAAGATCATCTTCGACATATAATATTCGTGCATTCATCATCCTGTTAGTGTTTTATAGTTGATTTTGAAAGTAGTTTCAAGTATGTGTCCAGATTTCGGAACCCGGTATCTTTTTTGATTCTCTTAACAGTTAATTTCAAGAATGAAAGTAGTGCCTGTTTCGATGGTTGGATCCAGACTAATTTTCCAATGGTGGGCATCGCAAATACTTTTTACATAAAAGAGCCCAAGTCCGAATCCTTTCACATCGTGAACGTCGGCAGTCGGAATGCGATAAAACTTCTGAAATACTCTTTTCTGATAATTCCGGCCAATTCCGGGGCCGTTATCACTTACCGTAACCTGAATCTTATTTGAAACAGCCCAGCTTTTAATGAATATTTCGGGTGCCTCACCTGAATACTTC
>JBBSAP010000309.1:0-2284 GCA_038252165.1 Bacteroidales bacterium | reverse complement strand
GCAAAGCATCATGAGGGCTTTTGCCTGTGGGATTCAAAGTTCACCGATTATAAATCAACAAACACACCCCTGGGGAAGGATATCATAAGAGAATACGTCGATGCCTTCAGAGCTGAAGGGTTGAAAGTTGGATTTTACTATTCCCTTATCGACTGGCACCATCCGGATTATACTGTCGACAGAAATCACCCCCAAAGGCAGGATTATGACACTGCATATGTCAGGCTTAACAAGGGCAAGGATATGAACAGATACAGGGAATACATGAAGAATCAGGTCAGGGAACTGCTGACAAACTATGGTGAAATAAGCATAATCTGGTTCGATTTCTCCTTCCCCGGAAAAAACGGGAAAGGAAATCAGGACTGGGATTCGGAGAACCTGCTGAAATTAGCCCGTTCGCTTCAGCCCGGGATAATCGTCGACGACCGCCTCGACCTGAAAGATGTTGAGGGCGGCTGGGATTTCACAACACCTGAGCAGTACAAGGTTACTAAATGGCCGGAAGTAAATGGTAAAAGGGTGCCGTGGGAAACCTGCCAGACATTTTCCGGATCGTGGGGCTATTACCGCGATGAAACTTCATGGAAAAGTCCCGCACAGCTTCTGGAATTACTTGTCGAATCGGTAAGTAAGGGCGGTAATCTTTTGCTGAACGTGGGACCGACCGCAAGAGGCGTATTTGACAGCAGGGCTCAGGAAAGGCTGAAAGCAATGGGGGACTGGATGAAATTCAACGGCCGTTCTGTCTACAACTGTACTGAGGCTCCGGCTGATTTTATTCCTCCAGCCAATTCGATCTTAACATATAATCCTGTAACGAAACGATTGTACGTTCATCTGCTTGCTTATCCGATGGGTTCGCTTTCACTTGCAAATATTGCGGACAAGGTTAAATACGTTCAGTTCCTTCATGATGCTTCTGAGATACGATTCAGCACAGGAAGCAACGAAACAAAAAATGATATTAACCTGCAGCTGCCGGTATTGAAGCCGCCGGTCGAGATTCCTGTACTGGAAGTATATCTGAAATAGCTCCCGTGATAAATATAAAAGTCATTTTTAACCGCAAAGCACGCTAAGCCAGCGCAAAGCACACAAAGTCAAAAACTTATAGTTCAATTCTTTGCGACCTTTGTGTAAAACCTTTGCGACCTTTGCGCCTGCCTGCCGGCAGGCAGGGTTAATGGATTTCGTTCTTTCCGAATAAATTAATATTTCATGATTAGAAGTCCCCTTCATGGGAGTTTGGGGCTATAATTCCATCACTAAAATCGTATCCGTATCATCCAGTATCTCTTTCGGCAACGATACAGCTATCCCGAATGCATCCTGCCTGAATTTCATTTTGGCTCCCGAATTGAAGAGTGTGATGCTTTTCACTTTTTTACCAAAATCCGGGATAAGAAGGTTATTGTCTTCGGGACTCAGTAAATGAACATAAACCTTATTGGCTTTCTGTGTCATAACACCCCAGGACCTTGGACTGACCGGACCGCCGCGGGTTCCGTAGATGGTTTCGCCGTATTTCTCCATCCATGTGCCAACCTCTTTTAAGGTTTTAATAAATTCAGGCTGGATCTTTCCGTTTGGCATCGGACCGATATTCAGCAGGAAATTTGAATTATATCCTGCAGCTCTTACAAGATACTGGATCAGACTTTTAGTTGATTTGAAGTTATGATCCTGAAGATTGAATCCCCATGAATTATTCATTGTTTCACAAGTTTCAAACGGGAGTTCGCCGATCTTCTGCTCAGGATTGAAACCGGTTGTTTTCTGCCCTGGCAGATCTTTTTCGAACATCTGGAAATCCTCTCCGGCAAAAGGGGCAAGATGGTGATTATTTCCAATCATAGCTGCTGGCTGAAGGCTGTGAATAAGCTTATAGGTCTTGTCGAGTCTCCAGTCAGCATCTTTTTTATCCCAGTGGCCGTCAAACCAGATGCCTCCGATCTCGCCGTAATTTGTCAGCAGTTCGGTAAGTTGCCCGTCCATAAAATCGAGATATTTATACCAATCGCCTTTTTCAGGACGTCCTGCAGTTTGTCCGGTGTTACCCCTCGGGAAATAATTCTCCTGGTACCAGTCAAGATGTGAATGGTAGAAAAAGAGTTTTATTCCCTGTTTTTTGCACTCTTCCGCAAGCATCTTAATAACATCCTTTCCGTAAGGGGTACGGTCAACAATATCCCAGTCGGTAAGCTTCGAATCCCACATTGCAAAACCATCGTGGTGCTTGCTGGTTATTGTGATATACTTCATGCCTGCAGCCTTTGCAAGG
>JBBSAP010000308.1:0-2298 GCA_038252165.1 Bacteroidales bacterium | reverse complement strand
TCTTTCCGGGTTTCCGGTTTTTTCAAAAGAGCATTTGCTTCTGATTTTTGTCCGTAACTGTTAACAGTGAGAATTGAAATAACTGCTAAAAGTGAAATAAGTGTTTTCATGATAATTAAATTTTAAATATTGATTGTTTATTTTTTATACCATTAATGGTTATTATATTAACAATATCCATTATAAACTGTTCACTGCTTTTGATTACCGGTAGGTACCAATTTCATATTGCATACAGGGCAATTGCCTGGAGAATCATAAGTTTTGTCTCCTTCACAATTCATTGGGCATTTGTATTTATCAGCTGGATAATCTTCATGGCTATTGTTATGCGAATGCCCTTCAGAAACATGATCGTGGGCCCCATGTCCGTAATATTTTTCAATTTCTTCCGGACTAATTTCGCTTTTTAATCCTTTGAATAACTTTCCTAGTGTTTTCATGATATATTTTTTAAATTAATAACTAAGTCAAAATTACTACACATTATATCTCAAGTCGTTATAGAATTCATTGATCATCTTACTTCATCGACTGTTTTATATGCTACTGAATCCTTCTTCATCATTTCTGACTTTATATACCTCATCTACGGGCGAAATGATTATCATCCCGTCTCCTACATAACCGGTACGGCCTGATTGCCGGATCAACTGCACAATTTTTTGTACATTATTCTCATCTGTAAGGATTTCCAGTTTAATAACCCGATACGCATCTGCGTAAGGATATTTTGTACTTATATGCTCTTTTTCATGATCGGAATACATACCGGTTCCCTCACATTCTACCATAGTCATGCAGCAAAATCCTGCACCTCTTAGCAAATGATAAACTTTCTCAGTCATTCTGTGTCTGATATACGCTTTAATAAGTTTCATATTCTTAATATTTAAGTGTTTCTTTTGTTTCGCCACATGTAAGCATTGCTTCTCCGTAATATGGATTACGGATATCCTTAGTTTCACTTAACCAGTAAGCTCCTTTTCCATCATTCATCATCGGGCAGAACTGGTAATAGACTGTTTTACCCATTAATCCAAATGTTTTTATGGTTTTGTAGAAGTCATCATTGAAAGCGGAAAATGTCTTTCGCTGAGCATCTAAATCGGTTGATGATGCAATTTGGTCAATTTGATTGTTTAGGTCCCCCGACAAGGCCATCCATTGTGTCATTGCTTCACCTGTCAGAAGCTTCATATCCACCTTTACAAGGGCCTGCTGAACATCATGTGAGTATTGTTTTACTTTCTTTTCATCGCTTTCAACAAAAGCATTTTTTAGAACAATATACCTGTCATAGACGGTATTAAGCTGCATGATAAAATCCATACTTATATCCATTTTCCCTGGCGTTCCGGTGGATTTATTTTTTACATTTTCACCGTTTACATTACTTTTAGAAGGCGGCATATCCATTTCCTTGGTACTTTGTTCCACGCCTGATTTGGTATCACCAGGCATAATCATTCCTGGCATAGTATTGGTTTTCCCACCCCCGGGATTCATCATGCTTGGCTTCCCTTCAAGCTGAGCAGAGGCATCAACACTGAAAGTCCCATTTGTAACAATTTCTTCCCCCTCCATTAATCCATTGAGGACAACATAATTATTACTCAGGGAGGGTCCCAGGGTTATTTCCCTTATAACAAAACTAGGCTCTTTTGCCTCTGGTAGTTTTACATAAACTACTGATCGTGTACCTGTCCACAAAACTGCTGATTGCGGAATTACAAGGTCTTTCCTGGCTGTTTTCAAATGTGCATCCACAATACCGGTTGTGAACATTTCTGGCTTAAGGATATTGTCATTGTTCGATATTTCGACCCGGACTCTTGCTACACGTGTTTGCGAATCAATTACCGGGTCAATAAAAGAGATGTTTCCACTAAATTCTTTACCTGGTTGAGACTGAAGTGTAAATGTGATCCTGTCTCCTTTTTTTATCCAGGGCAGATCACTCTCATAAGCATCGAATAATGCCCAGACATGCGACAGATCAGCTATCTCATATAACGGTGTGCCCTGCGACACATAGTCGCCTGTGTTTACACGTTTGCTGATCACTATTCCGGAAACGGAAGCGTAGACGTCAAATATTGATTTTACACTTCCCCTTTTTTCGATATCTGAAATCTGACTATCAGTTAACTTCCATTGAAGCAATTTTTCTCTGGCGGCCTCAAGAATAGCAGGTTGCATCTCCTTCATTTTAACTGCTTCAAGAAGTTCTTCCTGAGCAGTTATAAGCTCAGGGGAATATATTTGGGCTATAGGCTGCCCCTGTTTGACTTCCTC
>JBBSAP010000307.1:0-2304 GCA_038252165.1 Bacteroidales bacterium | reverse complement strand
TGTACCGGGAAGTGTGCCTTTATTGATCGCATGACAGCAAGGACAAACCTTTGCTATCTGCCGATGCTCTGTTACTTTTATTTTGACAGGCGGAATGTCCAGTATTTGTCCCCTTTGATCTATGCATCCTTCAATGCAAGATAAATCAGTACCACATTGCATACAGGTGGCAGAACTATGATCCTGCACAGCATCAATCTCCTGCCGCATCGCTAGATATTTTCCCTCATGACCGGGTTGTCCACCTCTTTTTCGATTGCTTTTTTCACGAGTAGAAGACAAACCTTTGGAGCGCTTCAGATCCTTGCTTGGGGGCAATGAACTATTCCTGCTGGTAGAGCCTAATTTCAATCGTCGGATTTCATCGCGTAACTCCTCTACCAGGCGTTCCAGATCAGCTATACGCCGTTCATATTTTTCGTACCGTTCCTCGTGTGTCAATGTTTATAGACCTTGTAGTCCAAATATAATCTTTATTCCTAATATGTACCATCCTTCAGTATTTTCGTTAGATTTGAGCTGAATAGTTACAAAAATTCTTCGACTTATTCGAAAATTTTACTGGGTATTCCGAGTTCTTTTTACTTGGCGACCTTGTTGATGAGAATCAAAAAGTAAAATTTTACTTGCCATTCGACAACTTCAACACGAAGCCAACATTTGGTGTTATTGAAGACTATTTGATTTATAAAAAAGGAGTTATGGACTTCATTAAAGCACGTAACATAAGAATTGAAGCCTATAAGTATGAACTGGCTACTGAACAGAAAGCCAGCCGCTAACAAGGTTTTTGCATTAGCGGGCGGAAAGTGGATAACAGAGGTGCGGTGCTTAAATGCCAGCCATGGTTAAGCCCCGGAAAGTTGTATGAATTTGAAAGATGAACTTGTATGTGAGTTTCCAAGAGGGAATTTTACTTTTATAATATTAAATGGATTTCTGTGATTAAAGCTCATATTTTAGTAAATGGTAAGGGATAATCTATACTTCATCGGCCTGATAGGAGCGCTTGTTACAATAGCGTCATGTGTTACTTATCCAGCGTCCTCCACATCGAAGATTGCCTCATTAAGAACCATCATCCTTAATGAGACTGATACAATAATGGAAACTGATTTCGGAGGCATAAACACATGGAAATGCAAAGATTTTGTAAATGGGGGTTCAACTTTAGTAGAATTAGGAAATTTCAAGTCCCCAGATATGGAAGGTATTGGGTTTGTTCTTTATGATGGAAAGAATAGGGGAGATGAAACAGTGTATAGACGTGAAGGATTAAATCACAGATGGGATTGGGGCCTGGATAAATCAGATAACTCCTATAATTACTCATTCGTAATCAAATCGGATGGTACAGGACTATTTTATAATTTCAGCAAAAGTTCAAGTGGAAATACTGTAAAAGCCGATGATGTATTTATGTGTCGTCAATAACAATATTAGAACCTAATTGACCGACAATGGTGGAAAACACATTGCTCAAACATATCTTTTTTTGCCTGAAACTGGTGGTGGTGGGAGTTAATAATAACAGGTTAATGTGTCAATGAGAGTGTCATGCTTTAAATGTGACGTTTTAAACCGTAATACTCTTAGTATGACGTTTTCAAGAACATACACTTTTATTATTCAATATGAGTATGTGGACCACGGGTTTGCTTCAGGTCTGCCTCATCCTTCAAAAGTTCACAATCCTTACGATTTGGAATCTTTACATATTAAAGCTTGCAGGGTTTGCAAGCTTTGCAACAATTGCAATTTGATTGAAGATGAGTTGAATTGTTAAAATCAAGTGGTTACCTGCTCTTACGAAATAATATCCCGCGTGAGCGGAGAGGGGCGCGTGTTTTTTCCCTCCCCCCCGGTCTGTTTTGTTGAGAATTAGGATTTGATAATATGCATGAAGTAAATCTTATGCTTGCGTTATCATTCATCCACAAAGCACGATGTCTGCATGCCATTTAGGATCAGGAAAAAGGATGAGAGGAAGGTAAAGAGTAGTAGATAACTGATGGTGCGTGCCATTTGATAAAAATGGTAGATTAGGAAGCCACATCACTTTAAAATGAGCCGAAACGAGTATGAGTGTCATTTTTGTGTGGAATAATAAATTTATTAATTGCTAACTAATTGATATACAAATACATAGAGTAATAGGTTTCGGAGCCCCCAGCTCCACTTTTTATTTTCTATTTTGGATTTTGGATTTTCGAATATCAAGAGTGAAGTGTATGGCCTTGCCCAAAAGTAACAAAAGGGATAGTTCGCCAAAAAAACTCACGTTGGATTTCTATCATTCTCCTG
>JBBSAP010000306.1:0-2306 GCA_038252165.1 Bacteroidales bacterium | reverse complement strand
TTATGGTCAATAAAAATAAATTATATATCTTTTTCCCGCGCTAACGCTCGCAATGAATTTTATTTTTTGTGTAAAACGGTGGCACCAGTGGCCATCCCATTCCGCCATGCCCCTGTTATCCACCCCACCTGAAAAAACACATTGTCATTCCGAATAGCTCCGCCTGAAGGCGGAGATATGAGGAATCTCAATTGGGTATGTAAGAAATTAAAGTAAATTATGATGAAGCGAATTAATTCATTACCTGTTTTATTCATGATTCCAGATAGTCATTTAATAAATTTTAACTAACTGATATGGAAACCAGAAAAGTCTTGAAAAGCGGAGAATTCCTTGTAAGCGAAGTTGAGGCAAAGGATATTTTTATTCCCGAGGAATTCAATGAGGAACAACGGATGATTGCCCAGACCTGCAAGGATTTTCTTGAAGCTGAGGTATATCCCAATCTGGTTGCTCTTGAAAAAAGTGACAGGGAGCTTATGAAAGCCATTCTTAAGAAATCCGGGGAGCTTGGGATGATGGGCATTTCTGTCCCGGAGGAGTATGGCGGATTCGGACAGGACTTTGTCACCCAGATGCTGGTTGCTGAAACAACAGGGGCAGGATACTCATTTTCAGTTGCTTATATGGCTCATTGCGGAATAGGAACTCTGCCGATAATGTATTATGGAAACGAAGACCAGAGAAAGCGATATGTCACTATGCTTGCCACAGGGGAACTTATCGGAGCTTACTGCCTGACAGAGCCCGGAGCAGGCAGCGATGCTAATTCGGGAAAAACAAACGCCAGGCTATCGGAAGATGGGAAACACTATGTGATCAATGGTCAGAAGATGTGGATAACAAATGCCGGGTTTGCCGATACACTGGTAGTGTTTGCCAAGATCGATAATGACAGGGTAATGAGTGCATTCATTATTGAAGCCAAATACCCCGGAGTAGTTATCGGACCCGATGAACATAAGATGGGTATAAAGGGATCATCGACCGCACAGATATATTTCAATGATGTGAAGGTACCGGTTGAGAATCTTCTGGGCAAGCGCGGCGAAGGATTCAGGATAGCTCTGAGCATACTTCATATGGGCAGGCTTAAGCTGGGTGCCAATGTAATAGGAGCTGGAAAGAAAGCGATCAACGACTCAGTGAAATATGCAAATGAACGAAAGCAATTCGGAGTTCTTATCTCAACTTTCGGTGCAATAAAGCATAAGCTGGCAGAACAGGTTATTCGTCTTTTTGCATCGGAGTCAGCTGTTTACAGGGTAAGCAAGGACATCGATGATTTGATAGAGAAGTTTAAATCGGAATGCGGCGACAAGGGAAGGGCTGCAATTGACGCAATAAGCCATTATGCTGTTGAAGCCGCAATTCTGAAGGTGGTCGGTTCGGAGATGCTTGATTTTATCGCTGATGAGGCTGTCCAGATACATGGTGGCATGGGCTACTCGTCAGAGATGGACGTGGAGAGAATGTACCGCGATTCGAGAATAAACAGGATCTTTGAAGGAACCAATGAAATAAACAGGCTTCTGGTTACCGATACTGTAATGAAACGGGCGATGAAGGGAGATTTCGACCTCTTCGGGGAAGCCGCGAAACTCTTTAATGATCTGGAGAAGATTGACAGCGGAAAAAACTCAGACGAGACTTATTTTCAGGAGAAAAGCAGATATGTCAGAAACTTCAAAAAGATCATTCTGATTTGTATGCACGGGGCAATGAAGCAATTCGAAAAAGGTCTTGTAAATGAGCAGGAGGTGATGAACAATATCGCTGAAATGATGATGGAAACATATCTCTCCGAATCACTTGCCCTCAGGGTTGAAAAGCTTGAAGGGATAAAAGGGACTGTTTCCGTTTACAGGGATATACTTGATGTAAACATATTTGATACCGCAGATAAAGTGAGAAAATCGGCAACCGATGCGGTCTGCTCATTCGCATCCGCTGAATTATTGCCGAAGTTAAGAAATGCGATTGAGATCCTTTCGAAAGTCAGCTGCATAAACATAAAAGATGCAAGAAGAAGAATTGCCAATAAACTTATAGACGACAACTCCTTTAAGTTCTGACAGGTATTCTGATTATGCAATTACTTCACTCAGGCCTTGATAAGCCTGATTGTGGCAATTTTATTATTCTTTAGATATAGCCTCATTATATAAAGGCCTTTTGGAACCTGAAGGTCAAGTGGAATTACAGTATTGCCATCCAGTTTCTTTTGAGTATAAACGATCTTCCCGTTCAGGTCAGCAATCGACATATCAAATTTGCTGTCGCCGGGTGAAGCTATAAACAGGCTG
>JBBSAP010000305.1:0-2315 GCA_038252165.1 Bacteroidales bacterium | reverse complement strand
TAATCCCATTTTTTTATCTGCCTGTGCTTTGATTTAATTGATGCTATGTCCATAAAACTGACTTTAGTGCTGTTAATAAAATTAGCAATTCAAATCAAAGGTACTTTAATAAAATAACCTTAAAAATGATAATGATCAATATAACAGAACTGATGGGAGATTTTTAGAATAATCTTAATGACAAAGTATCTATATTTGCAATGATTTTTACTTTATATAATGCTCCGATGAGGCTTTCGGAAATAGAAAATCATCTGAAAAAATTCAGGGTAGGGATAGCGGGTGCAGGCGGACTTGGTTCAAATTGTGCAGCTGCCCTGGCAAGGACAGGTATCGGAACACTGGTGATTGCTGATTTTGATAAAGTTGAACCATCTAATCTGACAAGGCAATATTATTTTTTAAACCAGATCGGCATGATGAAAGCCGAAGCCTTGAAGGATAATATTCTCAGGATAAGGCCGGAGATACAGGTTGTTATCCACAAGGTTAAGCTTGACAAGGGAAACATTCCGTCAGTATTTATTGGTTGCGATGCTATAGTGGAAGCATTTGACAGATCCGATATGAAAGAGATGCTTATTGAAACTGTACAAAGAGAATTGCCCGGGGTCCCGCTGATTGTAGGATCAGGAATGGCAGGGTGGGGAAAGAATGATATATTGAAATCCAGGCAGATAGATGAAACCCTTTATGTTTGCGGAGATGAGGTTTCTGAAGCTTCTGTTGAGCTTCCTGCTCTTGCACCAAGAGTGGGAATAGTCGCCAGCATGCAAGCCAATACCGTAGTGGAGATACTCATGAAAATTCAATAGCTGACCTGATGAGATTATGAAGATAATTTTAAATAACAGGGAAGAAGAATTTGAAAGGGAGGCAATGACTGTTAGTGAAATGCTTGATCTGAAAAAGTTTACTTTCAGAATGAGAATAGTCAAGATTAACGGGGAACTGATTTCAAGGGAAGAATATAGTACGACAATTATCAATGAAGGAGACTATATTCAGATGTTTTATCTGATGAGTGGTGGTTAAGAAAAAAGTTGTAGGTTTGCATAAGAATGATCAGGCTTAAATTCATAGAAAAAATACCACCATTCCTGAGGAACAGGTACCTGCTTACTATAATTATTTTCGTGATATGGGTAGTTCTTCTTGATTCAAACAACCTGATATCCCAACACAAAGAGACAAAAAACCTCAAAAAGCTCAGGACTGAAAGGGACTATTATGTTCAACGAATTGAAGAGGACAAAAGGAAACTCCATGAGCTTAAAACCGACGACCAGAATCTGGAGAAATTTGCCAGGGAGCAGTACAGGATGAAAAAGCCTGATGAGGATCTTTACATAATTCTTACTCCACAGGAAAACCGCAGGATAAAAAGGGAAAATAACAATTAACCCTTCAGCTCCAGCGACCTGTAAAGCTCCAGTAATTTTGCCGGTTCGTCCGATTTAAAATCTATACCGGTAATCTCAAGAAGTTCTGAGGCACATTCAACGACAGACCTTTTCACAAATAAAGTGCTGTGTACCGAATTCAGGTATTTTACGATTTTAAACATATTGAACCATCCAAAGAATCTCTTTCTGAATGATTGGATTCCGGAGATATTGCTCTTAATCTCCCTTATTTTTGCTGTCCATTCTTCAATCCCAACAAATTGCCTTATCCCAGGCGGCAGTTCGGGATAAGCAAATTCCTGATCATCAATTGCACATACGAAAATCTTGTCAATCATACTGAAAAGCAATTTAAGCTCAATGAATGCTTCAGGATTATATGTCAGTAAAGTTTCATTATTCCCTTCGGTCAGCCGTAATATGGTCACCCCTGTCCCGAAGGGGACTCTCGCAGATGACCTTGGCGATGGAAAGACAGTGGTCTGATTCAGGCTAAAAAATCCTCCGGCAGGAAGCAGTTTCTGAATGAAATAAAAATCTTCTCCTGCCATCCTCCGGTTCATACCACCTGCTTTAACATATGGTAATGCCTTTATTGCTATCGCGGAACCCACGGTATGGTGTATATAAGGAAAGCCGGTGAATGCAAGTCCCTGAAGATAATATCTGAGATGAAGCTCATAAAGTGTTATTGATCTGTAGATTTGCTCAGTAAATTCGTCACCGGAAATTGGATGTTCAAAATAGATCGAGCAGGCTGACCTGTCCTTCCTGCCATGCATTTCACCGTAAACTGCTGTAAAATAATTGCTTTTTACCTTGCAGTCGGCATCAAGATTCAGTATGATGCCATCAGGTTTATTTAAAAAGTCAAATCTGCGGACAGCCTCATCCATCCCTGTTTTTCTT
>JBBSAP010000304.1:0-2389 GCA_038252165.1 Bacteroidales bacterium | reverse complement strand
CTGTCCTGTTATTGCATTGACCGGACATACCCTTGCACAGGCAGTACATCCCACGCAGTTTTCAGGAATTATATAATATTCCATCAGGTTCTTGCACTTTCCGGCGGGACATTTTTTATCTTTTACATGGGCTACATATTCATTCATGAAGTTGTCGAGTGTTGAGAGCACCGGATTTGGAGATGTCTGACCAAGTCCGCAAAGAGAGGTATCCTTAATAACCTGGCTCATGTTTCTCAACCTTGTAAGATCCTCCATCGATCCTTTTCCTTCAGTAATGTGATTGAGCAGTTCATGGAGCCTTTTATTTCCGATCCTGCATGGTGCACATTTTCCGCATGACTCTTCGACAGTGAATTCAAGATAGAATTTTGCAACAGAGACCATACAATCATCTTCATCCATGACAATCATTCCTCCTGAGCCCATCATTGATCCGGAAGCAACCAGGTTATCAAAGTCTATCGGTATATCGAGGTGTTTTTCAGTGAGACAGCCGCCGGAAGGGCCGCCAGTCTGCACTGCTTTAAATTTTTTCCCATGCATTATGCCACCTCCGATTTGAAAGATTATCTCTCTCAGGGTGATTCCCATTGGTACTTCGATAAGGCCTACATTATTTATTTTTCCTGCAAGTGCAAAGACTTTGGTACCTTTTGATTTCTCGGTTCCGATTTTACTGAACCATTCAGCACCTTTAAGAATAATAACCGGTATTGCAGCAAATGTTTCAACATTGTTGACATTTGTTGGTTTTCCGCGATAGCCTGCCTCGGCCGGGAAGGGAGGTTTTATTGTAGGTTCACCCCGCAGCCCTTCCATTGAATGGATCAGTGCAGTCTCTTCACCGCATACAAATGCACCCGCACCAAACCGAAGTTTAATGTCAAAATTAAATCCAGTTCCAAAAATGTCTTTTCCAAGCAGACCATATTCCCTGGCCTGGGCGATTGCAACCTGAAGCCGGTGAATTGCCAATGGATACTCTGCCCTGATGTAAATGAGGCCATTTGAGGCGCCAATACTATAACCGCATATTGCCATTGCCTCCAGAACAGAGTGGGGATCACCTTCAAGAACCGAACGGTCCATAAAAGCTCCGGGGTCACCCTCATCTGCATTGCAGACTACATATTTCTCATCGGATTTGTTCTTACTTGCGATTTCCCACTTCAAACCTGTCGGGAAACCTGCACCTCCGCGTCCTCGTTGACCTGAGTCTTTAATGATTTTAATCACATCATTGGGAGACATTTCGGAAAGAACTTTTCCAAGTGCATGATAACCATCCCTGGCAATATAATCATCGATATTTTCAGGATTAATAATTCCGCAGTTGCGGAGCACAATCCTGAGCTGTTTCTTGTAGAATCCCATTTTCTTCGAATCTCCGATGGTTTCTTTTGTCTCAGGATCCTTGTACAGAAGCCTGGTCACCTTTCTTCCCTTGATAATATGTTCTTCAACAATCGACTGGGCATCTTCAGGTTTAACCTGGACATAAAAAGTATTATCAGGCAGCACCTTGACAATCGGACCTTTATCGCAAAAACCGAAGCACCCGGTCAGAATTACCTGTACCTTATCGGACAATCCTTGTGCCTCAAGTTCATCCCTTAAATTCCAGACAATCGCATCGCTTTCAGAAGCATGGCATCCGATGCCTCCGCAAACGAGAATATGCATGTTGTATTTTGACATGTTTAGTCCTCCTATTCTATTGAATCTATAGTTTCATAATTTACAGGAATGATGCCGTCAATCAGCTCACCTTCCTTAATATACTTTTCAATGATCATATCGGCTCTTTTCAGATCTACAAAACCGAATACTACAGGATCCTTACCCGGGAGTTTTATTTCAACAGTAGGTTCGGCATAACAATATCCCATACAACCTGTCGGGGTAACAATACCGGGTATATTCCTTCTGTCGAGCTGCTCCACAAAAAACTCCATTATTGGTTTTGCTCCGGCAGCAATACCACAGGTAGCCATGGCAACTTTTATCTGAACATGATTTTCAGGATCATTTGCTTTTATCCTGACGTCCGGTCCTGTCCTGATTTCTTCGCGTTTCTTTTTAAGATCCGCAAATGACTTGATTTGTGACATTCTTTTTACTATTTAGTTTAGTTCATTTTATAAAGTTCAGAACAGATATACTCATTAAATTTAAATGACTATCTGGAATCATGAATAAAATTGGTAATGAATTTATTCGCTTCATTATAATTTACTTTAATTACTTACATAACAAACTCACTTTCCCAAACCCGACCCCGCGGTATTCGTAATTCCAAGGTTTTTTTTTCCGGTGAGGTGCATCACCGGCCATTCGATCCGGCTAATCGCCTCTGATCCACTCTTTTACCACAATAATTACATGT
>JBBSAP010000303.1:0-2401 GCA_038252165.1 Bacteroidales bacterium | reverse complement strand
TCGCGCGCAGTGAAGAAACTCCTTACCTCATAATCGGGATTCAGAGACAAAGTGTAAACAAGGAGCTTGTTGTACCATTCATTGTCCTCAACGACAAATATCTTAACAGGCCTTTCAGTCATAGTTGATAAATTACCGGAACACAGATAAACCTGAAAGACTGCAAAATACAAAATAATGGCCGGATCTGTATAAGTTTCAGCTCATTTTTGCGATGTGATCATTGATCAGCCGGCTGACAATTCCGAATTCGGCAATCGCATTATCTGCAAGGGCTTCAACTGTACAGGTGTTTTCATTGTTCCGGATTGTCCTTTCAATTTTATTAAGCAGATTGTAAAGATCCATTGCACCCGTATGCCTGCATGGTGGTTGTATTTTATGAGAAATGTCCGCAGCAGATTCCCATTGCTCTTTTGCGACTGCCTCCTTCAATGTATTTAATCCTTTCTCTGTGGTTTCAATAAAGGAGATCAGCATCTGCTTAACAAAACTGTTATCTCCTCCTGAAAGATGATACAAATTATGCAGATCAAGCTTACCGTCATTTCCGGACTTTGGACCTGTATTTACGGTGTCAGAATAAAGCTTCTGGTTTTCGTCTCCTGTTACTGCCATGATTGCCGAAATAAGAAGCTCTTCTGTAAATGGTTTCTGAAGAATCCCATCAATGCCTTCATCCTTATATTTCTGCCACTCTTCATTTGAGCTGGCAGCAGTGATTAATATCACCGGCATATCTGAAACGCTTATTCTCATTTCATTCCGTATAAACCGGGTTGTCTTAAGTCCGTCGATTCCGGGCATTCGCATATCCATAAACAGGAGATCATATTTCTCTTCTTTCAGAATTTCCAGCGCTTCCATCCCGCTTTCTGCCAGCCGGCATTCAATTTTCCATCTGTCGAGTATCTTTTTGAAAAGCATGCGGTTGTATTCTTCATCATCCACAACAAGGATTTTGATTCCCGAAATCTCCTCAGGAATTGCAATAGGATATCTTAAATCCTTCTTAACCTGCTTTTCGTCACCAATACTAAAAGGTATCCTGCATAAAATTGTAGTCCCCTGGTTTTTTTTGCTTTTAAGATTGATTGTCCCTCCCTGCAATTCAACCAGTTTTTTAACAATGGATAAACCTAATCCTGTTCCTCCGTATTTGCGCGTTGTGCTCATCTCCGCCTGCGTGAAATCCTCAAAGATTATATTAAGCTTCGATTCGTCAATACCTATGCCGGTGTCGGTAAACTCCATCAGAAGGTCAATTTCTTCAGGCGTCTTTTTAATGCTTGTCACTTCTAAATGAACACTGCCGTTTTTTGTGAATTTGACGGAGTTGCTTATCAGGTTTATCATTATCTGCTTTAGCCGGAAGGGATCACCAAGAAGCACAGACGGGGTTCCGGGATTCAGAAAATAACTGAGGTTTGTACTATTTTCCTGAGCCTGTTTTTCAAACATGGCATTGACATCGCCAAGGATCTGACTTATGCTGAAATGTACTTTTTCAAGTATAAGCTTGTTACCCTGAAGTTTTGAGAAGTCCAGGATATCATCAATTATTTTCAGCAGATGATCGGAAGATGATTTGATGACCTTCAGTGAACTGTTTGTACCGTCATTCATTGATTCGTGAAGAAGCTGTTCCGTGAATCCCGAGATAGCAGTCACAGGTGTGCGGATCTCGTGGCTCATATTTGCCATGAAAAGCTCCTTTGTCTTTGCCAGCTTTTCTGCCTCATCTTTTGCATTTTCCAGAGCGATCTGGTAAGCATAGGCATTCCTTGCATATCTTATAATGATAAATATTACAAGTAATGCCAGTAATCCGCCTGATATCATAAGCATGACAAGCCACCTGTATGTCTTGCCTGCAACCAGTCGTGCCTCCTCCGCTTTTGACCGGATGTGTACGTACACCTCATTCTCCATTTTGGTAATCAGGTCATAGACTTTTTCAGTGATCACACTGCTGTTCTTCGCCAGCTGCAACTCCCGTAATGCCAGTTCATCTCTGGTCTCCCGGTTCTGTTCAACAATATCTTCAATATCAGCCGCTATTTCCCTTTCGATACGGGTGGTATCGGGTCTCAGGCTGAAAACTCTTTTCAGGATACCCTGTTTCCCTGGCGTCACTGGCACAGAATCGAGCTGCACTGATAATTTTCTGAGATTTCCTATTACGTTGTCATTCCTGGAAAGAACCAGCAATTTGTTCCATATCAGTATGTTCTTTTCAATAAGGTTACCGATAGTATCAGTTTGTGCCAGCAAAACCGGGTCTTTATTGCATTCAGACCTTAATTGGCTGACTTTTTTATCAATATTTGAAATGAAAGCATAATATGGCTTTATGTCTGAAGGATTTTTTGTTACTGTGTAGATGCGGACACTGTTTCCT
>JBBSAP010000302.1:0-2415 GCA_038252165.1 Bacteroidales bacterium | reverse complement strand
CCTGAGAGATGCATGGTGCAAATTACAGAGAAAGGCAAAAAATCAGCGCAAGAGAAGTTGCTACTAAAAGATATTGATGAAGGATCAAACTTAATGGATTTTTATGTCGACGAAAAAACAAAAAGTAATTCACATAGTATTGAAATTAAAAACTCTTCTCCAAAAGACCTTATTGATACTGGTTTTTCTGAAATTGAAGCTCAGGTGAGTATTTCGGACTATAGTGTACATTTTATTCCGGAGTAATGTGTACAGCTGATTCCGGAGCAAAATGTACAACTTTTTAAGGTATATTTTTTAATAAAAGTTTTCTTGCCGGGGTGCGCAGCACTATCGACGGGTGACATTCCGGCATATAGTGTACAATTGATTCCGGACTAAAGTGTACAACCCGGATAAATAAAAGGGATTGATTTGTGACTTTTGTGCCTTCTAAAAAAGATAAGGCACTATGGCAAACAAATCAATCAGTATGATACAAGTTCGACGCATCGTTCAATTAAAGGCAGAGGATTTAAGCAAGTTAAAGATCTCCCAGTCGCTTCATATTCATAGAGCTACTCTGGATAATTACCTTTCTAAATTAGCAGCAAGCGGGAAAAGCTTTCCTGAACTATTAGAATGTAGCGATAAACAGTTAATGTCTTTAGTATATGGTGATCAAGCGATACCCAAGGCTGATAGCCGCATCGAGGACCTGAAGAAACACCTTGATTACTTCAAAGCAGAACTATCCCGCGCTGGAGTAACCCGAAAGATCCTTTGGGAAGAGTATTTGGGTGCTTACCCTGACGGATACAGTTATACTCAATTCTGCGAGCACTTTGCCAGGCATATCAAATGCACCAAAGCCACAATGCACCTTTCCCATCGTGCGGGAGAATTTCTTCAGGTTGATTTTGCCGGTAAGAATCTACATTATATCGATATACAGACAGGGGAAGTAGTCGCATGCCCGGTGCTTATTTGTTCCTTACCTTTTAGTGGTTATACGTATGTGGAAGCATTGCCATCAGCCAGGCAGGAACATCTGTTCTCTTCTTTGAGCCGGTGCCTCACTTACCTTGGTGGTACTCCCAGGAATGTTTTAAGCGACAACATGAAACAAATTGTCGGGAAGAACATGAGGTACGAATATAAATTCCAGGAACTTGCAGACCAGTGGGCCGTTCACTATAACACAAATCTTACAGCAACACGTCCGCGAAAACCCAAGGACAAACCAACGGTTGAAAACAATGTTTACATCTCCTATCTTCGTATCTATGCCAGAATCCGTAATGAAGAGTTCCATAGCGTCCCAGAAATAAATAAAAGAATTTGGGAACTTCTAGGGGTATACAACCAAACCTCATTCCAAAAGCTCTCAGGAAGCCGGCATGAACGCTTCTTACAGGATGAAAAACCTTTGTTGAAAACACTTCCCCTAGATCCATTTATCATTAAGCACGTAACTAAAGGAAAGGTACAGATGAACTACCATGTTATTTTAGGCGAAGACAAACATCAATACTGTGTTCCTTATCAATACGTTGGTCAGACTACCAAAATCATCTATGATGAAAGTAATGTGGAGATTTACATCGGTTTTAAAAGGATAGCCAGTCATAAACGAGATTACCGTAAACATGGCTACACAACTCTTCCTGAGCATATGCCCGAAAAGCACCTCAGATACAATGAGACCCTTGGATGGGATGCTGATTACTTCTTATCACTCGCATCAAAAACCGGTGAAAACTCTCTCCAAGTCTTTAAGAAAATACTTGCTTCCAAAGACTTTATAGAACAAACTTATAACGCATGTATTGGATTAAAAAGGTTATCGGAAATATATGGAGCTATCCGTTTTGATGCTGCATGTAAGAGAGCATTAGGGGGAAGCAGGATAAATTATGGAATGATAAAGAATATACTGGAAAACAATATGGATAAACAAGTTGAACCTCAACCAAGCCTGTTCCTTCTCCCGGAACATGAAAACATCCGTGGCTCAGAGAACTACAATTAAAATATATATTAATAAATAATCTAAATCAAAAACATGAATACACAAATCACTCTTGATCATCTTGCAGAATTAAAGCTTCACGGAATGGCACGTGCTTATGAGGCTGTTCTCTCAATGCCTTTGCAGGATCAGCCATCCATTAATCAATTTATCGCAAGACTGGCAGAAGCCGAAATCCAGGACCGCATTCATAAAAGAACCGAAATGTTCCTGCTTCAAAGTAAGCTCCGCTACAATGCAGTATTAGAGCAAGTACAATGCAATACTAACCGGAATCTTTCACAAGAAAAACTGATGATACTGGCCGATTGCTCATTTATTGAACGCGCAGAAAACCTTCTGATAACCGGGGCAACAGGTTGCGGAAAAAGTTACCTCGCTTGTGCCATTGGTCGTCAGGCATG
>JBBSAP010000301.1:0-2435 GCA_038252165.1 Bacteroidales bacterium | reverse complement strand
TTCATTGAAGTAAGAAGTCATCTCTTTCACGAGGGCACGTTCAAAAAATCTGAAATGAAGTGTCGGGATCAGTAGTTTTGATTCATCAACTTTCCCTTTGAGCGCCGCCCTGACCATGAAGGGATAAGTTTGAATCCATGGGCAGTTGCAATTGAAAGTTTTATTACCTTCACGGGCCTTGGCATTTACGATAAAAGGCAAAAAGATGTAATCAACTCCCTTATCCATCAGGTCAATAACATGACCGTGCATCAGTTCGACTGGCAGGCATGTTTCCGTTGTAATTGTCTCTATTGACTGGTTGACAAGTGCTTTGTCCGATTCTCTTGAAAGGACTACTCTGAATCCTAACTCTTCAAAAAAGGTACGCCAGAAAGGAAACTGCTGATAGAATACCATCAAAGCCCTTGGAATGCCTATAGTGGTACCTTTTCCTACTGCATTTTCCTTAAATCCGTCCATCAGCATCTCGGTCCTCTTAATGAAGAGATTGGGGATATTGTTCTCGACTTTTTTACGGCCGTCTGTCTCATATTTCTCGCACCTTCCTCCATAGAACAAGGATTTCTTTTCTCCGGCAATCTTTACTCTGCTGATCTCACAGTGGTTAACACAACTCTGGCAGGTAAATCTGCTGTTCTCGTATGTAGCATTTCTGATGCCGAAACCTTTAAATGTGGTTTTTTGTTTCTCTTTCATCGCTTTCTGTGCAAGGATGGCTGCACCGATAGCACCTGTAACATCAAAATGGGGAGGGATAGTTATTTTTTTGCCTGTAACATATTCAAAAGCTGCGACAACAGCTTTGTTATTTGTGACACCACCCTGGAAAAAGATCTTGTTTCCAATCTTCCGGTCGGCAACAACCTTCTGGAGGTAATTATAAACTATTGAATAAGCCAGACCGCCAACAAGGTTTTCGTTACGGGCGCCTTTCTGCATATAAGAATTAAGGTCCGATTCCATAAAAACAGTGCACCTGTCACCCAGTTTGACCGGGCACTCTGAATTTAGCGCCATACATCCAAACTCATCAACAATGTTGATGTTCAGCTTTTCAGCCTGCTCTTCAAGAAATGATCCGGTTCCTGCGGCGCACACTTTGTTCATTTCAAAGTCGACGACAACACCGTTTTCAATACTTATATACTTTGAATCCTGTCCGCCGATCTCAAAAATTGTGTCAACAGTGGGATCATAATCTATTGCAGCCGTAGCCTGAGCTGTAATTTCATTCTGTATTGTGTCGGCTCCTATGAAATCGCCGGTCAGATAACGCCCCGATCCGGTGGTACCTGCTCCAATGACTTCAACAAACCCGCCTACTTCATCAAAGATTTCGGTCATACCTTTCTGAATGGCTTCCAGGGGCTTCCCTGCAGTAGGCAGATAACGTCGCGAAATAACATTGTGATCAGGATCAATAAGAACCACATTCGTGCTTAACGATCCTACATCTATACCAAGATATACCTCCTGTTTCTTATCAGGATTTTTTACAAAGTGAACGGTTTTATTATAAATAGCTTCAGATTCTGTCAGAGGCGGGAGGCTGTTAAAAAGAGTTGAGTCCACCGAAAGATACTCCTCCAGTTTTGCCATCCCTTTAAAGTGGTTCATTTCCATCTTATTAGAATGAGCATACATTACTGCGCCGATAGCACCCATTGAAGCATGATGTTCAGGGATGATAAGTTCGTTTTCATTCAGTGACAGCACTTCCCTGAAGGCTCTTATCATTCCGATATTTGCTGCAACACCTCCTGAAAAGATGACAGGCTTCTTAATCTCCTTGCTTCTTGCCACATTACTTCGGAAGTTGCGGGCAAGCGCAAAACATAATCCTGCAACTATATCATGCAAGGGAGTAGCCAGCTGCTGATGATGGATCATATCACTCTTTGCAAAAACACTGCACCTGCCTGCAATTCTTGGAGGATCAACAGATTTAAGGGACATTTCACCGAACTCCTTCTCAATGGGAACGCCAATTCTCCTGGCCTGCTGATCAAGGAACGACCCTGTTCCTGCAGCACATATACTGTTCATCTCAAAATCAACCAGCCGTGCGTGTCCGTTCGATGGATCCTTTTCAAGAAGGATAAGCTTTGAATCTTCTCCTCCAATCTCAATAACTGTCTGTGCATCAGGATAAAGCCTCCCTGAGGATGTAGCCTGTGCGATAATTTCATTTACAAATATTCCGCCAATGAGTTCAGTGGCCAGCTTGCCGCCTGTACCTGTAACAGCTATTCCTGCAATAGTTTCTGAAGGATGATTTCCTAAAATGGTTGTCAGCCTCTCTTTAAGAACATTAAAGGGTTTACCGTGGACGTAATCATAATAATCCTCAAGTACATTATAATTATCATCGAGGAGTACCGTATTAAGTGAAACTGAACCAATATCCAAACCAAGGTAAAACTTCTGATTAG
>JBBSAP010000300.1:0-2455 GCA_038252165.1 Bacteroidales bacterium | reverse complement strand
CCTGCCTTTTATACTGCCGTAATTCTGGGCACTATAAACTGTTGAAGCAAGCAGAAAAAACAGGGCTGTAATGATGTAGCGCATCATTTTGCCTTGAAAGTCATCCTGATGTTATACGGGGGGTATTGGAGATCCTGAGGATTCGGAAGAACAGTAGTCAGTTTCAATGATTTAGAAGTCAGCTCTTTTATATCTGCAATAATAGGTAATGGCAATGAATCTGACCTGATGACAATTTCAGTTTCGTCGACATTGAACTTCCATGTGCCAACATATTTGCCGAAAGTCCCGGTCCCGTCTTTTTCGAATTTTGCATCACCAACGAACTTTGTCAGAAGTCCTCCTGGTCCAGCCGCATTAACACCATTTGCCAGAAGACTGTCAGTCGCCCATGTTGGGTCCGTAAGAAGCCCGAACCGTTCGGATTCTTTTTCACCGCAGGAAAAAACCACGAAACATCCTGAAATTATTAAAAGCATTACAAGGTTTTTCATGATATTCGATTTATTTGAATTAGGTGAATACACCAATGTTCTAACTAAATCCACATCAAAGTTAGAAAAATTCCTGGAATAAGTCTTGTAACGACTCACGACTCACGACTCACGACTCACGACTCACGACTCGGCATTTAATAAGCCGTGTATCTTGTGTCCTGCGCCGTTATCAGAACTCCCTGATCTTGATATTTTTAAATGAAACCTTATTGCCATGATCCTGCAAAAGGATCCTTCCTTCTATTGTTTCTCCGAATCCCTTTATCGGTTTGAACTTGCTTGTTGCCACCAGGTTTCTCCATGCCTGATCTGACCTTTCGTATTCAACAGTAAGAAATCCATTAAGCCAGTGTTGTACCTTAGTTCCATTGACAACGATTGAAGCCCGGTCCCACTGGTTTACCCCGTTGTCCCGCTTGTTTTTTGGAGCGATAAGGTCATAGAGACCGGCGAGTGTCCTGTTCCCCGCAATACCTGCCGTGGCATCTGGATGATTCCTGTCGTCAAGGATCTGATACTCGCATCCTATTGACGCAAGCGATCCGTTTTCTGCCTCAGTGTCAACAAAATATTTTATCCCGCTATTCGCTCCGTATGTGTACATGAAATCGACTGAGAGTTCGAAATTTTTGAATTTCCCGGTTGAGACTATATCACCGCCTTCACCTGGTTTCTTTGATTCCGGATTAACAGCAAGGACTCCATCACTGATATCCCATCCACTTGCAGGAAAACTCATCGTTTTTGCATTTATCCAGCCTGCCGGTGATGATCCGTCAAAAAGCAGTTTCCACCCATCTGCTTTTTCTCTTTCAGTGAGGAGGTTATCAAGGTAACTTGTTTGAGGGATCACCGGTTCATAAGGGATGGCATATTTAGCCACGTTCTCAGTTATTATCCTGATATTTTTCCATTTAACAAGCAATCCTGCACTGGCAGTATCTTGTCCGATGGAGTGCACCTGAAGCGCAATAAATCCTTCAGGAGTCAGTGCATCAATAAGATCTGCACAGGGAATTGAATTAATCCAGGTCCTGATAGAATTACCGATGGCTTCAATCCTGTAGTGATTCCAGTCGCCGACCTTTAAAGCTTTTTTTCCTTCCGGGTTATTATCAAGAGTATAAAGCCATCCTCTCCTGGCTTCGTCATAAATTCCTCCTGACCATGCACGTTCAGAGGGGTCCATTTCTACCTGGTAACCATGAACTCTTCCATCCATATAATCAGATTTGCTTTCACTTCTGATCTGAACTCCTGAATTCATATGCGGATCAAACCAGGTATCAAATTCAAGAATAAAATCCCCGTACTTTTCTTTAGTACATAGGAAGGAATTAGGCGAACCGGTTACAGTCGTTCCTGTGATTTCACCATTTTTGAGTTCAAAGGGAGCCGTTCCGTTAAGCTCAATCCAATTGTTCAGATCTTTCCCGATAAGGTTTTCCCATGGTTTATCGCTGTTACACCCTGTAATAATTACAGAAAACAGCATAAGACAGAGGCTGGCCAGATTTTTCATAGATATTTATTATTTTCCATTTTAAGGTTAATCTTCATTCAAAGGTATTTAAAGATATGACTTTTTTGTTGGGATTTTATTTTAAACATGGATTGACACGGAGTTTTACGGAGTTTCGCGGTTTCAAAACTCCGTGGAACTCCGAATAACACCGTGTAAATCAGTGGTAAAAAAGAAATTATGTAAATAGCATAAACCTTAAAACCCGATTTTCTTTATTTTCGGTCATTTCATCGGTAATGTTTTTTATTTTTGAAAGAAAAACCAAAATGATCATGAGAAATCATAAAAGATCCTGGCATCAGTTAATAATAATTCTTTTGCTGTTCCTTGTATTTGTTTCACAGAATTTATTCTCTCAGCCTGTTGTCGGTCTTGATAACTGGTTCAATCGTGAAACGAATGTCAAAACCGGACTGCCATATCATTACCTATG
>JBBSAP010000299.1:0-2491 GCA_038252165.1 Bacteroidales bacterium | reverse complement strand
GTTGTTGTAAATTCGTAAATATCATCATTCCTTCGCCTGTTTGATGCGAAATAGCCTTTCTGGAGATCGGGCAGGGCGACAAAAGCAAAATCATCCGAACGTGAGTTTATGGGTTCAGGAAGCCTGACCGGTAGCTCCCAAAAACCGTCAACATTATCGGAATAATACACATCAAGGCCTCCCATACCTCCCGGACGATTGGAAGTGAAATAGAGTCTCCCTGAAGGGTGTAAACAAGGATAATTATCTGTTTCCGATGAGTTCACCTTTGATCCCAGATTAACGGGCGCACTCCATTCCCCGTTTACTGATTCGCTGAACCATATGTCGGATCCTCCCTGTCCTCCCGGCATATCTGAGGCAAAGTAAAGGAATCTTCCGTCGGCGCTTATTGAAGGCTGGCCCATATTGTATTGAAGGCTGTTATATTTAAAAGGTTTGATTGAAATCAGCTGCAACCCATTAAGCTCAGCAGTAAAGATGCCGCTATGATTCCTGAACTTCCTGCTTCTTGAAGGGACCCCGGTTTCAATTTCACTTGTGAAAAAAACGGTTTTCCCGTCAGGGCCAATACATAGCGGACCGATATTGAACTGGGCGGACCTTTCGCTTTTTACAGATATTGGCCTGCGCCAGTCGGCAGTATCCTTTTTTTCCGCGATATATATACTGTAAAGTCTGCGGTCGTCAAAAGAGGTGCGGTCAATAACTCCGCTCAGTCTCCTGTCGGAACAAAACATAATGCCATCCTTAACAATCACTGGTGATATCTCACTGAATCCCTGAAGGTTGAATGATAATCTAGAAACTGCATAAGGCGATATGTCCTGAGCGTTAATGCCATTTCCCGACAGAACAGCAAATAAAATCAATATTATGGTCCATCCTCTTTTCATACTTATCAGAAATATCTGGGATTGGCAGCACTCACCCTATAGCGGAATTCATACCTTAATATAAATTCAGTCGATCCTTTTGAATAGGAATTCATCCTTCCGAAAGGATAATCATAAGAAAATCCAAACATCAGCTGGTTATTGAGCTGTACCTGCAGGATAGCGACAGCCACCTGTTCAGATACCCTCCATGAGCCTCCTGCCCATACAAGGTCCGCTATTATAAAGTTTCCATTTAAATCAAGCTGGGTAAGCTTTCTCGTGTTCTGCAATGAATAATCAACAAGGATTGATGGTTTGAATTTAAGAATCGGGGCAATAGAAATGAGGGCGCCAGCAGAGAAAAGGAAATCATACTGGCTGAAGCTATGATACGGAACTGCTGATCCGCTGCTGCTACGTCTGTAATTCAGGAATGCAGGGATTGCAAGGCCTGCAAAGAGCCTGTCTGAGAAATAATAAATTCCCGAACCAAAATTCGGAAGCACAAGTGATTTCTCATTTGATGAGAACACGGGGTCACCGGGATCATTCAGAAGCAAGCCCGTGTAATCGGTATTTGAGAGATCAGCTCCTGCCTTTAGCCCAAAGGAGATTTTCCCTTTCTTCAGCTTTATATGATAAGCATAACTGCCATAAATACTTGTCGATTTTGTGGCCCCGTATTTCATAAACTGAGCCATCATTCCCAGGGCCACTTTATCATTCTTCATAGGTGAATGAAAAGAGACTGATTGAAGCAGAGGTGATCCGCTCGTTCCCATCCATTGCATCCTATATGACAGAAAGCCGCTTAAAACTTCCCGAGTGCCAGTATATGCAGGATTGATCAAAAGACCATTCTGAAGGTATTGACTGTAAACAGGGAACCCAAGATTTATCCTTGAAGAATCAGACACCTGCCCGGAAGCCAGATTAAAAATAAAAAGTAACAGAACGCATAATTCCCTGAATTGGCCCTTCTTAATATCAGAATTATTTATATGTTTTGTGATACCAATCATCTCTTAATATCTTTTCAATACTATAAAACCGCTTTTCTTGAAGATCTGGCCGTTTCCTTTCGATGTTAACTTCAGCAGGTAATAATATGTACCCTCCGGAAGATCAATCCCTTTCAAATTCCTGCCATCCCAGTCATTCCATTCATTCCCGTTAAAATTAGAAGTGCGGTACACTTCGGTCCCGGCTCCGTTTATTACTGTCAGCTCAGCTGTCTGGTTTGGCAGGTCGAGTCCGTTTATCCTGAATGTGTTATTAAAACCACCCGGATCGTTGTTTGGGGAAAAGCCTTCAGGAATAACCATTTTAAAAATTGATACTTCCACCTCATCCTCCATCTTGCAGGCTCCCCTGGTCACCGTCCACAAATAAGTGTTTAATCCATTTGATAAACCCGTAACTTTAGTCTTGTTATCCGTATCATTTTCAAAACTGCCTGTCCCGTCGATTATTGTCCATTTTCCAGTTCCTCCGGTAATTGGTGGATCAGCCACCAGCTGAATTATATAATCAAATGAGAAGATAGCGGTATCGGGGCCAGCATAAATTGTTGACCCTACTGGTAATGAGTCAAGTACAAGTTCAAGAACATT
>JBBSAP010000298.1:0-2502 GCA_038252165.1 Bacteroidales bacterium | reverse complement strand
TAAAACTGTTTTTTGCCTTTTCCCATGGTGGAGTGGCAATCCTGATATTCAGCTTTATGAGGTTCTTTTCAGCAGGATAATTGGCCATTGAGTAAGCACGGTAAGTCTCTTCGGTATTCTTTATTCCAAGGTCCCACATCCTATATTTATCCCAGTCACTCCTGTACTCTTCTTCTATTGAAAAGTCCTTAAAGCTGGTCTCATATTTTGGAACATCAATCTGTACATATCCTCCTGGTTCAAAATCAAGTAATTCTCCTGCAGGCAGTTTTACAACAAATTCTTTAATAAATGTTGCGACATTCATGTTCGAGACGACCTCACACTCCCATTTTTTAATTCCAAGAACGGATTCAGGAAGTTTAATTTTGAGATCTTCCCTGATCTTAACCTGACAGCCAAGTCGCCAATGGTTCTGCTGCTCCTTTCTTGTAAAGAATCCTGTTTCAGTAAGCAGTATCGATCCGCCTCCCTCCGTAATCTGACATCTGCACATTCCACATGTACCTCCGCCACCGCATGCAGAAGGAAGAAATATCCCGTTTCCGGAAAGTGTTGAAAGAAGGTTTGAACCCGGTGATACGACAATTTCACGGTCATTAATTTGCAGTGTTATGTCCCCTTTGGGTGAAAGCTTGTCCCTGGCAAACAGGAGCATAATCACCAATAGCATTATAATGATGAGAAAAACAATAACGCTATAAAAAAGAGTCCCTAAAGTTGTAACCGCCAGAACCATAATAAATTTTTTCTTAGAGTTTAATACCCATAAATCCCATAAATGCTATTGCCATCAGTCCGGTCAGAATGAAAGTTATTCCCAGACCTTTCAGAGGATCCGGGACGTTGCTGTATTTCAACTTCTCCCTTATTGCGGCAATACTCACTATTGCCAGCATCCATCCCACCCCTGAGCCAACACCAAATACAGTTGCTTCGGCAAGATTCTCATATTCCCTTTCCTGCATGAAAAGTGAGGCTCCCAGGATTGCACAGTTAACAGCTATCAGCGGAAGGAATATTCCGAGTGAATTATATAATGAAGGGCTGAACTTCTCAACCACCATTTCGACCAGCTGTACCATTGCTGCAATGGTAGCTATAAAAACCATAAACGTGAGGAAACTCAGATCTACATCACCAAAACCTTCACCGAGCCATATCATTGCGCCTTTTCTCAATACATATTTTTCAATAAGGAAGTTTATGGGAACCGTGATCAGGAGAACAAAAATGACTGCAACTCCAAGCCCCATAGCGGTTTTGACTGATTTTGAAACAGCGAGGAATGAGCACATGCCCAGGAAAAAGGCAAAGATCATATTGTCGACAAAGATCGACTTGATAAAAATATTCAGCAGATTTTCCATAGCAATTCCTTTCTAATTTTTTTCTACCAGGCTTTTGTCCCTGCTCCGATGGACCCATATTATAAGACCTACAATTATCAGGGCCATTGGAGGAAGTATGACCATCCCGTTGTTTTCATAGCCGCTTTTATAGAGACCCAGTTTTTCAAATACCGGATAACCGTAAATGGTACCTGAGCCAAAAAGCTCCCTGATGAATGACACCACAACCAGTATTAATCCGTATCCGGCCCCATTGCCAATACCGTCAATAAATGAAGGCCAGGGTTTATTGGCCATTGCAAAGGCTTCGAGCCTTCCCATAATTATACAGTTAGTTATTATGAGACCTACAAAAACCGACAGCTGTTTGCTTACATCAAAGACATAAGCCTTTAAGAACTGATCAACAAGAATCACCATAGTGGCGATTACGACCAGCTGGACAATTATCCTTATTCTGTCGGGGATATACTTCCTCAGGGAAGCTATAACAAGGTTTGAAACAGCCGTGACAATTGTGACTGATAATGCCATTACTAATGCCGGCTTCAGCTTTACTGTGACCGCGAGCGCTGAGCAGATGCCCAGAACCTGAACGGTGATGGGATTGTTCCGCCCCAGAGGTTCAGTCAGAAGCTTCAGGTTTTTCGCCGAGAAAATCGGCTCTTTTTCGTGGTTGTCCATATTTTAAATCCTGTTTTTTAAGAGATAGCCGTTATATTTCTGCAGACAGTCAAAGATCGTTTTCTGAAGACCCTTGCTGGTTATTGTTCCTCCCGAGATCGCATCAACGCCATGGATGTCACCTTCAGGCGCACCTCCTTTGATTACCTGAACCGAGATAAATTTATCATTGTCAAATAGTTTTTTACCATGAAACTGGCTTTCAAAGGCAGTTGTGCTGATCTCGGCTCCAAGTCCGGGAGTCTCTCCCTTATGATCGAAATTGGTTCCATAAATGGTATTCATATCTGATTTCAGCGAAACATAGCCATAAATCGGACCCCAGAGTCCTTTCCCCTCAACAGGGATAATAGTTACTTTTTCACCGTCATCCGGTTCTGCCATAAAAACAGGCAGGGATTGTTCCTCCAGCGGTTTTTTCTGCTCATTCTTCAGAACTACCGTAAATGCATCAACCCCGTCCACC
>JBBSAP010000297.1:0-2508 GCA_038252165.1 Bacteroidales bacterium | reverse complement strand
TACGGAGCTAAAGGAACTTTTATCAGGGCTTACCCAGATAGAGCTAACGAGAAAATGGATCGCGGATCTGTCGTCCGAAATTACGGTCAGCGGAAAGATCAGCCAGTATCTTGATTCCCTGGAAGATGCCTGGCGTCTTTATCTCGAAGATGTGAAAGTGAAACTCAAGAGTGAGATAAGCAATATAAACGAGAAAGGATCAAAGCTTAACGATCTGGGTACAAGAGTTGCGTTGTTGAAAGAAAAGGTAGCCGAAGCAAAGGGGAACAGGAAAGGATTTACTCTCTTTGGCAAGAAGGCAGTTGACCTGAGCTCTTCGCCAGGGTCTCAATATCCGGCACTGAAGAATCAATTTGGCGATCTGAAAAAGAGGGAAGAAGATGCTGTTAAGGATCTGTCAAAATTTCATACAATAAGCAAAGCAGGAGAAACCTGGCTATCATTGGAAGAAAAGTGCGTAGCCATCGACCGTCACCTCAGCGAACTAGCAGTAAAACTTGAAGAGAGGCATCAGAAGATGACCCTTTTAATGAGGCCGGTGGTCAGCGGTGAGGACCTTGAATGGAACAATATACTTAATGATTACAGGAAGACCAGGGTTGAAAAGGAACAAAGGAGTGAAGAGCTTGACAGGCACATAGCAATGTCGGGCTACCTGATGGAAGGGTTTTCTGAAGATCAGGCTACCAGGAAAGTTGATGAAACTGTCAGCTCATACAAATCGCATCTGAACAGCAAAATACTTGGAAAGAAATATTTTGAATATTGTCCCGAAATTGAGATGTTCGAAGATTTTGGCAGCCTTCTTCCGAACAGGATCGACCTTGCTGATATAATTTCAGGGAATGATAAGGTTGAAGGTTTTAAGGCTGCCCGTAACTTTCTGACCCTCGCCCAGCTCGATTTTTCCTTTTTTGAACAACCTTCAAGCAGGATACTTAAGCAGAAGATTGAAAACCTGAATCATTCGCTGACCTGTAATTTTCAGGATTTCTGGCAGCAGTCAATCGGACGCAACAATAAGATAAACATACAGTTTGAGCTTGATCACTATAGTTCAAGCCATACAGGAAAAGCCGGCAGGCCCTACCTGGAATTCTGGATAAAGGACGAAGGCGAGAGGCTCTATCCCAAACAAAGGAGTCGTGGAGTCAGGTGGTTCCTTTCATTTTACATGGAGTTGAAGGCATCAGCCTGTGAAAACAGCAAACCGTTGGTCCTTCTGGTTGATGAACCTGGTGTAAGTCTGCATGCAAGAGCCCAGGAAGATGTTCTTAAAGTCTTTGAGGATATAAGCCAGAAAATCCAGGTAATTTATACGACCCATTCACCTCATCTTGTTGAGATAAACAAGCTTCACCGTGTTCTGGCGGTTCAGCGTGACGATATTGATAGTCTCAGAAGTACAACACGTATATTGGATCCGCTCCAATTGTCAACAGCAACGTCTGATACGCTGACACCGTTGCAGAGCATTCTGGGCAATCCCATGGGAAGGGAAGGGTTCTCAACTATACGGTTCAACCTGATTGTGAATGACATAGGGTCATTTTACCTTCTGAACGCAATAACTCTTCTTACAGGTTTCAGGGGAAATATCAGCATAATACCATCGACCGATATATCGTCCATGCCATTATTATGCAATATACTTATGGGATGGGGAATGGAGTTTGGCGTCCTGCTTTTTGAGAATGAGAAAGAAAATCAGATCGAAGAGAACCTGCGAAGAACTGTTTTCATTACAACAAAAAGCGGCAAGGATCCGATTATTAAACTTCCGGAGTCATTTCAGGATGCTGAAGACCTCTTTTCTACGCTTGATTTTAAAAATCATATTATCAATACCCGGGAAGGGATTACCGTACCCAATTCAGTTTATGTAAGAGATAAGGAGGTTCCAAGAAATTTTGTGATGAGCAGGTTCCTCAGTAATGTCCGATCGGGACAGATCGGTGTTAAGGATCTTGATGAGGAGACTCTTGAGAACTTTAAGCTGGTCACCGACATTCTTAAAGGATTGAAATAAGTATCTCAGGATTTTGCAGTTTATACATGTTTTCCTATTTTTGTCGCTCACAAGGCAACAGGGAGAGATGGGTGAGTGGCTTAAACCAGCAGTTTGCTAAACTGCCGTATGGGTAACTGTACCGGGGGTTCGAATCCCCCTCTCTCCGCAAAGCCAGAATAAATCCCGCCCAGGGCGGGATTGTTTATTTTGCCAAAGTACCGAAGAATGCCTGCATTCTGAAGGAACTGAAGGGAAAATAAACAAAAACCCGAAGGGTTTATTCTGGCTTTGCAAGGATCTCTCCTTTGGGGATCAACGAAGTTAATACCCTTTTTACCCACCCCAGGCCCCTCCAAGGAGTAATGGTGCTAACATAACATATTTATTTATATTTTCGATATTTTCCCTGTTTTGTGCGCCGATCATATTTTCTGTTTGGTTTCCGTTTCTGTAGCACCTGTTTTAGTATCAATTGCTTCAATTCTTCTACGACCCGT
>JBBSAP010000296.1:0-2510 GCA_038252165.1 Bacteroidales bacterium | reverse complement strand
TCAATCCAAACAGCAGTTCATGTCTACAATGAGTCATGAGATCCGAACTCCTCTGAATGAAGTGATAGGCATTACAAACCTTCTGTTACAGGGAAATCCAAGGGAAGACCAGATGGATTTCATCAAGACACTCAGGTTTTCGGGGAATCACCTTCTTACTCTGGTCAATGATGTCCTTGACTACAATAAGATGGAGTCAGGAAAGATAGTTTTTGAACAGGCACAGTTCAACCTCAACGACTTTCTTAATGATATCCTGAGAACTTACTCCTTCAGATCGAAATCCAAAAACCTTGAGTTTGATATTATAAAAGAAAATGAGCTTCCATCCGAAGTGATCGGGGATTCAATCAGGCTTAATCAGATCCTTTCAAATCTGCTTTCAAATGCCATTAAATTCACCCAAAAAGGCAGTATACATATTATAATAAAGGAGCTTGAACGCAAAAATAAGAAGTCCTGTATTGAATTTCTTGTTAAGGATACAGGACTGGGAATTCCCAGGGACAAACATGATATGATTTTTGAAAGCTTTACTCAGGCCTCACCTGATACCACAAGGCATTATGGAGGAACCGGCCTCGGTTTGGCAATATGCAAAAAGCTTGTTGAACTGCAGGAAGGTAAAATCGATGTTGAGAGCGAACCGGACCAGGGATCAACTTTCAGGTTTGTTCTCTTCTTCGGGATACCTGACCATACCACTAATGTTGAAAAAGAGGAAATCATTGAGTCTTATTCCGGACTTGAAGGCAAAAGGATTCTTGTGGCTGAAGATAATAAGATCAATTTCTTTGTAGCAAATAAATTCCTTACTGGCTGGGGTGTTAAAGTTACCCATGTTGAAAACGGAAAGCTTGCTCTAGAAATCCTGGAAAAAGAGGATTTTGATCTTATTCTTATGGATCTGCATATGCCGGTTATGGATGGGATTGAGGCAACCAGGGTGATCAGAAAATCAGATAAATCAAGAATCAGCAATATCCCTGTTGTAGCTCTTACAGCTGCAATAATGTCGGAAAGTCAGGGTAAAATTGAGGATCTGAGCATTAATGATTATGTCCTGAAACCGTTCAAACCGCACGATCTGTTCGAAAAGATCCTGAAGAATATTAAATAACTCCCTGTAATTCAGATTATTTTATGCAGTTCCGGCTCAGGTACTCAGTGGCTTTTTTATTTCCCAGGCTAAATGATTTCCTGAAATCATAGCATGCATCTGTTTTCTTCCCTGAATTCAGCAGTGAAATGCCCTTATTTAACCAGGCCTCCGAATTTTCAGGCTGCAAGTCAAGCGACATGCTGTAATCCTTTATGGCAAAATCCCATGATCTTGAAATAAAATAGGAGTTTGCCCGGTCAACATAGCACTCAGCATCATTTGGATGCAGTTTAAGATTTTCCGAGAAATATGCAAGCGCCTTTATATTATCGCCCGATGCTGATTCAAGTTTCCCTGCAAAACTGATGGCTTTTTTGTTTGCCGGATAAAGATCGAGGTATTTTGCAACATCATCAAGAGCCTTACCAGTCTCGCCAGTCTTCCTGTAACATTCTGCCCGGAGTATAAGTAGTTCAGGATCAGGAATACCACTTTCAAGCAGCTTGCTGTATGTTGAAGAGGCACCTACTGAATTACCAGATGCTTCCTGTGTTCTGGATAATAGCCTGAGATACTTTTCATTCTCAGGTTCTTCTGTCAGCAAACCTGAAATGGCTTTAGCCGATTCGGTATACTTTTTTTCGAAGAAGTTTATCAGGGCTCCTGCAAAAATAATGTCATCCTGACCCGGATAATTCCCGGAAAGTTCAGATAAGGTAATTTTGGCCTGTGCAATGTTCCCGGTTGAAAGATCATATTCTATTTCTGAAATGCCTTTTTCGCGGGTTCCATACCACTCCTTCTTCCAGAACTGTCGCCATTCAGGCCTGTTCTCGATAAGGCTGAACGATGGATCAAGCATAATTTCCTTTTCGCTTTTCCTGAAAGATGATTTCAGGCATGATTCGAGGTGATAAACAGCAGTAGCAGCATCTCCTTTCAGCGCATATATGCGGGCCAGACCGTATTCTCCCGACGATGGGGAGATCTTGTTTGCAGAATTAAAATCGTTTATAGCCTGCGAATAGTCACCCCTGGCCATAAAGGCTTCGGCGCGGCCAATATAAACGGGGCTCTCAGGGAAAATCTCCAGTGCCTTTGTCAGGATATCAATTCCATCATCAGGCTTTCCGGCTTCAACAAGGGCTTTCCCCTTCATCAGATAATCAACAGGCCGCTGGCCTGTTATTATCAGGGAAGCTCCAAAAAATGAAATGAACAATAATATCTTTTTCATGATTGAAAATCTCATTTTAATTACAATTCCGGCTTGGTTACTGTTGCACCTGCTTCTGTTATAACATGGATAAATCCTGAAAGGTGGAATTGCTCAAGCCCCGAAATTCTTCTTTCAAACACATCGCACTGATAGAAATAGACTCCGGGAGATACAATCTTGCCCTTATAG
>JBBSAP010000295.1:0-2516 GCA_038252165.1 Bacteroidales bacterium | reverse complement strand
TCAGCGGGTACCGACGGAACCGACGGACCTACAGATGCTGCAGGGGCTGTTTCCGATTCGGAAACAGTATTGAAGGCATTCTCGTTAAATGAGGATCCTGTTAATTATCTCTGTGACTTCAACTCTTATAGCTTTTTTAAACGTGTTGGCGGGCTCATAATTACGAACCCAACCTTTACCAATGTAATGGACCTGGTAGTTGTTTTGGTGGAATGAATGTCGGCCGTTTTTATTATATTTGTTTATCACTCTTCATTCATAATAGGTATTAATCATTTTTTAAGAGATGAAAGCTCTTGTACTTGAGGAATATAATAAACTTGTTTACAAAGATGTTCCTGACCCTCATATCGGGCCGGATGAAGTTCTTGTAAGGGTTAAAGCCTGTGGGATATGCGGATCGGATGTCCATGGCCTTGACGGCAGCACCGGAAGGAGGATTCCCCCGCTTATTATGGGTCACGAGGCCTCAGGCATTATTGAAGCAACCGGACAGGCTGTTAAAAAATGGCACAAGGGGGACAGGGTTACTTTCGACTCAACAGTATACCCTCTTGATGACTGGTTTACACTTGAGGGCAGATATAACCTCAGCGATAACAGGGAGGTGCTGGGAGTCTCTCCGGGTGATTTCAAACGCAATGGCGCCTTTGCAGAATTGATTTCGGTGCCGCAGCATATACTTTATATGATTCCCGGTTCGGTAACCTTCGAACAAGCCGCAATGGTTGAAGCTGCTGCCGTAGCCCTTCATTCACTGAATGTTTCAAAAATGAAGGCGGGCGATTATTGTGTTGTCACAGGAGCAGGCATGATCGGAATTTTTGTAATAAAGCTCCTGAAGATCGCCGGAGCAGGAAAAATCATAGCAATTGACAATGATCATGCCAGACTGACTGGTGCAAAACAGGGCGGAGCAGATGAAGTGTTTGATCCATCAGAAGGAAACATCGGAGAAAAAATAAAAACTCTTACCAATTCACGCGGCGCTGATATCTCTTTTGAAGCCGTCGGTAAAAGTGAAACGGTAAATACTGCTATTGCAGTAATAAGAAAAGGAGGAACGGTGGTTCTGATTGGCAATACTTCAAAAATCATCGAGATGCCGCTTCAAAAGGTTGTCACAGGGGAATTGAAAATACTGGGAAGCTGTGCCATAAGAGGTGAATATGAAGTCATTCTAAAATTGCTGGAAGCCGGGAGACTGAATGTAGATGACCAGATTTCAGCCCTTGCACCGCTTGCCGAAGGAGCTGATTGGTTCAGAAGATTATATAATAAAGAGGGAAATCTTAAAAAAGTGATACTGATTCCTTAACCTGATTTTATGAAATCTGAAAGGATATATAATATATCAATTGCCGGATGCGGTAAAGTTGCTCATCTTCATGCAAAAGCAATTAAGAATATACCAAATGCCCGTCTTTCGGGCGTATGGAGCAGAAGCCCGGAAACCGCCAGGGATTTCGCCTCACAGTACAAAACCAGGTCCTATTCCGCGATTGCCCCGATGGTACTTGAAAACGAGACTGATCTGGTTATCGTCTGCACTCCGCATCCCTTTCACCGACAACCCGCCGTAGAGGCTGCTGAAGCCGGAGCCAATGTGCTGGTTGAAAAGCCTCTGGCATCTGACCTCCGCGATTGCGAGGCGATTATAAATGCGTGCAGACTAAGGTACGCAAAGCTTGGGGTAATTAGCCAGCGCCGATGGTATTCACCTGTGATGAGAGTCAGGGAAGCCATTGACAGTGGAAAGATTGGAAAGCCTGTACTTGCAACGGTCACCATGCTCGGCTGGAGAGACAAGGCGTACTATGATTCAGATGCCTGGAGGGGAACCTGGAAAACGGAAGGGGGAGGTGTTCTTGTAAACCAGTCACCGCATCAGCTCGATCTTTTACTATGGTTCATGGGCGACATTGCTGAAGTTTATGGAGTCTGGAAGAACCTTAACCATCCTTATATCGAGGTTGATGACACTGCTGTCGCAATAGTAAAATTCAGAAGCGGAGCAATAGGAAATATTCTTGTCAGCAACTCCCAGAAACCAGGCATTTACGGGAAAGTGCATATTCATGGTGAAAACGGAGCTTCTGTCGGAGTCCAGACTGATGGCGGTGCAATGTTTATCGCAGGGATGACGGGTGTTGCGGAACCGCCTGTAAATGACCTTTGGACAGTCCCCGGAGAAGAGAAGATGCTTAAGAAATGGATAAAAGAGGATACTGATATATTTAATAAGTATGATCCGACGGTTTACTATATGCAATGCCAGATCGAAGATTTCATCAACGCCATAAAAAATGATTCTGATCCTCTTGTTACAGGTGAAGCCGGACGTAAAACCGTTGAATTATTCACTGCAATATATCGTTCAACACGGGATAACATGCCGGTGAAGTTCCCATTGAAACCCGAACCCGGATTCGATGGCAGAGGCGTTTAAAACTCTAAACACTATATTCCAAACTCTAAACTCCAAACTCCAAACTCCATTTCTATGTCAGCCACAT
>JBBSAP010000294.1:0-2555 GCA_038252165.1 Bacteroidales bacterium | reverse complement strand
CCGAGTCCCAGTTCGAAATAGGGTGCGTCTTTCTTCTCATACAGACTTTGTTCGGTTTTTGCCCAGATTGTAAGCATAAAAGTCCTTCCCTTTTAAATCGGTATCGGGAAGAACCTCAACCTGGTTCCTTTGTTTTCACGTGGAGTAACAAGTCTTAGCGAGTGATTCCCTTCGAAATGCTCCCGTGAATCGATAAAATATGTCGACCCCCTGTCACCTTCATTCCAGGCATAACATGATGAAGGCACACCGGCACTTGAAACATCCTCAAATCCGGGGTCCTTTATAAGGTTGTTCTTATATGGCTTTACGGCTTGTTTTATTGGACGTGTATTTATCAGGTACACCTGCGATCCGAATGCTGGCAGGTAATCTGAAAACCCGCTTGCATGAACCGGTACCGAGCGGTTTTCAAAAAGTACTTTGGCCGGGCTTAATACTGATCCTGAGATATTTATATCGACTTTCTGAGGTGAATTTACCTTATTGACAGCAATTACAAGAAGCTGTCCGTCATGAAGTGCTGAAGTAATAAGCACGTTACCTGAAGAGACTGTTACAGGTAATGGTTTCTCATCCGAAAGTATCCATGGTGTTATCTCTGCTATTTCGAGCGCCATCCTTCCGCATTCGTTCCATGCTGATGTTGATTTCGGGAAGGAGTTCATGCCGTGCCTGACGAAATATTGTATTCCCCTGGCACCATTTACTATTGCCTGGTAAGTCATGCTCCTCAGCTCCTGGTATGTTGGTTCGCGTTCCCACCATTCACCTCCTCCAAAAGCCTGTGGGACGATCCAAACCGGCCTTTTCCCTTCAAATTCAGATCTAAGCTGTTTTGCAACATCACCTGTCTGCGAAACGGAACCATGCGGTACCGGATAGGGATCAGCCATGACAATGTCAAGGGCATTGGCATATTTTTTTGAAGACAGGAACGGAGCCATAAAAACCACCGAAACCGGATGCCATGGATCAATTTCCTTTATTGTCCTATAGGCTCCCTCAAGTTCTGAAGGAGGAATTTTAAATCCATTGGGTTCATCGGAAATGTACCATGCAAGAAGGGCCGGGTGATCCATAAAAGTCCTTATTTCGGAAACCAGTCTTTCTCTCTTCTCTGATTCGGAGATACTTTCAATTTTTGAAGAGACACCGCCTCCCCCCGAAACCGACAGGAGATTATAATGCACCTTCATCCCAATCATGGCGCACCTGTCCATATAAGCTATCCTCTCATTCAGTGTTTCCGGCAATATCTTCTGGTATGGGGAGATCATATTGAAACCTTTCACAATCTCTTCTTCAGGAAGTGTCGGGTAAACAGGTGAATAGCAATAGAATCCGAATGGGAAAAATATTTTTCTGTTAACTATCAGTCCTCCGGTAAGCCTGTCGGTTTTTACCTCATTGGGCTTGTAACCGAGAATGGTTAAACCGGCAGTCGTTTTGTACCCGGATCCATTTGATGATTTTATTTCCGCTGTGACATTATAGGTTGCAGACGTCATAGCAATGTCAAATGGAAGACTAAGGATTTTATTACCCGGGATGCCCTTCCAGGAGGTTAGTTCCTTGTTGTTGATCTTCAAAACAATACTTAACTGGTTCCATATAAGCGCCTGAGGGATATGAATGATCATATCACAGCTCTTTTCATATGAATAAAAGCTGAGCCTGGAATTCATCTGAAATGATGTTGAATCAATTTTCTGACTGAACGAATTCAGGCTTACTGAAACAACAAAAAGCAGAATCAGGTAATTGGTCTTCCTCAGCATAGAAACAGGTTTGGGGTGAAATATTGAAATATCAAAGCGAATAAATGTAATGACTTTTAATAATTGAAAAAAGGGATGTTGTAAATAATGTGAAAGAAATTGTATTATACGCTTTTTGTTACACAGAGAACCATAGAGAAGACACAAATATTCAAAGAGTTAAGCCCAAACCCAATGAGAGGTCTTTAAAACTTTGTAGGAAAATATGGGTGTGGATAGTGTCAACTAAAACCACTAATTAATAAAAATATGCCTTAGTGGGCCGAGGATAAAAATCCCCTATGGGAATTTTTTACGAAGGAGTCAGCCTTGAAGGCTGGAAGTCCAATATCCATGGTTACATCCATGGTAATAGTCTGGCATTATAGGTACAACACCGGAGGTGTTGAAGAAATTTAAATAAACAGATTCTCTTCTTTAAAATCCACATTATGCTCATTTAACAATTTAATCAACTCATCTTTATAGGAGATCGTTTTATGATGCACATCCTGATTCTTTACATAATTGATAAGTGATTCCTTACTTGAAATGTGATACGTAAATCCACTGTATCCAACCTGCCATCCTGGAAAATTCAGAAACAAAGATCTTTCCCTCAGGATCAGAGCATGGCTGGCTTCTTTTATATCTTTTATAAGATAAGCAGAACATACTGTCGGATGAATGTGTGTAATAAGGAAGATATTCTTAATAAAACAACTTCAACCCGCTTCGGGGTTGATAAAAAGATTATCAATCCTACCCCGGATGTAACCGGGGATATTGGACTTT
>JBBSAP010000293.1:0-2562 GCA_038252165.1 Bacteroidales bacterium | reverse complement strand
GGTCATGCAGCTGAAATAGAGAAATGGAGACATGACCAGTCCATCAGGAGAACAGAAGAATTAAGACCAGATCTTACAGATAGTGAGTAAATTCAGCTTTTTACAGGGATTGCTTTACGGGAAAGGATATCCTCTGGCTGAATCGGGCTTGATCGGACCGGTAAGTATTGAAATTTTGAAATGATGAAAAGCTTTCGTAAAATTGTAACTAAATTTCTAAATTACGTAACTAATTAAATATCAATAACATGAATGCACAGGACTATATTAATCGTGAAGACAGGTATGGGGCACATAATTATCATCCCCTGCCAGTTATCCTTGAAAGAGGCGAAGGTCCGTTTGTATGGGACGTAGAAGGAAAGAGATATTTTGATTTTCTATCAGCTTACTCTGCTGTGAACCAGGGTCATTGCCATCCGAAAATTATTAAGGCATTAACTGATCAGGCTCAGAAGCTGACCCTTACCTCAAGGGCTTTTTATAATTCTGTACTTGGAGAATATGAAGAGTATGTAACGAAATATTTCGGTTATGACAAGGTCCTTCCGATGAATTCAGGCGCTGAAGGTGACGAAACGGCTCTTAAGTTGTGCCGCAAATGGGGTTACAAAAAGAAAGGGATAAAGGAGAACAATGCAAAAATAATCTGCTGCGAGGGCAACTTTCACGGGAGGACCATTGCTATAATTTCGATGTCAACCGATCCGGATGCCAGGAACGATTACGGTCCGTTTACTCCGGGCTTTATAATAATTCCCTACAACGATCTGGGTGCGCTTGAGAATGCATTGAAAGATCCTGATGTTGCCGGCTTCCTTGTTGAGCCCATTCAGGGCGAAGCAGGTGTTTTTGTTCCTGATGAAGGCTATCTGAAAAAATCATATGACCTCTGTAAAAAACATAATGTCCTGTTTATTGCTGATGAAGTTCAGACAGGGATAGCCCGTACCGGAAAGCTTCTGGCATGCGACCATGAGGGGGTCCGTCCGGATATTCTTATTCTGGGCAAGGCGCTCTCCGGAGGAGTTCTGCCCGTTTCTGCAGTACTGGCCGATGATGATATCATGCTCACTATTAAACCTGGCGAACATGGATCAACATTCGGAGGGAATCCGTTGGCTGACAAGGTCGCAATTGCTGCGCTGACAGTTATCAAGGATGAAAAACTTGCTGAAAATGCTGAAAACCTCGGGAAAATATTCAGGGATGAAATGAGAAGCTTAAAGTCGGATATGATAGAGTTGGTAAGAGGCAAAGGGCTTCTCAATGCTGTGGTTATCAGGCCGAAAAACGGTAAGACCGCATGGGATGTCTGTCTCGCCATGAAAGAATGCGGATTATTAGCCAAACCAACACATGAACACATAATACGCTTTGCCCCGCCGCTAGTAATCACCGAGGAACAGTTGAGGGAAGCTATCGGACTCATTAAAAAGGCTTTTAAACTTTTCGAATAAAAGGTTGTTACTGATGTATAATGTATATATTTTCAATAATGATTATTCTTAAGAGGATCATTCCCGTTGCTTTTTTCTATCTGATCGCTGCATATTCCTGCAATACCTCTGTTACCAGAGATATTGGGGCCGGAGAGCTTCAGGATCATATTAAGTTCCTTTCATCCGACTCGCTGAAAGGAAGGCAGACAGGAACACCGGGAGACAGCCTGGCAGCATATTATATAAAGTTCCAGCTATCGCAGGCAGGGCTTAAGCCACTATCGGGCGACGGTTTCCAAAGGTATAAGGTAGCGGACAAAGTGATCGCCGGTGAAAAGAATTTTCTTTCTGTTGATGGTCAGGAATTCAATTTATCAACCGGTATTATGCCATTATCTTTCAGTGGCAATTCGAAGCTGGAAGCCGAAGTTGTTTTTGCCGGATACGGATTCGACATAAAAAACGACAGCATTCAATGGAATGATTATGACAAGATAGATGTAAAAGGGAAATGGGTCCTTGTACTACGTGGTGACCCTGAACCCAACAAATCTGTCAGCGGATTCATTCCTTTTAACAGCGACAGGGATAAAGCCCTTTTAGCTAAAGACCTGGGAGCTTCCGGAGTTCTTATGGTCTCCGGACCCATAAATGATAAGGAAGACAGTTTTGAGCCATTGTCCTCCGAGGCATTCTCTGTTGAGATACCTGTATTAAGGATTAAAAGAAACATTGCCGACATTATCCTTGCAAAAACAAAGACCACTGTAGCTGATCTTGAAAAGAGGATCAATCTGATAAAAAACCCTTCAGGTTTTACAACTGGAACAAAGGTTTATGCAGGATCAGAGGTCATTGTAAAAATGTCAGATACAAGGAATGTCATTATGCTCCTTCCGGGGGAAGATGAACTTCTCAGGAATGAATTTATAATTATTGGCGGGCATTTCGACCATCTTGGCATGGGCGGTTCATCCAGCAGGGCAGGCGATACGGTTGCGGTACACCATGGTGCTGATGACAATGCTTCAGGAGTTGGAGAAATGATTGAACTTGCTGAAAAGTTTGCTCTTACAAAGGGCAGTCACAAAAGAAGCATCATTTTTGCAGCTTTCTCTGG
>JBBSAP010000292.1:0-2580 GCA_038252165.1 Bacteroidales bacterium | reverse complement strand
GTTTTACCTGCACAGTATACTATTTCCGGATAACCGGTTCGCATCTCCCTGTGATGGTCAATCTTTGCATAACCCAGGTCGGTATAAGGAAAATTCTGCAGGACTTCAAGTGCTTCTTCAACACTTTTCTCTCCGTTTTTAATCCCTTTAAGAAGACTCTCAATTTCATTCCTGGTCATAGATGGTCATTTTATTGATCAGCACTGCCTGATCGGTATCCTTCAAGATCCAAAGATACATATCTGAATCCGATTTTCTTCAGCGTGCTTATAATATGTTCTTTGTCAGGGTTTTGAATAATTCTTTCAAAATAGCCGGGCAAACACTCAATTCTTGCCAGATCACCATGGATCCTGACCCGTGTTCCGGGAAAACCCCTGCGGAGAAGATAATGTTCAGCCTGCTCAATCATTTTAAGCATACCTTCGGTGACAGTTGTATTATATGGTATTCTTGTAAGAAGACAGGCCATAGCAGGTTTGTCTGCGACAGGAAGAGACTCCTGTCGCAACATTTCCCTGATATCTTTTTTTGTAAGCCCTGCTTCCTGTAGAGGACTTCGGATGCCGAGCTCCATGAGGGCCCTCAACCCGGGTCTGTGCACGTTTATGTCATCGGCGTTAGTCCCGTCAATTACGTACCTGAATCCATTTTCCTCTGCAAATGCCATTAATTCAGAGAACAGGGTTTTCTTACATATATAACAACGTTCGGCAGGATTATTTCTTACGATCTCCGGAAAAGCTATATTGATGATCCTGTGATTTATACTATGCAATTTCGCAAATTCAATTGCTTCTTCAAGCTCAATTTCAGGAATATAGGGGGTCTTGATTGTTACTCCGATCATTTTAATCTTTTCAAGGGAATGGGCCCTGTACATCAGAAATGAACTGTCGACACCTCCTGAAAATGCGACAACAAAAGATTTTAGTTCTTTTAATATTTCATCAAGCTTTTTCGTCTTGTCCTCAATCATTCTCTATTTCTTATTCTGTGTTAATAACGCTACTATGTTGTTATATACTTCTTTCACAGGGATATTTCTTTCTGAAGCGATTTTCCTGCATTCTTCATATTCAGGTTTTATCGAAACCTCTTTTCCTTCATAAAAAGAGCGTTTCACGGTAACCTCGCCATAAACTGTATCGAGCTTCCCGAATTCTCTTGCCAGGGTATCTTTACTGAAATCAAATGTTCTGATGCCCAGAGTTGTTGATTCTGTGAAGATTATTTCCTTTACTATATCCTCTAATCCCAATTCACATATGACATTTAAGACAACACCCGGTCTCCCTTTTTTCATTATTATCTGGGAACAGTAAACATCCGATGCCCCTGCCTTAAAAAGCCTGTTGATGATATGGTCGTAAAACTCCGGATTCATATCATCGATATTTGATTCAATCAGAAGGGCTTTATGTCCCGGGACTTGAGTCTCCGAAATTTCTCCGAGATAGACCCTTAGCAGATTAGGAATTGAGGGATTATCCTTATGCCCGACCCCATAAGCGGTTTTTTCAATTTTCAAATGCGCCCCGCTGCCAAATCCTGTTCCAAGAGCTGAAATGATAGCGGCTCCTGTTGGGGTGGTCGCTTCAAAATCGACTCCACCGGTCTTTACAGGTATACCTTTGATTATTTCAACAGTGGCAGGAGCCGGAACAGGAAGCTTCCCGTGGTCGCAATTTACAAATCCGCTGCCAAGTTCAACTTCCGAAACATATACTGCTCCTACATTCAATGCATTGAAACAGATAGCTGCCCCGGCTATGTCTATTATTGAATCTATAGCACCAACCTCATGGAAATGAACTTCTTCAATGTCGATCCCGTGTACTGCGGCCTCTGCCGTTGCGATCTTCATGAAGATTTTCATGGTAAGTTGTTTGACATCTTCAGAAAGAGATGAACCGTAGATTATCTTTTCAATATCAGAAAGGTGCCTGTGGGTGTGTTCATGAACTATTTGCCTTACAGTGACTTTTGTCCCGGTAATGCCGTGCCTCTGGGCCTTTTCTGCGACAAGCTCCCAGCCGCGAAGATTTAACTTGCCAAGCTCGCCTTTTAAAAATGATAAATCTATACCAAGATCAATCATCGCACCGAGATTCATATCACCGCTTATTCCTGAGAAACAATCGTAATAAAGTACTTTCATTAAATGACCCTTTTTAAGATTAAATAACAAATAAGAAAGCCTAAAGTTGAAATTAACGTATCATTATTTCAGCCATAATTCCGTTGCTAATATACAATTTACAATCGTTGACGAATAATAAAAAAAAAGTAGTATTTTTGAAAACTTTTCCATTAAAATAAATCAGGGATTAATTATGAGAAGAAGAGAGTTCTTTAAGTCTTCAGTTGGAGCAGGAATTGCCGCCGGTGCTGCTCTAAGCCTGGGGGGATATGAAAAATTGTGGGCATCAGTTCCTGGAACCACCAAATATGATATGGTTGCTGTCATGGGAGGAAACCCTGACGCGATGTTTGATCTGGGAATTCAGGAACTGGGAGGAATGGGTGCTTTTGTTCAGAAAGGGCAGAAAGTTCTTATTAAACCCAATATTGGATGGG
>JBBSAP010000291.1:0-2590 GCA_038252165.1 Bacteroidales bacterium | reverse complement strand
CCGTTTGACAGGAACAGGACGATATTGATCTCGCTTAAAAAAACAGGAAGAATACTTTTCCTCGATGAGGATGTCCCTGGCGGAACAACTGCATATATGATGCAGGAAGTGCTCGAAAAACATGGAGGATGGAATTATCTCGACTCTCCGCCTAAAACCCTCACCGGGAAAGAGCATAGGCCAGCTTATACGACCGATGGCGATTACTTCTCAAAACCAAGCGCTGAGGATATTTTCGATGCTGTATACGAAATGATGAAGGAAGCTGTACCTGAAAAGTATTAATCCCCAGCTCCCCAGATGGGGGGATATAAGAACACTAATGCTGGCGCGGATTTATAATCCGTGCCTTTTTTTGATGGTTTTTCTGGATATTTAGAATGTAATTACAATGTAATTACATGTTTTCCTGATAAAAGCAATGATACTCTTCATAAACTCCGTGCAAATCTTTGGTTAAAAGGAAGATAAATAGCTTATTACTCCTGGGCTCCTATGATCTTCAGCAACCCGGTAGCAGCTTCCTTAGGCCCCGAAGACTCATAGCCACGTATCCCGAGCCTGGTCCTCATCTGGCCTACAAAAACTCCTGTTTTGAAGAAGGCTGCGAAATGGCTTTTAGCAATTTTATCATGGATATCCCTGTACTCCGGCGGGCCAAAAATATTAGCAAAATAGGAATGAACGAGCCCGGTCGATGTTGTGGTCCCCTTGCTCATAACAGCACCATTGCGGAAAATATCCAGGGCCATTTCCGGCGTATTGAACTTTTCGATAACAGGATGGTCATCATCAATTTCTTCATAATTATTTGCGTACAGGATATAGTCAATTTTATGTCCGGTTATTATGGTATTAAAAGTTGTAACAGGGAACACGATCCTTGCATTAACCTGGCTGGGATTCATTATTATTGATCGGTCGAGATGACCATATGCATAACCGGGCTGAAGGTCGTCGAGCCTGAGGAAAGCACCTATCTCGGTTCCGTATCCAATAGGATTGCCATCACTGTCGAGTTCTATCGACCCCATATCATCTGCAATTATTTTCAGGTCACGTATTTGTTTATCACCAAGAACACGGAAGGCTTCGAGAGTCTCTGATTTTCCTGCACCGGTATCACCCATCATAAGTATTGTAGCCTCTTTGTTCCCATGCAGGAGTATCTTAATAATTGCTCCATGAAAAGGCATGTTGCCGGCTTTCATCACAAGGGAATTATGAAGAGTAAGCATCATTTTTTTCAGGTAACCGAAATATCCGAATTCAGCCCTGTCGGGTATCGCGCCTACAAAAATGGAATTCTTCTCGTCATCATAAAAAACAGTCGGATATTTGGCAAGGTTATCCAGTTTGTTATCCGCGACTCCATAAATAAAGACTGCATCAGGTTTCTTCTCAAGATCTGGATCTTCTGCCAGCTGGAAAAGATTGCACAGCGACAATCCAAGCTCAAAAAAGGTTAGGTGAAAATAAACCATAACAATATACTTACCTATTTTCGCCGGAAAGCACAGCCAATCATCAGCGTTAAGCTCTGCCATCTCGACAGGATTCTGCTTAATCTTTTTAAAATCCCCGGTTCGTTTGTTCATGGTCTGCTGGATCACCAGAGGGGGGTAGATAAGTATCTGACGGATGACTGGTACCGTATTAAGCTTTTTGTACCGGTCATCATCCCAGGAGATATTTTTGGCCAGTGAAATAACAGCTATCTCCGCCCCGGCCGGTACCTGTCTGTAAACTGTCGGATGGCTTCCTGTAATATTCTCCTGGATATGCCGGTACACTGTCCGTATAAGGTGGGTGAGATGCTCTATTGTCTCATTGAATGTTCGGTAAGGCCGTTTGTCCAGACGGTCACCCTCTGAATCGTTTATTATAAACCTGTCAAAATGGCGCCAGTAGTCGTAAAGATGTTCAACAAAATTATTGATCAGCTGAATATCTCTGAGAAATCCTGCCGATTTATCAAAAATATGGGGGACAACAATGCTTTCATACTTTACAAGTAGAGACAATGTCTTCACAAGGTTATCAATAGAAGGTTCATCAGCAATCCCGTTTTCAAAAATATCGAGAAGTGGTGAATTCTTGGATTTCAGCTTGTTAATGCAATGATCAAGAACTGTTCTGAACTTTTCGCTTGAGAGCAGTTCCTCTGCATTTTCACACATCCGTTCGCGTATATTCAGGACTGCTTTATTCCCAATGATCCTTAAGGTACTTTTCTGCATAAAATTATTTAACTATACTGATCAAAAATATTACATTATTTAATTGAAATCATTTATTCGCTTAATTTTTTTACATCACATTTGGCATGATTTTTATGCAATATTTATATAAATGTTTAAATTGTCTTTGTTATTTTTACATTATGAAACCGGAAATCGATCTGTTCGACATACTTCCTGAAGATAAGATCCCGGAAAAGGGTAAAATACTTATTTCGGAACCTTTCCTTCCGGATACTTTTTTTAACCGCAGCGTTGTGTATCTGACCGACCACAATCCAAAAGGATCGGTTGGGTTTATCCTTAATAAAAAGCTTGACATAAGGATTTGCGATGCAGTGACCGGTTTT
>JBBSAP010000290.1:0-2612 GCA_038252165.1 Bacteroidales bacterium | reverse complement strand
GGTGATATTTCCTCGGGTATTGAACCGGGAATTTCTTTCAGCGATCTTCCTGATGATTATCTTTGTCCGGTATGCGGGGCAGGGAAAGATGAGTTTTATACCTGCGACTGAATCAGGGCCTGGCTTATTTGGCTGATTTCCGGTTGCCGTTATCAGGTATATTCTTTATTACATCAGTAAGCAGATCCCAGAACATTCCAACCGTTCTTATTTCAATCTTTTCTTCCGGAGTATGAGCCCCTCTGATTGAAGGTCCGAAGGATATCATATCTATACCCTTGAACTTCTCATAGATCAGTCCACATTCAAGTCCTGCATGAATAGCTCTGACAAGGGGCTCCCTGCCAAAAAGGTTCTGGTAAGATTTACGCGTTATTTTCAGGATCTCCGATTTCATGCTGGGTTTCCAGCCCGGATAACCATCGGAATGTACAACCTTTGCGCCCGCAAGTTTCAGACACGATTCTACCATTCCTGCAACATCATTCTTTGATGATTCAAGAGAACTTCTCTGGGTGGTGATGATCTTTATATTGTTGTCCCCGACAAAATTCACAGAGGCAAGGTTTGTTGAAGTCTCAACAAGGTCTGTCATTTCACGCGACCAGGAAATAACACCATGCGGACAGCAGGAAAGGGAGCTGAGAAGCTTTGCCTGGCTCTCCTTATCCATTGCGGATGAAGGTGTTTGGATTTCTTTTATTGTTATTTTGAGGTCTTTCTCAATTTCCCCAAACTCCTCATTAAGAACGGTCTGGAAATTCATTACCCAGTCAATCACCTGGTCTTTGCTGGTTTTGTCAGCTGCAATGACTGCAAATGCTTCCCTTGGAATTGCATTCCGGAGGTTTCCTCCATCAAACCGGGTTATGGCAATGTCGAACTGATTTGAAAGATTCCATAAAATCCTGTTCATCAGTTTAACAGAATTTCCGAAACCTTTGTGAATTTCATCCCCGGAATGACCCCCGTGAAGCCCGGTTATTGATATTTCAAAGCCGGTCATCCCGCTTTGAACGCCTGTGTTTTTATAGGTCAGGTCGCCAACTGTATCCATTCCCCCCGCACAGCCAATAAAAAGGATGCCTTCATCCTCAGAATCAAGGTTTAATAAGGTCCTTCCCTCAAAAAAGTCAGGTTTTAGGTTTATGGCTCCAGTCATTCCCGATTCTTCATCAACAGTAAACAGACATTCAATTTTCCCTGTTTTGAGATTTGAATCTGAGAGTACAGCTAGTTGGGAGGCTATCCCTACGCCATCATCCGCTCCAAGTGTTGTTCCTTTTGCCATAACATAATCTCCTTCAATAAAGGGAACAATGGGATCAGTGGACCAGTTGTGTGGAAAATCTGCATTTTTCTCACCAACCATATCCATATGGCTCTGAAGGACAACAGTTTTCCTGTTCTCAAATCCCGGGGATGCTGGTTTAATAATGATAATATTGCCTGCTGAGTCTTCTTTCGACTCGAGATTATGCTTTGAAGCAAAACTAATGAGATAGCTTCTTATTTTCCCTTCATTCTTGCTTAACCGCGGTATTTTGCAAATCTCTTCGAAATAGATCCAGATTGGCGCTGGATTTAATTCAGATAAAATGCCCATGCTTATTTAAGTAAAAAACAGTAAGGTTCAAAACTACTTATTTTTTTGTATTTGATTAACGAATCACCAAAATTATTATCGGAGCAGGGATCAGACAAAATTTGCTATTTTTACGTAAGTGAAATCATAAATGAATTTATATGGCAAAACGAACAATTGTAACCTTGCCCGGAGATGGGATCGGAAATATAGTTTTAAATCAGACATTAAGGGTTCTTGATGCTTCGGGATTTGAGGCCGACTATATTAATGGCGATATTGGGTGGGAGTACTGGTGTAAAGAGGGTAATCCATTGCCTCAGAGAACACTCGACCTTATCAGAAAGTATAAAATTGCCTTATTCGGAGCTATAACATCCAAACCAAATGAAGAAGCCAGGGCAGAGCTCAATCCTGCTCTGCAGGGGAAAGGATATGTCTATTCAAGCCCGATAGTTGGACTCAGGCAAAAATTTAATCTCGATATCTGTGTCCGTCCCTGCAAGTCTTATAAAGGGAATCCTCTTAATTTCATCAGAAAGGGAAAAGGTAACTCGGTGGAAGAACCGGTTATAGATGTTGTTATTTTCCGTCAGAACACAGAGGGCCTTTATTCAGGAGTTGAATGGACAAACCCTCCGGAACAGGTTTATAAAGCTCTGATGTCGCATCCAAAATTTGTTGAGAATTTTGGCAGGGTTCCGGTTGAAGAGATTTCCGTTTCAACAAGAATCTTTACTAAGAAAGCCACAGAGAGGATTTTAATGGCGGCATTTGATCATGCAAAAAGATATGGATATTCATCGGTCACTGTTTGTGAAAAGCCCAATGTTATAAGGGAAACATCGGGGCTGATGTGGAAACTGGCAAAGGAGATACAGAAGATATCGTATCCCGGAATAAAGCTGCTCAATACAAATATCGATGCGCAAATGATGTGGCTGACCAAAAAACCCGAAGATTATGGTGTAATTGTTGCGGGTAACATGTTTGGAGATATAGCTTCGGATGCTTTTGCAGGACTGAT
>JBBSAP010000289.1:0-2629 GCA_038252165.1 Bacteroidales bacterium | reverse complement strand
GGGATATACCTCCGTCAGCAGCTTGTAATAACCGGCACTATGGTTGTGCTGTTTCAAATGGCATAGTTCATGGATTATAACATATTCAGCATATATCTCATCGAGCCTGATCAGATCATAACTGATCGCTATTTTTCCTTTTGAAGAACAGCTTCCCCATCTTTTCTTCATCGCCCGTACAACAAATCCGGCAGGTGCAAAGCCGTAATCCTTATATTTCAATAGTATCTCCCGGAATTTACCGGTGAGCTTCTTTTTTGCAATAAGTTTGAACCAGCCTTCAAGCAGGTCTCTGATTATTAATGGATTATTGTCCTTTAAGTATCCCGCCTCAATAATGTTATCGTCACCCAACCTCACGTAATACTTGTCAGACTGAAACAATTTTAATTTATGTTCATTGCCGTATAGGATGAGAGAATCACCATCAGAATATCCTTTTACATTGTCGAGTCTTATAAGGGAATTAAATCCTTTAAGCGTCTTTATTATCCATCCCGATTTCTCAGCTACAAATCTTTTAACCGTTCCCGTTGTAGTCATATACGGAGCTTTTACGACAACTCCGTAATCCGGACTTATAATTATACTAATTGTCCGCCGGCGTGAAAAAATAATCCTGTAATTAAAACCGACGGCACTCTGGATCTGTAAAGACATAAATTCTTTTATTCTCCTTTAGTTTTTGTGTTTTGCAGGGATGAAAGGTAATAAACCAGGCAAGCTGTGCCATCCATAGTGCACTCATTTGTGGAATAATCGGCAAAGTCGTCATGATAAACTGCCATTTCGGTCTGAAATCCGGCATATTCATCTTCCTGCGACAGATAAATATACTTAAGATTTTTGAAGATTGAAGAATATACCGGTCCATCGACTAGTCCACCCGTTACCTGTTTCCCTCTGACAACATAGGATGAGTGCGTAGTTTCAGGGTAGTCACCGTTTTCAGGAAGGCCCACTATCATGCTGGTGCCCCATGGATTGCATCCGAACAACCAGTCGCGGTGGGCGCTTTCCATCTCTGCAAATGACTTGTCTCCGCTTATTCTTCTGTACAGTTCTGCCTGCGTCAGTGTTGCTGTAACCAGGTTGTTCGAACACCAGATAAAAGGGACACCTGTCAGAAAAGGATTCTTCTCTCCCCTTGTTTTGATACGCTGCAATCCATCCTTCATTTTTTTAAGGAATTCGTCTTTATATACAACCTGGTCAGTGCCTGAAGCAATACCGGGATGTCCCATATTTACAAACGGGTACCACTGATAGTGGCGGGCAGTATCGGCCCCCATCCATGGTGTGACGGGCTCCTTTCTCCCGAAATCAACAGCATGCTCTAAGTACACCTGATCCCTGGTGATCCTGTATAACTCAATAGCTGCAAGTTCCATATCGTCGACCCAGTTATCCTCTTCATAAAAATATGGCGCTGTGCCGGGAGCAGTCTGGCAGGCCCCCGGATTTGCGAGTCCGTAATCAAATGCCGAGATGGCTTTTTGAGTCAGAAGCTTTGAAAATTCCGGATCGATCGATTTATAGATTTCAGCACCACGGGCAAATGCGGAAGCGAATTTACCTGCTGTTGAAGCTATACCCGTTGTCCGGTTTTTATATTTGAAAAGTCCCTGTTCCTTCCCTGTGCATCTGTAAACAGGTCTTTCGGCTCCTTTCCCGTAATCAGCTGTGTCCTCATCGGGAAACCGAAATCCTGTATGGTCGCGGTCATCGGCAATCTGGTTATACATTATACCGGGAGCAGGATTCATCTTTAACAGCCAGTCAAGTCCCCATTTGCATTCATTCAGAATATCGGGTATGCTGTCTCGTCCGGGTAATCCGTTAGCCTTGAAATAATCCCCGAATGAGGACGGATTTGCGGAAAAGGCAAAAAGCATCTGGTAGGTTGCATTAGCTGAAGTTGCTACATATTGGAGATAATCGGCAGCATCGTGCCATCCTCCTGTTACATCAATATGAAGTGAATCATCTTTTCCTCCATAGATCACATATCCGTCATGAGTATGGCAGGAATCTTTCAGCCACGGATTAAACCCGCATCTCTGTTGTCTCATATAATTCAGCAGGAAATCAGCTGTGCCGTTATAAATATCGTCTGAGATCCTGAAATCAGGTGAAACGGCATTTCCTGCTTCGATCCTGTAAGTTCCTTCTTCTGATAGTTCACTGAAATTAAGGCGGAAGCAGCTTTTAAAAGGTGCCATGGGCCTGGACCTTGCAATTTCTTTTTTCTCGAGAATTATTTTGCCAGAACCAGCATCGAGCAGTCTGAATGATTTCAGGTCTTTATTCCCGTAAGCAATAAATACAGCAACTTTAGTGTCATTTGTTTTGTAACCCAGCTGGTTGATCCTTATCCATTCATCGTTCTTTTTCTGGCAGGAGAGGAGTAATATTGCCGTGCAATAAAATAGAATTATTCTCATTAGCTGATAATTGTTATTTGATAATAATTGTTATTTGATAATAAATGTTATATGATAATAAATGTTATATGATAATAAATGGTATTTGATAATAAATGGTATTTGATAATAGTGACCGGCTAAATGTATGAGATTCTTCGCTCCGCTCTGAATGACAGGTACTTCTGTTTTTAATGAGGGGGTGG
>JBBSAP010000288.1:0-2640 GCA_038252165.1 Bacteroidales bacterium | reverse complement strand
CCCATTTTAGCGGCAAGGGCAGGAACCAGATCCGACTGACTCATTTCGAAGGAAGGAAGACCATCTTCGTATGTGGCCCCGCCACCGCCTCCGACTGGTACAAATCCTAACGAAACAGCAAACTTGTCAAGCTTATATACTGCATAGACTGAAGGGAACAATGGAGCTTTTACAGTCCCCTTATAGGAACCCGAATTCAGATAAGGATATGTGCTTTCAATGGTCCTTGTCTGAAAAACCGTCTGGTTATTCAGAGAAAGATGGAAGCCATTATCCAACTTCATTAATCCTGCCGGATTATAATAGACTGCATCTGTTTCAATTGATGCATTCCTTGAGGGCATTCTAACCCAAGTGGCACTTTGATTGGTATTAGTTACTAGTCCACCGGCAAACAGACTGCCGGTAATAAAAGCTGATGAAAGAATTGTTAAAATTTTTCTCATAGGGTAAATTTTAAGTTTAAAACATGGGAAATACCTGCATTTTTCTGCATGAATAGCTCATATTCCCTGGATTCTTAAATTAATTTTTTTGATGATTCAAAGAACAAAAGAAGCGCAAATGTAGAAAAATATTTGAATTTTCCAAATAAGTCTAAAATAGTATATTGATATTAAGTCAATTGGAAGGGGTTCCCAAATTTTGTTCGAAGAAGAGGTATTAACCACGGAGTTACACAGAGTTATCCAGAGTTACACAGAGTTCAGAACATTGGTGACTCCGTGTCACTCCGGGTCCTCCGTGGTGATTCGGAAGTATTTAAATATTAACCTGTTAAATCCCTTTGATTAGTGCAAAATCCTCCATCAACCCGTAATCAAAAAGCTGGTAATCCTTACCTGCCGGGTATGATTTAACGTTCCTGAAAGAACCAGGTGAAACCAAACCAGGTTTTGGATTATTGAAATGCGGACCCAGAAGATTCTTAAGGCTTCCAATAACTTTTACCTGTATTTTATTGGACCCGGTCCTGATTAAACCTGTTATATCCGATTCATATGGAGGAAAGGCAATAACAGGAGCAGCGTTACCATTAACAATTACTTCGGCAACTGTACCTCGCCAGTTATTGAGTCTGACAAAATATTGACCTTCAGGCTTTTCGATATTATAGTCCATGCCGTAAGTCACTCCCCATGAATAGAATGGCATTCCCTGGTCCTTCCAGCTTCCGGTTTTTAATGTTTTAAAAGCAGGTTCGATTGTCCACCCTTTTTCAGAAGGCTTAACAGAAAAATCCCCGGTAATATAAACCGGTTCAATTTCCGCGTGCACCTTCATCGGGTTTGCTTTAAGGATTAAGGTATTGTCGCCTCTCTTTGCAAGACCACCGATATGGAAAACCCCAAATTCCCTGTCGAGCCACCAAGTGTCGGTTTCAGGCTTTATTTCAGTCCCGTTAAGCGATACATTCCAGAGTGAAGCTCTTTCAACAACTGTCTTGAGGGATGAGAAATCAAAACCGCTATTGATATTGAAATGATAAGTGGCCGTGAATCCGGTATTCGTTCCGAAAGTATCCCGGTCAACAGTCCTGGTTTTAAATTGTACCGAAGTGTTCCATGGATTGCCGTTTTTAAATCCGTAGTATTTATAGACCTTATCAGCTGCATAATATGTGTGGATATCTTTAGTGAGTTCATCACCCAGGAGAAGATCACAGAATTCAATTGCTATTGCATTCTCATTGTCACGGGTAACGATAACAGGTGAAGCAGGAGACAAGATTTCATGGTTTTGTGGCAGTGATGGCACTGAAAACCCTTCCAGTTTAATCCCGGGGATATAAAGAAGAAGACTTCCGGCAGGAGGTAGGTCGATCGGGATATTGATGCTTTCGCCTTCTTTAACAATCGGATAGCCTTTTATCGCGGCTGAAACAGTATTCATTTCGATTGCATCAGCTCCATTTATTTTGACGGTTCCCTTAAGTGGCTCTGAGAGGCTTGAATTGGATAAGAACAAGAGCTGCCCGTCAGCCAGTGTTCTCCGGTGATGATAAAGATCACCGCCTGTTAAACCGGAAAAACTTACATTACTGTCATAGAAATATTTACTTATCACTTCAGGAGTCAGCTCCAGTAACTTAATAATCTTGCCTGACGCCTTTGACAAAAAATCATTCAATCCTTCATTCGGTGCACCCTCGATCAGGGAGGGAAGTGAAAAGGTAACAAGCTTGCCTCCGTTTGAAACAAATCTTTCAAGAAGCTTATATGTTTCCATATCAAGGTTCTCCATCATGGGAGGAATTACAACAGTTGAATAGCTGCACTGACCGACAACAAATTTCCCGCTTCTGACCGACCCTATATCCTTAATAATGTTTTCAGATCCCAGATCATATTCAACCTGGCTTTTTTCCAGCTCGGTTATGAAAGTCTGAAATGATTGTCCGATTTCAGTGACTTTTTTGTTTTTTACTGCATAAGAGTCATGTAACCAGGCAGATGTTGTTGGTTCAAGTACAAGAATATCATTTACCTGTGTCCCTGCAGAGAGTGCCATTGAAAGCCTGGCATAATGATCATTTATATATTTATAATTGCCCCACCATGGCTCATGATAATCGAACGAAGGAGGATAATCATATTTCCTTGCCCCGGTGAAAGAAAAATATGTAAGATGCTGGTTCAT
>JBBSAP010000287.1:0-2675 GCA_038252165.1 Bacteroidales bacterium | reverse complement strand
CACGGGTCGTAGAAGAATTGAAGCAATTGATACTAAAACAGGTGCTACAGAAACGGAAACCAAACAGAAAATATGATCGGCGCACAAAACAGGGAAAATATCGAAAATATAAATAAATATGTTATGTTAGCACCATTACCCTTCAGGGGGGGATGGGGGCGGATTTAAGTTATTTTATCAAATCCCGTATATGGAACAAGAACGGCCGGGATTCTGATCCCGTTATCCTTCTGATTATTCTCAAGTATTGCAGCAACGATCCTTGGAAGGGCAAGGGCGCTGCCATTGAGTGTATGAACAAGCCTGGTCTGTTTATCACCTTTCTCTTTAAACCTGCATTTCAGCCTGTTTGCCTGGAAGGATTCAAAATTTGAGACAGAGCTCACTTCAAGCCACCTTTTCTGGGCTGCCGACCACACCTCAAAATCGTAGGTCAATGCAGAGGTGAATGACATATCACCGCCGCAAAGCCTCATAATGCGGTATGGAAGCTCAAGGCCTGATACGAGGCTTTCGACATGATTTACCATTTCCTCAAGTGACCTGTAGGAATTTTCGGGGTGTGCTATCTGGACAATTTCAACCTTGTCGAACTGATGAAGCCTGTTGAGGCCTCTTACATGAGCACCCCATGATCCGGCTTCCCTTCTGAAACAGGGAGTATAGGCAACATTCTTAACCGGAAGCTGATCTGCGGTTAGAATTACATCCCTGTAAATATTTGTAACCGGGACCTCAGCAGTGGGGATGAGGTAAAAGCCATCAAGGCCGACATTGTACATCTGTCCCTCTTTGTCGGGCAGCTGCCCGGTACCAAAGCCTGAGTCCTCATTCACCATTATCGGAGGCATCATTTCGGTATAACCTGCCTTTACTCCTTCGTCAAGAAAGAAGCTTATAAGAGCTCTCTCAAGTTTTGCACCCTTGCCTTTGTAAACCGGGAACCCGGCTCCGGTCAGCTTTATTCCAAGATCAAAATCAATTATATCATATTTTTTAATGAGATCCCAGTGAGGAAGTGCTGAATCAGGCAGGGCAGGAATAATCCCTCCTTCCCTGACTTTGATATTATTGTCGGCACCGTAACCTGGTACCACAGAAATGTGAGGAAGATTCGGGAGCCTGATGATCTCATTTCTAAGTTCATTTTCGATCGGCATAAGCTTGTCATCCAAAGACTTGATCTCTTCTTTGAGCGAATAGGTCTTTTCGCGTGCAGAATCTGCTTCTGATTTTCTCCCCTCCTTAATCATACCTCCTATCTCTTTCGAGATCCGGTTCATGTCGCTTTGCAGGAGACCTGTTTTAGACTGAATTTCCCGACGCGACAGATCGAGAGCAAGGATCTTATTGATTATTTCTTCAGCTTCAAAATTCTTTATCTTCAGTCTTTCGATAATGAATTCTTTCTTTTCCCTGATGAGGTTTATTGTAAGCATTTTCAATGGCTGTTAATAAAAAAAGCAGGCCATAAGCCCGCTGTAAAAATATAAAAACTCCCGGTAATGCTTTCCTCTTTGAGAAAGAATTTCGGGAGCTGCTGTATGGTTAAATTCCTGTTATTCAGTAACCGGTTTGACCGAAACGAATACCTTGTTGTCTTTTTTCCTTTTAAATTCAACCTCACCATCTGCAAGTGCAAAAAGAGTGTGGTCTCTGCCAACGCCTACATTCAGGCCTGGATTATGTTTGGTTCCTCTTTGACGGACAATTATATTGCCTGCTTTGGCTGCCTGGCCGCCGAAGAGCTTCACTCCGAGCCGTTTGCTTTCTGAATCGCGGCCGTTACGTGAACTTCCTGCTCCTTTCTTGTGTGCCATAGTCGTATATTTTAGTCTTCTGAATTATTTTATTCTTTCTTTTTTGAAGCTTTTTTTGCTGCTGGTTTCTTTTTAGCTTCTTTTTTTTCTGCTGGTTTTTTTGCTTTCGGTGCAGCTTCTTCTTTTTTTACTGCCGGTTTTTTAGCAACAGACTTTTTCTCTTTGGTTTTCTTTCCTGCTACAGGTTCCTGTTCCGGTTCAGTAACAACAGCTTTTTTGACTTTCTCCTTCTTTGGGGTCTCTTTCCGCACAATGGTGCCCTTTTCACCTATTCCAATAATCTCAACCTGAGAAAAATTCTGGCGGTGTCCGTTCTTGACCCTGTAACCTTTCTTCCTCTTTTTCTTAAAGACAATTACCTTATCTCCCCTGACATGATCAAGAACCTTTCCCTCGACAATGAAATTTTCAATGACAGGTTCTCCGACAAGGATCTTGTCATTATCTTCAATCAGGAGGACCTTATCAAATTCAAGAATAGCGTCTATTTCAGTTTCAAGGCGATGGACGAAAATTTTCTTTCCTTCTTCTACTTTAAATTGCTGACCTGCAATCTCAACGATAGCGTACATTTCTGTTTCTTTATTAAGTTACTCCATGAGGCGTATATGTTCAGTTCCCATATAACTTTATCAGGCCTGCGTGGATTTATTCAAAATCGGAATGCAAAGATATACAAATTCATTTATTTACAAATCATCATGGCCTTTTTTATCAGGGTCAACGCACGAAGAAATAAAAAACTGACAGACTATTAACAAATAGGGTGGGGTTATTAACGGTTGTTTTTAGATATGAATCATTTTTAGGTGCTTATTAACATAATGGCTCTATAATATTGTAAGTCTGTTAATT
>JBBSAP010000286.1:0-2691 GCA_038252165.1 Bacteroidales bacterium | reverse complement strand
GTGTTTATGAATAAGACCCTCTCGCCTGATTTTAACAAGCAAAAATTTGTTTATCAGGGATTTCTGATCCCGTTTATCCTGGTTACAAGCCTCTTTTTTCTATGGGGTTTTGCTCACGGATGCATCGATGTCCTGAACAAGCATTTCCAGGAATTGCTGAATATGTCAAAAGCCAGATCAGCATTTATTCAGTTTGTCTTTTACGGAGGCTATTTTCTTATGGCTCTGCCGGCTGGTTTGGTGATGCAGCGAGTCGGATACAAAAAAGGAATAATTTTCGGCCTGCTGCTGTTTGCGTTCGGATCTTTTCTGATGTTCCCGGCTACTCTTATCCAGACCTTCGGCAGCTTCCTTTTCTGTCTCTTTATTATTGCATGCGGGTTGACCTTTCTGGAAACAGCTGCTAATCCTTACACTACAGTACTTGGTCCGCCTGAGTCAGGGGCGAGAAGGATAAATTTTTCCCAGTCGTTTAACGGCCTTGGATGGATAGCCGGACCACTGGTAGGAGGAGTGCTGATTTTTTCAGTTAACGATAACGCAAATAAGTTCTCTTCAATTGCACTACCTTATATGCTCATCGGAACATTGGTGCTCATTGTAGCCTTTCTGTTCTGGCGCGTAAAGTTTCCTGCAATAAAGGAAGAATCACTCGATGAAAGTAACACCTCAGGAGGAAGCCTGAAGGATCTTTTAAAACATCCGCATTTTGTTCTTGCTGTTATTGCTCAGTTTCTATATGTAGCGGCGCAAACCGGAATCAACAGCTTTTTCATTAATTATGTTACGGAAGAGATACCGACACTGACGAACCAGCAGGCTGCACAGATACTCGGATTCGGAGGAATGGGCTTATTCTGGCTTGGAAGGTTTACAGGCAGTACAATATTAATGCGTATTGTTCGTCCAAACAAGCTGCTCACAATATATGCCATTGCAAATGTTATTACAATGGCTCTTGTTGTTGCAGGTCTGGGATGGACATCAGTAGCAGCCCTCTTTTCAACCTATTTCTTTATGTCGGTAATGTTCCCGACAATTTTTGCTCTCGGCATTAAGGATCTGGGCCCCCTGACAAAGAAAGCTTCTTCATTTCTGGTAATGGCTATTGTAGGCGGAGCAATCATACCTGTTATCATGGGCTTAATTGCAGATGTTTCTACAATGGCGCTTGGATTTATTGTGCCACTGGTTTGCTTCGTCTTTATAGTATATTACGGAATCAGCGGATACAGAGTCAGAAAGGCTGTTTAATTATTTTTCATCCAAAGATCGATTCAACATCAATTATGCCGATATAGAAGATTCCCTGGATCAGGAACCTGGCAATCCTGGCAAGTCCATAGAGCAGATAGAGCTTGAACGGGTATTTGAACAGGCTGACGGCAATTACAACCATTGAAAAAGGAGAAAAGGGAAACAGGGCTGAGATAACAATAAAGGCACCTCCCCATTTTCTTATCATGCCAATATACTTGCTCAGTACGCGCTCGGACCATGCTTTTATTCTTTTCCTTTTTAAGAGAAGGACTCCGATATAATACGAAACTGCTCCGCCTGCATACGAAAGCACTCCAAGGATACTCAGGAACAACAGGGGAGAATTGAATTTTGAACTCCAGATAACAAAAAAATCGGGAGGGATCATACCCAGTATTATCTCCGAAACAAAAAAGACAGTTAAAACCTCCCAGTCCTTAAATCTGGTTGTAATAAAGTCGAAAATGGAATTAAAATCAAGAAGGTAGTTGCTGATCAGGATTGCGGGGATCATTATGGCCAGATAGATCAGGATTATCTTCAGTCCGGTCTTCCACATATAGTCGTAGACTCCCTTTTTGACATTCCGGTTATGTCTTATCTTAAGTCTGCTCCAGAAGCTTTTATGTACCGTTTTATTCATTTTTCTGAAATGATCTCCTCAATTTCCTTTTTGATCTCCCTAAACTTTTCCTTTGCCATCCGGGCGCCGACTATTTCAATTACCTTTCCTGCCATTAATGAACCAATAATTCCACACCTTTCCAGATTCATACCGCTTGACAGGCCATAAAGGAATCCTGCAGCATAGAGGTCGCCGGCGCCTGTTGTATCAATGCATCTGACAGGGAATGCGGTGACTTTTATTAATTCATTGACGCGTTTCAGCCAGGATCCCTCAGCTCCTGCTTTAAGGATAACGGTTTCAGCCAAACCTGACAGAACATTCAGAGCTTCTTTTGGGTCAAGCCCGGTGAATGCTTTGGATTCCTGTTCATTTGCAAAAAGGATATCGACATAACCTTTAACAATTTTATTAAATGATTCAAGATTTTCTTCAACAACATTATAGCTTGCCAGGTCAAGGGCAACTATCATTTTATTTTCTTTGGCAATTTTGCATGCCATCTCGATAAGGGGGAAGTTATTTATAAGATAACCCTCAAGATAAAGTATGTCATATCCTGCGAAAATCATTGGGTTAAGGTCATCGGTCGTAAGTTCCACAGCAGCACCAAGATGGGTCGCGAAAGTCCGTTCCGAATCGTGGGTGATGAGAGCCACTGCTGTCCCTGTAACTGAATTTCTGCGAATCAGAAGAGTATTTACACCGGCTTTTTTCATGTCATTTTCAAAAAAATCTCCGGTATCGTCCCTTCCGATTGACCCGATAAATCCGGTATCAGCTCCGAGCATTGCGAGCCCGTGAAT
>JBBSAP010000285.1:0-2727 GCA_038252165.1 Bacteroidales bacterium | reverse complement strand
GAACCTAAAGTCACCGAAATCTATAATGCCCTCGGATATAAGCATTACCCCTTTTTGAAAAAATCCGTGTTACCCGAAACCGTTCCTGAAAAAATCCAAGTCAATGGTTCTGGGTAAGTTACAAGCTATAAGGTGCAAGTTAGGTTAACAACATATTGATATATAGTTTATTAATGCAAATGTTTGTCAGGAAAGAAAACCGGAGGTTTTAAAGCCCAATATCCCCGGTTAAATCCGGGGTAGAGTGCTTATCTTTTTCTCAACCCCGAAGGTGGTTGAAGATGTTATTTTTGATTTTCTTCAACACCCCGTAAGGACGGGACAGGCTCTTTTCGCGGATTAAGATCCATGACATTAAAGAAAGATGTGTATAAATAATAGCCCTGAGTGAGAGGGGGAGGCTTTATCCTAAAATCTTTTGTCCCTGCAGAATTGTTTTATAATCAGCCTCAAACTTCCCCTTGCTAATAGCGGTAAGTCTGCCTTTCAGAAGCCTTTTCCTCAGTGGACTGACTTTATCGGTAAAAAGTATTCCATCGAGGTGATCGTATTCATGCTGTATTATCCTTGCTTTGAAACCGTTGTATTCTTCATCATGATGTTGCCAGTTCTCATCATAATAAGAAATCCGTACATGAGACTCACGGTTCACTTCTTCTCTCAGGTTAGGAATGCTCAGGCATCCCTCTGTCATCAGTTCCAGATCACCATATTTTTCGGTAAGATGTGCATTTATAAATACTTTTCTGAAATCAGCAAGTTCAGGTTCGTCATCCCCAACGGGCTTTCCATCTATAACAAAGATCCTGATTGATTTTCCAATTTGCGGGGCAGCAAGTCCCAATCCTTCCGACCTGTACAACGTTTCAAAAAGATCAGCAATTATCTGTTCCAGGCCTTCATAATTCCTGTCAATATCTTCCGCTACTTTCCTTAAAACCGGATGGCCATATACAACTATAGGATATACCATTGAATTACAATACTTTGTTTTTTGTCTTTTTTCTTTTTTCTTTCATTCCATAATTTTTACCCCCAATTCTCCTAAAGGGGGCAGAGCACATAAATGTAATCATAAAGTCCCCTTCAGTGGTCCCGACAGCTATCGTGTCAGAGGTAAATTACTTTTATCTTTTATTTACCCTTTTTTCAAGAAATGACTGAAGTATAATTGATGCACTGATTTTATCGACCATCGATTTATCTTGTCTCCCTTTCTTCTTAACTCCTCCCTCGATCATTATTTTAAGAGCCATACCCGAAGTGAACCTTTCATCGACCTTATTAACTGGTATTCCCGGGAAAAGCTTTCTTAGTTTCTTAATAAACGGATCAATATATTTAACAGATTCACTTGGCTGATTGTTCAATGTCATGGGATATCCTATAACAAATTCTTCAATCGTTTCAGTTTTTAAATACTCTTCTATGAAGCTTTCAAATTCATGGTTTTTGACACTCTTCAAGGGAGAGGCAAAGATTTGAAGCGGATCAGTAACTGCAATTCCGATTCTCTTTGTTCCGAAGTCGATACCGATTATTCTTCCCATCTTGTTTATCAATGGGTGCAAAATTACAAAAAAAAGCAGAGCCACCTCCCGGAGGTGGCTCTGCCCTATCTCGAATCATTATTTCGTTTCCGGTTCATAAACCATTGAAGCCAGGCGCTGATATGACTTGTATCTCCATTTTGCATTCTCCTCAGCTGCTTTGAAGAGTATATCAGCCTGATCAGGAAATGATTTTACAAGTGATGTATAGCGTACCTCAGACATGAGGAATTCCTGGAATTTCGACCAGTCAGGCTCTTTGGAATCGAGGATGAATGGATTCTTTCCTTCTTTCTCAAGAAGCGGATTATGTCTGTAAAGATGCCAGTATCCCGATTCAACGGCAAACTTTTCCTGAGCCTGGGTCTTGCCCATTCCTTCCCTCAGGCCATGATTGATACATGGTGAATAGGCTATAATAAGTGAAGGTCCGGCATATGCTTCAGCTTCCCTGATAGTTTTCAGGTACTGGGAATTACTTGAACCCATTGCAACCTGAGCCACATATACATAACCATAGCTCATTGCCATCTGGCCCAGGTCCTTTTTACGGATCTTCTTACCCGATGCAGCAAACTTTGCTACTGCTCCTGCCGGAGTAGATTTTGAAGCCTGTCCTCCTGTATTGGAGTATACTTCCGTATCAAGGACCAGAACATTAATATCCTCACCTGATGCAAGTACGTGATCGAGACCTCCGTAACCGATATCATATGCCCAGCCGTCACCGCCAAATATCCAATGAGATTTCTTAACAAGGTACTGCTTCAGGCTTAATATCTCTTTTGATACTTCCGATTTATCATTTTCACAAGCCTCAACTACTTTTGCAGATGCAGCCCTTGATGGTTCAGCAAGGTCCTTGTCTCTCAACCACTCTTCGAATGCAGCTTTAGTGTCTGGATTGATCCCGCTGGCAAGCGATTCAGTCATAAGACGGGCCAGACGTTCCCTCATCTTGTTTGAACCAAGTGAAAGTCCGTAACCGAATTCTGCATTATCTTCAAAAAGTGAATTTGCCCAGGCCGGACCATGTCCATGCTTGTTGTAGGTATATGGTGTTGATGGTGCTGATCCTCCGTAAATTGATGAGCATCCTGTTGCGTTTGATGCAATTATGCGGTCTCCAAATAGTTGGGTTATTGACTTAATATAAGGAGTCTCCCCACAACCTGCG
>JBBSAP010000284.1:0-2741 GCA_038252165.1 Bacteroidales bacterium | reverse complement strand
ATGCATGTTACTCCGGGGCTGTCGACATCCCTGCAGATTGATGCTGCGTCTGCCACCTGCCGGAGGAACCATGCTTCCCTCCTGTTCAGAGGTTCCAGAATTACTGTTGTATTATTTTTGACTGCGAATTCGCCAAGCTCCTTTAGCTGGTCGATAAGTATGGCCCGGGCTTCGACAAAAGGGAATGACGGTTTCTGACCATTAAAGCCCGGGACAAGTATCATCCCGTATGATCCTAGTGCTCCGGCAGCAGCGAGTATCTCCTTTGAAGTGTCAATACATTTTTTCCTTTCGCTCTCCTCGGTTGAAATAAGCCATCCCTTAAACCCGGCACAAATAGCAGTTACTTTCACCTTCCTGTTCTGGAGCACTTTCTGGATATCGGGTACCCTTGCAGCAAGATTGCCACCTCCAAGTTCCAGACCATGTACCCCGTTTGCTTCCATAAAGTCAAGTTTTTGGCTTAATGAGTCACCCGGAGTAACTCCTTCCTGGAGTCCCAGATTAAGGGAGACTCCGTTTTTTGATTTTTTCTTTTCCCTGACATCTGAATATGAGGCTAATGCCGGCATAGTACTCAATGCAGCAAAGGCGCTGCCGATGCCGATCTTTCTTATAAAACCGCGACGGTTTTCTGTTTTGTAGTTTTTCATATTTCCTGTTATTAATTCCTGTATTGAATATTTTGTAACTAATCAGTGCCTAGAGTTTAGAGTGCCTAGAATGCCTAAAGTTAATATTTATTGTGTTTGAATCAGCATCCTTTACAATCGGCGATGACATTTAATGCCAGTAACACATTTTGATTTTTTTTTATGGATGTGTCATTTATAGAACTTAATCGCCTATTTATCAAATACTAAAATAATTCTTATTAATATGTGTTCCTTTTTTAAAAATGTAATTCCTATGAAAACCGTAAATGTTAATTTCGAAAAGCTGTCTGCTGATAACCCCTTATTATTCAACTTTAGGCACTCCCTGCCTGACGGCAGGCAGGCAAACTCCAGCTCACTTTAAGTACTGATTATTTACAAATTTATAATTAATGTTTAATACAGGAAATTCAATCAGGAGAATAAAAATTGGATAGTTTTGTAAAATTATTTCTTAGAATAAATAAGATTTTTGAAGTGTAAACCCCTTAATCCAAGAGTTACCCGGCAGTTTAAAGAGCCGGGATATAGTTTATCATAAACAGAGCGCCTCCATGAATTGTTATGATTACCTGGCATTTATCGTTATTAATTTATTAATGATTAACTTATGTTCACTTTGATGACCAATTCAGATAATCATATTACAGTTTTCCATATGAAGACAATCAGTATTTTATTTATGATATTGGCTCTTGCGTCCTCATGTCTGAGAAACACAGGAGATAAAAAAGGCAACCCGAAACCGGAAAAGGCAGCAAAATTATTATCAGATGATTCTCTGCTGACACTTGTTGAGTATCGGACCTTTCAATACTTCTGGGATGGTGCTGAACCGGTTTCAGGGATGGCCCGCGAACGTTACCATGTCGACGGGGTATACCCTGAAAACGACATGGATGTGATTACAACAGGAGGATCCGGGTTCGGACTTATGGCGATAGTTACAGGCATTGAAAGAGGATTCATAACAAGGCAGGAAGGACTTGCCAGGTTTCAGAAAATTGTCGCTTCCCTTCAAGATGCCGATCGTTTTCACGGTGCCTGGCCGCACTGGTTGTATGGCAAGACAGGCAAAGTAAAACCATTCTCGCTAAAGGACAACGGAGCTGACCTTGTTGAGACCGCGTTCCTGGTCCAGGGACTGCTTGCTGTAAGGCAGTATTTTAAAGACGGAAATGAAGAAGAAAAGAAGCTTTCGGCAGATATAGACAAGCTGTGGAGAGATGTTGAATGGAGCTGGTTCACAAGGGGAGGTGAAAGCGTTATCTATTGGCACTGGTCGCCTGATTATGGCTGGGAGATGAATTTCGCGGTAAAAGGTTATAATGAATGCCTGATATTATACGTACTGGCTGCGTCGTCACCAACTTATCCGGTACCGGCTGACGCTTATCACAAAGGGTGGGCAAGAGGTGGTGAAATTAAAACAAACCATGAAAAATACGGATATCTCCTTGAGCTGAAGCATAACGGAGCTGAAGAATACGGAGGGCCCCTTTTCTGGTCACATTATTCATATCTCGGACTCGATCCCAGGAACCTCAGGGATCAGTATGCCGACTACTGGCGGCATAATAAGAACCATGCTCTCATAAACTGGCAGTGGTGTGTAATAAATCCTAAGAAATATGCCGGATACAATGAGAAATGCTGGGGATTGACAGCAAGCTATTCTGTGAATGGCTATGCAGCACATGCGCCGGGTGACGCAAATGACCTGGGGGTTATATCTCCCACCGCGGCAATTTCATCAATTCCATATACTCCTGAACAGTCGTTAAATGCAATCAGGTACTTCTATGAACACTACGGCGAAAAAATCTGGGGAAAGTACGGCTTCTATGACGCTTTCAGCGAACAGAATAACTGGTACCCTCAACGATATCTTGCAATCGACCAGGGACCGGAAGTTGTAATGATTGAGAATTACAGAACAGGATTGCTCTGGAAACTATTTATGTCATGCCCGGAAGTTAAGGAAGGTTTGAACAAGCTTGGGTTTACATTAAACTAGAAGAAGAAGCAGGGGGCAGGGGGCAGGGAGCAGGGGGCAGGGGGCAGGGAGTTAATTAAAATTAATAT
>JBBSAP010000283.1:0-2776 GCA_038252165.1 Bacteroidales bacterium | reverse complement strand
AATCGCATCCCCAGCATGCAAAAAATTTCATCGATTGTGTAAAATCGAGAAACACCCCGGTATGTCCTCCTGAACTGGGAAGGGTTGCTGCATTGCATGCTCATATTGCCAATATCGGAGCCAGAACAGGAGAACCAGTTCTAAACTGGGACGATGCCAAAGGAATTTTTACAAACAGTGAGAAGGCAAATCAGCTTATTAAGCCTGAGTACAGAGCTCCCTGGGTATTTCCGAAAGTTTAATTTTGAAAACTATATTATTGTTTGATGGTTACACGACGACATTTTATACAGACAGCTGGCACAGGAGCAGTTGCACTCGGGTTTGTTACGCCTGATTTTTCACAGTCTAAGAAAGGTGCTGATTCGAAATTTGAATATTGTCTTAATACAAGTACAATAAAAGGACAGAATCTTAGCCTTCCCGATACTCTTAATATTGCATCCCGTGCCGGCTATAGCTATGTTGAACTATGGATAAGTGATATTAAGGTATACACCGGAGAAGGTAAGACCATTGCAAGCCTGAAAAAAATCCTCGATGATAATAAACTGAAAGTTGCTAATGCAATTGGCTTTGCACCATGGATGGTTGACGATGATGAGCAGCGAAAGAAAGGTTTTGAACAGATGGAGGAAGAAATGAATATTCTTGTTCAATTAGGATGCCCGCGTGTAGCTGCACCTTCTTCAGGTGTTAAGAGCGACAAACCGCTTGATCTTTTGAAAGCAGGAGAGAGGTACAGGCAATTACTCGATTTGGGAAGGAAGACTGGGGTTATGCCCCAGTTGGAATTCTGGGGCTCTTCAAAAATATTTTTTAGTCTCGGCCAGGCCCTTATGGTCATGGCAGTTGCTGACGACCCTGACTGCAGATTGCTTGCCGACGTCTTTCACATGTACAAAGGAGGATCGGGTTTCAATGGGCTAAAATTGTTGAATGGAAAAGTAATCGAAGTATTTCACATGAACGATTATCTATCTTCAATCCCGCGTGATAGGCAGACAGATAAAAATAGGGTATTCCCTGGTGACGGAATAGCTCCATTTGGCACAATTTTGAGAGACCTCTATGAAATGGGTGGAACCAAAATTCTTTCTCTCGAACTATTTAATCAGGACTATTATAAAAGAGACCCATTTGAGATAGCAAAAACAGGTATTGAAAAAATGCAAAATCTGGTTAAAAGTTTATAACCGGATAAAATTATCGTGTCATCTCTTAAATTAGATGATCCCTCAAGCACAGTAAGAGATTCTTCTTTGCCGCCGAACCCTTTATTGGATCTGAAACATGTTGCAATGAAAAGGGTAAACTGTCAATATAAAAAAAGAGTTGTCTGCTTTTTATTAGCAGACAGCTCTTACCCTAACCTGATCTTATATTAACTTACCTAACTGATTCTACTTTATGAGTTCTACAACAGCATATTTCGAGATTCTCCAGAACTCATCCGGATCTTTTATTGCTATATAAGCAACCTGTTTTTCATTTTCCTTTATCATTTCATATGAACCTGACGGATGCTCAGTAACAAGCTTTACATTCCTGGAGTTTACCGGAATGGTTTTCAACTCTGTAATATCTATTTCCTGGAACAAACTATCGGAAAAATCTTCAAGAATAGATTCCTTCCTGCCCAGACCAATAAATCCACCTTCTTTTGAGAGAAGTCCCTTTTCCTTAAGGTCCTTGTAAGTACCCGAAACGAGAAATGCCTGGTGAAGCTTGTCAATCTGGGTGCTGATCTTTTCTTCTTTAATTGTCAGAGTATCTTTAAGCGCATACATCTGGCCATTAAGCTGTCCGATCTCGAAATCCTTGTTTACAAGATTTGTTTTCAGTATAGCTACTTCACCTTCATAAGCCTTCATTGACTCTTCAAGAGAAGCGATCCTTGTCTGCAGTCCGGTAATTGAATTCCCCGACTTTTTCAGCTGAACGTTCAATTGAGCGATTTTCTTTTTGTTCTGCTCAATCAATCCATTGATGTTCTGTATGTCCTCCAGGATTAGATGCCTTCTGTCTTTTGTAACTTCAGCATTGGATGAATTTACAGTGATGAGCTTTTCCTTCTCCTTTATCACTTTTATGTTTCCTTCAATCTCATCGAATGTTGCCAGCCAGTCGTTTAACATCGAATCGCGCTGGGTTAGCTGTTCAGTGAATGTTACTCTCTGGTTTTCCATCACTGCAAGCTGATCGTTATGATCGCGCTTGTAAAGTGAGTAAGCAAGTATACCCAGTCCCAGAAGAAGGATCAGGCTGATAATTGAGGTAGTCAGGACACCTTTTGACATGCCGTCCTTCCGTGCATTGTTAACTTTAGTTGTTATGACCACATTTTCATTTGGTAATTTGGGGTCGTTGATTGAATTGTTTTCCATTTTTGCTTTCTATTTTAGTTTGTGTGATTTGTGTTTAGTTTTAGTGTTTTGGCACTTAATGCAAATGCCGGACCATGATTAATAATGATCAGATTATAAGGTGATTGTTTATGGGATAAATAAAATGAAAATATTCATTTTGAGAATGCAATTCTCATTTTGAGAAATAATATTAACCGCAAAGCACGCAAAGCATAAGCAAAGCACTCAAAGCAAAAACTTTAATTTTTAGCCTTTGCGAACTTGGCGTAACACCTTTGCGACCTTTGCGGTTAATGGATTTGAATTACTTATTTCCCGGATTCTTTTTCCTGTTTGAGCAATCTGTAGATTGTCGAAACGCCAATATCCAGCTTCCTGGCTGTCAGGTTTATATCGTTGTTATTTTT
>JBBSAP010000282.1:0-2780 GCA_038252165.1 Bacteroidales bacterium | reverse complement strand
GACTGACTTTGCATCCAGGAGGAAAGACCTCAGCAACCAGTAATCCTGCAAATTGTATTTTACAGGTGCTGGTACCGGCAGCGAATCGAGGTCATCTGAAGTGAACATCTCACTTATCGAAATATTCCCGGCATATTTGGTAGAGGCGCTTATCAGTTTCCGTCCAAGTTCGAACCCATAGGTTTTTTCCCCCAGGCCGTCATTGTAATACAAGTCAAGATTCACAAATGTTCTGCTGATATTATTTACCTGATAATGAATCCCGAAACCAGGGGAATCGGTAAATTTTGAGTCATAGGGGATTTCAATGCCGAATTCATGACCCATACCGAAAATGTTCTTTTCAAACAGAGAAAAGGAACCTTTTTTAAAGCCACCAAAACTGACCTTTGCTCCTAACGAATAAACATCCTTTGTAATAACAATTATATCAGCCTCGGCACCTGAAACAGGAACAACCAGGATCCTTGCATCATCGATATAAGGGAGATTTCTCAGAAACCTCTCATTATCGCTCAGGGTAATTGGTGAAATTGTATCCCCTTCATTGAAAAGAAGGTTTTTCCTGATAATATTCTCACTGGTATTATAATGGGTTTTATTAAGGAGCTTTTCAGTTGTATTAGGGTCATAGAAATCAGGAGTGTTTATATTTGAACCGAATACATTCAACCTTTTGATCTCAATTGTCCGTATTTTCAACCCTGAATAGTCAAGAAAGCTTGTCTCACTTAAACCGGTGATCTCTTTCCGGGATTCCGGTTCATGTGAAATGATTATGAAATCATATAGCTTTTTTGTGATTAAGGTTTTGGATGCCCTGATTTTTAATGAGTCAAGAAAGATCAGGGTTTTCTTGTCTTCAGAACCGGGAGGAGGTATTAGTCCGGAGGAGTTTGAAAAGTCAGTTAATGAAAGTGCTAGCCTTATGTTTTCAATTTCCTGAACCTTAATTTTTTCCCGAAATATTAAAAGTGAGTCGCGTGCGGGTATTGCCTGGGGGTAAGAAGCTGTGAAAATAAAAAGAAATGACTGGAAGTATATTAGTCTTCTGTAAATCCTTTGCTTTGGTATATGAACATTTTCAGGTTTCATGAGGGATTTTGATCAGCACATCATCGGAGTTAAACTGGAATCCAAGGCGTTTACCCGTTATTACCCTTGAGTGTTGGATTTTTGCCTCAGCCTGCCCGACAGTGGCGATCTTGACCGTATCGTATGGAGGAACCAGGAGGTCAAATTCAAGAGAGTACTGAATTGCTGTTGAGATAATTAACTGTAATGAGTTCCTGCTTATTGCTTCATTCCCGTAATTTGAAAAAAGCATGCCCATTTGCCTTTTGCCTTCGACAAGATACTGGTTCTCATGGTTTATGAAGATCCTTGCAATAAGATATCCCAGGTCATCAAGCCTTGAGTATTTGAATGAGTCAAAAAGGAAATTGTAAATATTTATGATCCCGGAATATGCATTAAACTTGTTTTTCTGGATATATGGCGTTTTCCAGGCAGGATGTTCCCGGTCGAACTGAAAGATATTTGAATGCATGCTGAAAAGCAGAATATCGCCCGCAATCTTTAATTGTGCATCAAAGTTGCTTCTGTCGGTATATTCCATTTTAATCCTTGAATCGATATTGCCCAGGTTAGCATTTACATCTTTAGAGAGGTTTTTAAGGACATCCTTAACCACGCTGAACCATTCGAGAGTATTGTCATATACTTTTTGTTTCAAAATAGATTTCTCCCTGAGAGTACTGATAATTACAGTTTTCTTATTATCAAGTTCAGACATGATCAGTTAGTTTAAATGTAATACACCTCTAAATTAGTAATTAAAATTTAAAATCATTGTGATTGTGTCAATATGATCTGGCAAAGAGAACCCTCCTCTTTGACGGTTTGCCCGAATAAATGCATTTGCCCTCTTCTTCAGGCGAGTCAAAAGGAATGCACCTGATAGTCGCCTTGGTTTCCTCTTTTATTTTTTCCTCAGTTTCAGCCGTCCCGTCCCAGTGTGCCATAATAAATCCTCCCTGATTATCAATTATTTCCAGGAATTCACTCCACTTATTTAAATAAAATGTGTTGTCGGACCTGAATTTCAGAGCTTTTCTAAAAATATTTGCCTGGATCTCTTCCAGGAGTCCTGTCACATGGACGGTTATGCCTCCGGCAGGGATAGTCTCTTTTTCGAGTGTATCCCTTCGTGCAATCTCAACAGTATTGTTTTCAATATCGCGGGGACCGATAGCTATCCTGACCGGAACACCCTTAAGCTCATAATCTGCAAATTTATAGCCCGGTTTATAGTTTTCCCTGTCGTCATATTTAACAGAAATACCTGCTTTCTCCAGGTCAGCTTTAATAATTTTAGCTTTTTCAGAGATTTTCTCAAGCTGATCGGAAGTCTTGTAAATAGGGACAATTACAGTCTGGAGAGGAGCCAGACGTGGAGGCAGGATCAGTCCGTTATTATCGGAATGAGCCATGATTAGCGCACCTACCATCCGTGTCGACAATCCCCATGATGTTGCCCATACGTAGTCGAGCTTCCCGGTCTTATCGGTAAATTGAACATCAAAAGCTTTTGCAAAATTCTGTCCAAGAAAATGACTCGTTCCGGCCTGGAGAGCTTTGCCATCCTGCATGAGTGCTTCAATTGTATATGTATCAAGAGCCCCGGCAAAACGTTCATTTTCACTTTTATATCCTTTGATAACAGGAAGAGCCATATAATTTTCGGCAAAATCGGCATATACTTTGAGCATTCTATCTGT
>JBBSAP010000281.1:0-2800 GCA_038252165.1 Bacteroidales bacterium | reverse complement strand
TTGCTTCTGGTAGCTTTACATAAACTACTGACCGTGTGCCTGTCCATAAAACTGCTGATTGTGGAATCACAAGGTCTTTCCTGGCTGTTTTCAGATGTGCGGCCACAATACCGGTTGTGAACATTTCTGGTTTGAGGAAATTGTCAGGATTAGAAATTTCGACCCGCACCCTTGCTACACGTGTTTGCGGGTCAATTACCGGGTCAATAAAAGAGATGTAACCACTAAATTCTTTACCTGGTTGCGATTGTAGGGTAAATGTGATCTTATCTCCTTTTCTTATCCATGGCAAATCACTCTCATAAGCATCAAATAATGCCCAGACATGTGATAAATCGGCAATCTCATACAATGGCGTGCCTTGAGATACATAATCGCCTGTAGCAATCCGTCTGCTTGTAACTATTCCGGAAACAGTTGCATAGACATCAAATATGGTTTTAACGGTTCCACTATTTTCAATATCTGAAATCTGTTTGTCGGTTAACTTCCACTGATGTAATTTTTCTCTGGCAGCCTCAAGAATAGCAGGTTGCATCTCCTTCATTTTAACTGCTTCAAGAAGTTCTTCCTGAGCAGTTATAAGCTCAGGGGAATATATTTGGGCTATAGGCTGCCCCTGTTTGACTTCCTCACCAGTGAAATTTACAAGAAGTTTTTCAATTCGACCGGGGACATAAGCCGGTTGAGTTTGAATAAGTCGTTCGTCGGCCTGAATCTTTCCATATAACCGGACTTTCTTAACAGGTGTCTGACGTGAAACTATACTTGTCTGAACCTCGGCAAGTTTTATGCCTTCTTCAGTCATTACAATTGCATCAGGATTTACCGGAGCAGTGCTTTGAACAAGTGGAATAAGATCCATGCCGCAAATAGGGCATTTCCCCGGATGATCCATTCTTATCTGAGGATGCATTGCGCAGGTCCAGATAATCTCATGGTTTTCTTTCACCAGCTGTTCCTGCTCTGTTTTCTCCTTATGGGGTTTGTGAAAAATAATTCCGCCTGATATAAACCCTGCCAGTATCAGTGCTACCCAGAGGGTATATTTATTGGAAATCAATTTTTTTACTTTCATGATTAACTATTTAATTGTCTTTATTTATTTTACTTGCTTCCCGTTAAATAAACTACTTCAGCAATTGAAGTGTTTTTATCAACTACAGCTTCAACCTGTTTGAACTGGTAATCGAGAAGTTGCTGCTGCATTCTAAGCACTTCAACGAAATCTGCTACACCTGATGAAAAAGAAGAGATTAGTAACTGAATGCTTTTATCGGCCAAAAGAGCCTGAGAAGTGTAAAGTTTCACACGCCTCCCGGCATCGTTTAAGTTTTGCATAGTTTGCTGAAAATTTACATGTAGATTATTGTTTACATTCTCTGCTGTTAAAGAAGCTGCATCTCTTAAAAATTCTGCCTCATTGCGCATAGATTTGTATTTCTTCCTGTAAATTGGAAGAGTAAGAGAAACCATAGGCATTGTCATATCTTTTCCATTCATCATCGCCGTATTACCATCCCTTTTTTGAATCACCATATAATTCAGACCTAAACCGAGCATCGGATAACCCATCTTTTTCACCATTTGAAGTTTTGCTTCATTAGCTTCAGATTCAGCTTTGTACATCTTTACCATGGGGTGATTAACCAGGCTGTCAGCCAAAGAAAGAATATTTAGGGGCAAGGGAGCCTGAATGAGTGTATCTCCGGTAAATACTTCAGTTAATGAAGGCCGGTTCAGAAATCTGTTAAAACTGACTTTATCTGTTTTTAACTGTTCTTCTAAAAGAGCAACCCGATTTTCCAGTTCGTGGATCTCAATCTGTACACGAAGCAGATTTACCATATCATCTTTTCCGTTACCGCCCATTGAGCTTCCCGTGGCACCTCCGGAAGATGCCATTGTCGAAGTACCTGATGTTGATGTCATGGAATTTTGTCCCGTATTGCCCTGGTTTGACATACCTTTGTTTCCCATTCCGGACGAAGCAGAGGAAGAGCTATTAATTCCCGAAGACATTGAACTTCCTCCACCTGAAGAATTACTATTCCCTCCTGCACGGAATTTGATCAATGCAAGTTGTTCAAGTGAATGCAATATTTCAAGGTTCTTTTTGGCTATTTCGATCTCTTTAATTGTACGGTAAACCTTATAATATGACGATTTAACATCAAAATAGAGTTGTTCCTTAGTGTCCCTGAAGTTTTCAAATTTTGCGATTGCCATCTTTGAGGCTTCATCTTTAGCCGCTTTCAATGTGCCAAACCATGGGAACATCTGCATTAAACTCACATTTGTTATCTGATTTCCACCCAGGAGCTCCATTGGTTTAATGAAATAGCCAAATTGCATAGTGGGATCGGGTAGTGATCCTGCCTGGGGAACTTTTTCCAATGCTGCAGAATATTCCAGGTATCTGGCTTTTACTCCCGGATTATTCAGTGCTGCCTGCTCAAGATAATATGTCAAAGAATCCTGAGTATAAGCTGTTGGGGAGCTTATAGCTGTTAATATTATCAGTAAAAAGACTTTATTAAATCGTTTCATTTTAATTTTCTTTTCAACACTTCAACTTTTTCAACCTTTCAACACTTCAACTTTTCAACGTTAACTCACTTCTAGTACCCTCTTCCTTATCTCACCTTCTCTCCATATGCATTGCAAGACAGGAACGACGAACATTGTCATTATCTGAATAATCATCCCTCCAAACGTAGGAATGGCCATCGGCACCATAATATCAGCACCCTTACCGGTTGAAGTTAAAACCGGTAACAAGGCAATAATGGCTACGGCT
>JBBSAP010000280.1:0-2815 GCA_038252165.1 Bacteroidales bacterium | reverse complement strand
TTATTGATGTTCGGTGATGGTTCCTATGATTATAAGGACATTCTCCCCATTAAGAATACCAATTATGTTCTGGCATTTGAGACCCAGGAATCTCAAAACCAGGTTAATTCAACTTCTACCGACGATTTTTTTGCCTTGCTCGACCCGGGTGAAGGCAATGATGCATCAGGAAAACTTGATATAGGAATCGGACGGTTCCCTGTTAATAGTGTGGAACAGGCCAGGACAGTAGTAGATAAGACCATTCTATATGCAACCAACCCTCCTGAAACGATGGGTAACTGGAGAAATTCAATCTGTTTCGTAGCTGATGATGAGGACAACAATCTGCACATTAGCCAGGTGGAGGACCGAATCGTTCCAGGGATAGAGAAAAACCATGCTTTGTATAATATTAAAAAGATTTACCTGGATGCCTATACCCAGGTTATTACACCCAGCGGTGCCAGGTATCCTGACGTGAATAAAGAAATCAACGGACAAGTTCAAAATGGGGTATTGCTTATAAACTATACAGGCCACGGAGGAGAACTCGGCTGGGCCGAGGAATCAATACTCGGGGTGGGCGAAATTAAAAGCTGGACAAACGCCAACAGGCTTACCGTATTTTTCACGGCAACCTGTGAGTTCAGCCGTTTCGACGATCCTGGAAGGGAGTCGGCCGGAGAAATAACTCTCCTGAATCCGAATGGAGGTGCCGTTGCTTTATTAACAACTACAAGGCTGGCATTAGCCAGCACTAATCTGGAACTTACAATGGATTTGTATGACACCATTTTTTCAAAGAAAAACGGACAATACCCACGGTTAGGTGATGTTATTGCCTTTGTTAAAAACCAGAACAGTTCAGTTGAATATATCAGAAACTTTGAACTGCTGGGTGATCCCGCCATTCAACTTGCATATCCAAGACACAATGTTATAACTACCAAAATCAATGGACATGCCATAACGCCGGGTTCCGATACTCTCTCTGCGATGGATGCTGTTGAACTCGAAGGAATGATTGCAAATGGCAATGGTAACCTGGTTGAATCATTCAACGGGAAAGTAGATGTGACAGTGTATGATAAGTTCCGACGGGTAATGACTCAGGCAAACGACCACGGCAGCTATAAAAGGTATTTCCGTGTACAGGATAATATTTTGTACCAGGGAAAAGCAACAGTAGCTGAAGGGAAGTTTAAGATTTCTTTTATCGTACCCAGAGACATAGACTACAGCTATGGTCTGGGTAAAGTTTCCTACTATGCAAGCAGTGAGTCAACGGATGCAGCGGGTTTTTATAATAATATTGTGATAGGTGGCACAAACAATGAGAAAAATTCAGATACGTATGGCCCGCAGATTAAATTGTATATGAATGATAAACGCTTTGAAAACGGAGATGTTACAAGCGAAAATCCATTGCTGCTGGCATACCTTAGTGACGAAAGCAGCATTAATACCGTTGGGAATGGAATAGGGCATGACCTGGTAGCAACTTTGGACGGAAATTCGGAAAGCTCTGTTGTATTAAACAAATATTATCAATCGGACCTGGATAGTTACAAAACAGGGAAAGTAAACTATTATTATTCCAATCTAGCTGAAGGACCTCATACTCTGCGATTTAAAGCATGGGATATATTTAACAATTCATCAGAAGCGACCATTGATTTTGTGGTGAAGAAAGACCTTTCTTTGAAAATTACATCGTTAAAAGCCTATCCAAACCCTTTCAGTTATGAGCTAAAGGTTGAGTTTGAACACAATTTATTCAACAGCTACATTGAGGCAACCCTCGATATATTTAACCTGTATGGATCCAGGATCAGGACTATCGGGCCACAATTGTTCAACTCTGAAGGATACCGGGGAGGCATTATACATTGGGATGGTCGCAGTAATGAGGGGGCGATGGTGACTGAAGGCATCTATTTGCTCCGTTTACGTGCCGGAGATGGGAAAAATACTTACGAAAAAACAATACGGGTTATGAAATTTCCCTAAATAACACAAAGATACATTTCAGAAATAATCAGCATTGAACTACAGATGTACCTGTAAATGTGATATATATATGTAAATTGTCTGCCATAAAGCGTAATGATTTTTAAATGGGAAACACTGACTTTTGTATTGTAATAAAAAGTTACAGATTGAATTTAAACAGAATAATAAACCATTAAAAAGCAATTATTATGAATAAAGAAAAGAATAAAATAAACTAACAAGGTGCCAAAACCGTAGGACACAAGATGGATTCGTGCTGTTGTGGCGGCGAAAATGATCAGGCTAAAAATGAGGTCCAAAAAGAAGGCAAATATTCTTGCCCGATGAAATTCGAAGGCGACAAAACCCATAATCAGCCGGGGAATTGTCCAGTTTGTAATATGAGACTGGTTTTAGTTGGTGAAGCCCAGCCTGAGTGTTGCTAGATACCCTATCTGACGCAGGAACTTAAACAATTTGACAATTCTTAATCAATCTTTAAAAGTTTAACTTAAAAAAAATAGCCTTATGAAATTAATAAAAGCTTACATCCGACACAGAAAATTCGCAGAAGTATATCATGCCCTTAAAAGTGAAGGGTTCTGTTGCATGACCATAGTTGATTGCGAAGGTACCGGAAGATATTCCGATCATGAAAATGAGCATATCAGCGCAAAATACCCATTTGCAGATGCTTACAGGGTTATTAAACTGGAAATACTGGTAGCAGAGGAACATGTTCAAAAACTAATTGACCTTATCAGGAAAAACGGGCGTACAGGTTATACCGGCGATGGAATGATAATCGTTTCGCCTATCGAAAATGTTTATAAAGTGAGGA
>JBBSAP010000279.1:0-2833 GCA_038252165.1 Bacteroidales bacterium | reverse complement strand
GCCGCTGAGATATTTTCAAAACCTGATGTCGACGGCGGTCTGATTGGCGGGGCCTCCCTTAAGAAGGATGATTTCAGTGCCATTGTTGAAGCTATTTGATTATTAATCTTTTATGAAGAGGAAGTTCATCATACTGAATTTATTTTTATTACTTTTTTCAACCGGGATGGCCTTTTCCCAGGCCAAACCGGTTTTCAGTGGTGATCCAACAAAATTCAAGGATGAGCTTCTGATTTATATGGGCCCTGATCTGGCTGAAGAGCAAAGCTCTATCCTGAATGGATTTATTTCAAAATGGGACAGCGCCGGATTCAGCAAGGAGAACATGACGCGGATCCTCGATCTTTCGTCACAGCTGACAGGGCGACGGATGAGGGCAATTCCACAGTTCAGCCAGTTCCTCAAAACACTTAATGATTTTTGCGAATATAAAAGGGACGATGCCTTTCTCAGCTACTGGCTTACAGGATTCTCGGAATTGTTGTTCAATCCGAGGTATAGAAATGAGACTATTGTACGGTATATTGAGAATACAAGCCTACTTATAAAAGATAATCTTCTTATAAATACCGGTTCGGTTAAATGGAAAGTAAAGGATGCAAATCTCAGATTCACCCATGATACTGCTTTTCATATAGTACTTGCCAATATAACCCTGACATGTTACTCCCAGAGGGACAGTACTGAAATTTATAATGCCTCAGGAATTTATTATCCCGATCTGCAGCAATTCCGGGGAACCAGGGGAATCGTTACCTGGGAGAAAGCCGGCTATCCCAGGACGGATGTTTACGCTGAGATTTCACATTATTTAATCGATATAACAAGAAATACATTTTCCTGCGATTCTGCCAGGCTTATGCACAAAACCTACTTCAAAGAGCCTGTTTATGGTGTTCTTACTGATCAGGCAGCAACAATTGCAAGCACGGAAAAAGCCACATATCCAAGGTTCGAGACATATACCAGGCAATTCAGAATCAAAGATATGTACAAGGGTGTAGATTACGAAGGTGGTCTTGCATTTGAGGGGGCTAATGTAAAAGGGAAAGGGGAAAACGCTTTTCCCGCTAAAATTAATCTATACAGGAATGATACACTGTTCATTAAAATTACCGCTAAAGATTTTTTATTTTCATCTTCAGGTCTGAACAGCCAGGAAACAACAGCAACATTGTATCTGGGTAAAGATTCGATTTACCATTCGAACCTTGGATTTTCATTCAATGCCAAAAGCAGGCAGGTCAGCCTCTTCAGGACAAGCAACCCGGTTTCGCCGAGTCCCTATTATAATACATATCACAATGTTGACATGTATTTCGAAAACCTGACCTGGGATATGGGTAAATCCAAAGTAATAATTTCAAGGCCAAAAGGAGCCGCTATGAGTCAGGCGCTTTTTGAATCCTCTGCTTTTTTCAATGCCAACGATTTCATGAAGCTCATGGGACTCGACAACGAACATCCGCTCTCAAGACTGAAGAAGTTCAGTGAATGGTATTACTCGGAAACATTTCCGGTGAGCGAATTCGCCAAATGGCTGGGCAAATCAGTGGAATCAGTTACTTCTCTCTGCATCGATATGGCTAACAGGGGCTTCATTTTTTATGACAGGGCGAACCAGGAAGTCACAATCAAGCAGAAAACCAGAGATTATATAGATTCCTATGCCGGAAAAAAGGATTATGATGTGGTTTCGATTTACAGTGAGACGAAAGCACCTGTCGACAATGCTGTGCTTGATCTTAATAATTACGATCTGACTATAAACGGGGTTGAAAGTGTGTTTATCAGCGATTCGCAACGTGTGGCCATCTACCCTGATAAACAACAGATTATCATGGGGAGAAACAAGGAATTCAAGTTTAACGGGGTTGTGCAGGCTGGTCTGTTTACATTCTTCGGACATAATTTCCAGTTCAGCTATGATACCTTTAAGATTAGACTTCAGAAAATAGATTCGATCAGAGTGGCAGTTGAGACAGAAAAGAAAGATAACTATGGAAATCCCCTGATCATGGATATAAACAGTCTTATACAGCTTGCAACAGGTGAAATCTACATTGATGATCCGAACAATAAGTCAGGATTAAAAAGCCTGGCCCGGTACCCGATTGTAAATGCAACGGCTCCTTCATATATTTTCTACGATCAGATCCCCGGACTTGAAGGTATTTATAAGAAAGAGAATTTCTATTTCAGGATAGATCCATTCACATTCGAAAATATTGATCATTACTCCAATAAGGATATGAAACTGACAGGGCAATTCTACGGAGGAAATATCCTGAAGCCCAGCCAGCAGTATCTCACGGTCCAGGAGAATAATTCACTTGGTTTTCAGATGAATATACCTGAAGGAGGCATCGATATATATGAAGGTAAGGGTAGAATATTCGATCAGATCAACATGAGCAATACCGGACTTATCGGCAGCGGAACCCTCAAGCATCTTTCTGCAACAGCAAAATCGGATGAATACAGGTTCTTTCCGGATTCAATGCTGACCAAAGCATCTGTTTTTAATATTGATAATGACGGGGCAGGCCGTTTTCCCGAGTTAAAAAGCATGGATGTTGAAATCAAATGGCTGCCGGAGAAAGATGAATGGCTGGCTTTCAATTCAGAAGGAAAGAGCTTCAATATGTTCGCCAACGGAACAACACTTGATGGCAGCCTTAACCTCAAATCTGACCGCTTAAACGGAACGGGTATTATCAATACGCCTGATTCAAGGATCAATTCAAACCTCTTCACTTTTACATCAAACGCAATCAGGGCAGATACTGCTGACTATAATCTTAAATCCCCTTCAACAAGCGGTTATGCTTTC
>JBBSAP010000278.1:0-2848 GCA_038252165.1 Bacteroidales bacterium | reverse complement strand
TATACAAAAGAGTGGGCCGGAAGAATAACAAAATTTACTGCTATGGGGCTGAAAGCCAAAGTCCATTTGTACCAGGAGGAGTGGGATTCAGTTGCCAGCCTTACCGATAAAATAATTACTTCCGGCAGGTATGGCCTTCTGGCTAATTTCCGGGATGTTTTCAGCATCGACGGGGAAAACAGCCGTGAATCACTCTTTGAGCTTCAAAGTTCGACTCTCGGAAAGACCACAGGCGAACAGACTTTTATAGAATACGCCTATGTTCAGGGTCCGCGGGGGAACTATCCAAGCGGGATGCAGGGGTGGGGTTTTTGTACTCCCAGCCAGGATCTGATTAATTTTTATACAGCGCGGGGCGAAATAATCCGTCCTGCAACAACCCTGCTTTATCGCGGGACTAAGACTCCTGAAGGAGATAGTATTAAAACTATTTGCAGCAATCCTGTTTATAACGGCAAGGTTTATACACCTCTTGCCTACAACAACTGGAACTATAATGGCTATGGATTTGATCATAATGTAAGGATACTACGCTATACGGATATTTTACTGATGTATGCGGAAGCAAAAGTCAAAGGGGCTTCAGTGCAAACGACATCAGGACTTACAGCTGATGATGCTGTAAACCTTGTCAGAACAAGGGCAGGATTACCCGGTCTCTCCGGAGTTACCCTTCAGCAAATATGGGATGAGCGCAGAGCTGAACTGGCAATGGAAGAAGACCGGTTCTTTGATCTTGTCCGTACCGATCAGGCAGTTACAGCTCTGGCAGGTAAAGGATTTACAGCTGGGAAACATGAAGTATTCCCGATCCCTTCAGCCCAGATGCAGCTGAATCCCAAACTAACACAGAATAATGGATACAACTAATGGAAATGGCAAATATTTATGTTTAACTAAATCAATTTAAAAATGAAAAAGTTTTTTAAAATCAATGGAGCATTATTCATAATAATGCTGTTGGTCGTTATGATGACGGCATCGTGTAAAAAGAGTGAACCTGATCCCAATGCAGGAAAAACAGATCCCAGTACAATTGCTACTGCAAACCTGATCGCCTATTTTCCTTTTGATGGAAACGCCACTGAATCAATTGCTTCGCTTACACCTACTGTTCAAACTGGTGTTACTTATGTAGATGGACGTCGTGGACAAGCCTATCAAGGGGCTGATCTTGCTCATTTACTTTATACTTTACCAGCTGCAAGTAAATTGAAATCTTTAAAATCATTCTCAATTGGTTTATGGATTAAGTCTCCTCGTGTAACTGGTGATCCTGAGCCTATTTTTTTCCAAATCGGTAAATCCGATGATTTATTTTGGGGTAATCTTACGCTAGCTCTTAATCGTTTGAGTGCAACAGCTGACTCCCTGCAGTTTAAAGCATTTTTTCTCAAAACTGGTGTAGAATGGTCAGGTCAAAATGTTGCATTTGTAAATAAATCTTTCATTATTAACAAATGGATGCATATGATTTTTGAATACGATGCCACAACTTCAAAGTACAAAATATTTAAAGACGGTGTTCAAGTGGTTACAAATACGGGTGTCGAAGATCGCAAAACGAGACCAGCACCAGCAGGAGTTCCCCTTGGTGATTTGAATTTTGCAAACGCTGATAAGATCAATATAGGAGCTTGGCGTCCAAAAACTGAAGGGACAGCTACTGATGCATGGATGGGCTGGTTTATGGGTAATCTGGACGAACTTCGCGTTTACGACAAAGCATTATCAAATGCTGAAGTGTTAGCTTTATATGAAGCTGAAGTTACACAGGTCAATCCGTAATGAAATAGATTTTAAGTGGGAAGGGAGAATAGTTTCTATTTTCCCTTCCTCTTTTTGTAATGAACTATATTTTTGAGATATGAAAGTATATACCTTTCTAATCATATTCATATTGATTTTATTCTCCTGTAAAAAGGCAGCCAACAATATACCAGAAAAGGAAATATTAATTGATTCTGTTTTTATCGATAATGTTTCTGTTTTAAATGAGGGGACTATTGATAAGGTTGATTTTAGCAAAGTTATAATCGATATTAAGTTTAAGTCAAAAGTTGATACATCACTTTTTAAAAAAAGCAAGCTGTTTTTCTCAGGCGATATAGGTACTTCATATTCTCACAAATTTGATAAAAGGTCAACAATTTTATCCCTGGTCCCGCTTAAACAGGTTAAAGCACTTACATTATACAGGATGGTTATTGATGTCGGATCAAACCTGGGAGGGTTGATCAAGAAGGGATTCTCCTTTAAATTTATTACCAGGATTGATTCATTGCCAAAGTTTCCTGCAATATCAGATGATTCTCTGCTTACTCTGGTCCAGAAGCAGACTTTCAGATATTTCTGGGATTATGCTCACCCTGTATCAGGTCTTGCCAGGGAACGATTAAGATCAGGCGATATTGTAACCACAGGTGGAAGCGGGTTTGGTTTGATGGCAATAATTGTCGGAATTGAGCGAAACTTTATTACCCGCCGGGAAGGATTTGAAAGACTTCGTAAGGTTGCTGATTTCCTGCTTAATCCTTCTACTGAAAAGTTCCATGGAGCATTTCCTCATTGGCTCAACGGTTCTACCGGTAAGGTTAATCCATTCAGTTTGAAAGATGATGGCGGCGATCTTGTTGAGACTGCTTTTTTAATACAGGGTTTGCTTACGGTTAGGGAATATTTCAAAGATGGCTCTCCTGATGAAAAAGCATTATGCGATACGATCAGGAAAATATGGGAGAATGTCGACTGGTCGTGGTATAGAAAAAACGGACAGAATAAGCTCTACTGGCATTGGTCTCCTAAATATGAATGGGATATTAACATGCCTGTTGCCGGCTGGAATGAG
>JBBSAP010000277.1:0-2859 GCA_038252165.1 Bacteroidales bacterium | reverse complement strand
CACGTGACCATGTTAAATGGCTGCGCAATCATCCGAGCATTTTTGTATGGGTAATGGGCAGTGATAAATTGCCGCGTCCTGAACTCGAGGAAAAATATTACACCCTTTTTAACGAAATTGATCCGTCGCGCCCATTGTTGATGTCCTGTAAAGGCCTTAACAGTTCAATATCAGGGGAAACTGCGGTTAAAATGAATGGCCCATACGATTATGTGTCGCCAAATTACTGGTATATCGATAAAGAAAATGGCGGTGCATTTGGATTTAATACCGAAACTGGTCCTGGCCCACAGGTTCCCTCAATTGAGGTAGTAAAAAGCATGATCCCCGAAGATAAGCTCTGGCCTCTGAATGACATCTGGAATTTCCATTGCGGAAGGAATGAATTTCAAACGCTTGAGCGATACTTAAAAGCCTTCAACAAACGATATGGTGAACAGGGCAACGTGGAAGACTTTACATTCAAAAGTCAGGCATCGAACCTGGAAGCCATGCGTGCCATGTTCGAAGCATTTGCCATAAACCGGAACAATACCACCGGTATTATTCAATGGATGTACAATTCGGCATGGCCAAAACTGATCTGGCAATTCTGGGATTACAATCTTTTACCAAATGCTGCATTTTACGGAGCAAAAATTGGTGCAAGGCAGATAAACATTGCATACAACTATGGAGATAATTCTGTATATACGACGAATCTGACACCCGGGAATACCGGGAATTTACAAGCCAGTATTAAAACTTATAATATCAATGGTAAGGTGATTGCTGAAAAGAATGAAAATACTTCAGTAAAAGCAAATTCATCAGTAAAGGTTTATACCTTACCGGCAAACTCATCATATTCGAAAGTTTACTTTCTCAGTTTGCAATTGTCTGACGATAAGGGCAATTTAATTGCTGATAATTTCTACTGGCTGTCAACAAAGAAAGATGTCCCCGATTTTAAAAATACAGAGTGGTTTTACACGCCATTGGCAGAATATGCAGATTTTACCGGATTAAATAATCTGCCTGAAGTTCAAATAGAGGTAGAAAACTCGATGAAGATCGAAAATAATGATTATGAGGTAACTGTAACGCTGAATAACCCTGGCGATAATATAGCATTTCTGATTGAACTGGGTATTGCAGGCGATAAATCAGGTAAATCAATTGTTCCCATTCTTTGGGATGATAATTATATTTCACTTGTTCCGAAGGAAACCAGGGTTGTCAAAGCCAAATTTTCAGCCGATGCATTAAAAGGTGAAAAACCCGTTTTTAAATATAAAGGATGGAACGTGAAATAAGCGGTTGCCGCATTCGCGGGATTTCGTTTTCCCAGGGCATTCATCCGCAAGAAGAGCCCCCGGACATTAACAGTACGGTGGTTTCTATTATTGGGAAAATCTATACCGACATCGTAAATAGTGTTTACCTTTGTAATTGTATTTGTAACCTATATAGTAATCATCTATGAAAGCTAAACTTTCAGTAAAAAACTTTCCTGTCGTTTGTGTCGGCGGTTCAGCAGGCGGGCTCGATGCATATACTCGTTTACTAAAGAATCTGCCAGCCGATATGGGTGTTGCCATTGTCATCGTTAATCATCTGAGAACTGTTGCTACCCTGCTACATGAGATTCTCCCACATTATACAGATATGCCCGTTGAATTGATTACGGAAAGACTGGACATTCAGCCAAACCATGTGTTTATAATACCGGAACAGCGAGACTTGCACGTTCTAAATGATGAGTTCCGCCTTAAACCTATATCAAAGCCAAGGGGATGGCCCGACGTGATAACGGTATTTTTGCGTTCCATGACGAAAAACTGGAATGGCAAACTAATTGCTGTCATTGTCTCTGGCTATGATGGTGATGGGGCAGATGCGCTGTGCAGGATAAAAGAAGTGGGAGGTATTACTATCGCACAGAAGCCCGACACAGCCGTGCAGCCCGATATGCCAGAGAGTGCAATAGCAAGCGGGTGTATTGATTTTATTCTTTCACCTGAGGATATAGCCAAAGAAATTATACGGATTTCGCACAGGATTAAATAACACCTTGGTTTGATCGCTTCATTATCTGGTGAGGATGTGGACGTATCACCATGACTTCTAACTCATGCCCATTTACCTGGGCTTTTCCATCTGGACAACTATGCAAAACCTGCCGTATTGACCACATTTTGCCGGTTAAATTACAATTCTCAATCATAACCTAACAACAAGCCATTAATTAAGGCTTAGGATGGTCAATCCTAACGGTTTTTCCTGAATTATGTGTGAATTATGTAAGTCTTTATAGAAATCATGTAATGATAATAAAAATTGATTTTAGTTCTTTTACATTATATACAATAACTAAATCAGTGATTATTATGAGCACAATCACAACTAAAGACGGAACGCAAATCTACTACAAAGACTGGGGCACAGGTACACCCGTTGTTTTCAGTCATGGCTGGCCGCTAAATGCTGATGCATGGGAGTCGCAGATGCTTTTCCTGGCCTCTTATGGCTATCGGTGTATAGCTCATGACCGTCGGGGTCATGGACGATCGGGTCAACCATGGAACGGCAATGATATGAATACCTATGCCGACGATCTGGCGGAGCTTTTCGAAGCGCTTGATCTAAAAGGAGCAACCCTTATCGGCCATTCAACCGGTGGCGGAGAATTGGCCCGTTACATCGGCCGCCACGGTACATCTCGTATCTCAAGGGCTGTATTGATGGGATCAGTTACACCCTTGATGCTTAAAACAAAAGCCAATGCGGGAGGGCTACCGATCGCCAAGTTTGACGAAATCAGGGCTGGTGTTGCTGCAGACCGTTCTCAGTTCTTTAAAGATTTGACCATTCCTTTCT
>JBBSAP010000276.1:0-2861 GCA_038252165.1 Bacteroidales bacterium | reverse complement strand
TGTCATTGGCTCTTCAGGGTTTATAATATGCCAGTCGCTTTCAAACTGGTTCTGGTAACCTTTGTTCCTGAGAACACCCCATGCCTCTTCAATAGAAATCTTCTTCAGCCTTTCCAGGATTGCATCCGGTACTTTTGGCCTGCCATCCGTAAAGCGCTCCCCATTCCACTCGGAAGTCAGGGCTTTGATATATTCAGGTGATGAGCCAACATTTTGGGCACCTGCCATCAGAGAGGTCAGGATGCATGCAGTAAGTAAAAAGATCTTTTTATTCATAGGTTGAGAGATTAAAAATGGTTAGTTAAATTTAGCAAAATTTGATTTACAATTAAAGTATAGTTATTTTGCATTAGTAATTAAATTCTTAAATGGTATGAAAAACAGATTGCTTATAACAGGTTTCGCATTTTTTATATTTTTTTCTTCCTGCAACAAGGAAAAACCCCTGAATAAGATTATTGACGAGACTCTTGCTTTTTCTGCAAGGCAGTACTCTCTTATGGCCGAAGTCATGAAGGATAAACCGGATCTTCTTCCAAGAACGACTGATGCATCAGGTGCCCTGATAGCATCCAATTCCGGCTGGTGGACCAGCGGATTTTTTCCTGGCAGCCTCTGGTATCTGTATGAGTATTCGAAGGATGATAAATTTAAGGATGCTGCGATTCAAATGACATCGAGGGTCGAAAAGGAGAAGAACAATACCGGGACTCATGACCTGGGATTTTTGCTTTATTGCAGTTTCGGCAATGGTCTCAGGCTTACAGGCGATAAGAGCTATAATGATGTTTTGCTGACAGGCGCAAGATCTCTTTGCACCCGTTTCCGCCCGAACATCGGATGCATCCAGTCGTGGGGGAGCAGGAAAGGATGGCAATGCCCTGTCATAATTGATAATATGATGAACCTTGAGTTTCTGATGTGGGCTTTTAACCAGACAGGTGATTCAATCTTTTACAAAATTGCTGTAACCCATTCAGATACAACAATTAAAAACCATTTCAGACCTGATTACAGCACCTGGCATGTGGTGTCATATGATACTATCACAGGCAATGTTGAGGCTAAGCAAACTGCCCAGGGTGCTGCAGACGGTTCTGCCTGGTCGCGCGGACAAAGCTGGGGATTGTATGGATATACTGTGATGTACCGGGAAACAGGTCTGCAGAGATATCTTGATCAGGCAGAGCATATTGCAGATTATCTTATAAGCCATCCCAATCTTCCGGAGGATAAGATTCCTTACTGGGACTATAATGCTCCTGGTATTCCTGATGCAAAAAGAGATGCTTCAGCCGGTGCAATAATGGCTTCAGCCCTTATAGAGCTCAGCAGTTTTGCCAGCGATGAAAGAAAAGCTCAGTATCTCGATGTTGCTGAAAAGCAAATACGCTCCCTGGCATCACCTGCTTACCTTGCCCGGGAAGGTGAAAACGCTGATTTTATTCTGATGCACAGCGTTGGTTCACTGCCCGGGAACAGTGAAGTTGATGTTCCTCTTTCATACGCTGATTACTATTTTATTGAAGCTTTGCTGAGGTACAAAAAACTCCTGGATTAAAAACCCCTAAATCCCCTGAAGGGGACTTTTATGCAGTATATACTATGAGCCCCCTTTAGAGGGTTGGGGGTAAAAAATCTATCATCGCTTTCATCACTCCATCGTGGTAGCCTGCAACCAGGTCAAATGCCTCTTTTGTATTTTTAAACGGGAAACGGTGGGTTACCATATTCGATACATTGATTTTCCCGCTATTCATCATTTCGAGAGCGTCTTCAACACAGCCAACCTGTCGTCTGATAAACTGAATTGATATTTCCCTGCGCCGGGTGTCATCAACGCTCAGAGTCCATTTTTTAAACTCCGGTATACCTGCAATAATCAGGTGGCCTCCCGGTTTGAGAATATCAATTGCCTGATCGACAGCTTCCTGCTGTCCGCAGCATTCAAATACAATGTCAAGGCCAAGTGGCTCTCTCTCCTTTATTCTTTCAATGATGTTATCTTTAAGCGGATTGGCAGTCAATACTGCCTTTTCTTTTGCCGCAATTGAGAGTCTCCGGTCAATTTTATCAGTAACATATATATCACCGGCTTCCCTGGCATTTGCAGCCAGCATTACACTCATTCCTATAGGACCAAATCCCAGTATCCCGATTTTTTTACCTTTAATCTCCCCTGCTTTTTTAACAGCATATACCCCTATAGCAAGCGGTTCTGAAATAGCACCATGATCCGGAGTAAGCTTCCCGGGGAGCCGGTAGCAACTATTTTCCGGCATAACAATATATTCTGAGAGTGATCCTTCAGCCTGTCCGGGACAGCCAAGAAATTTCAGATTCCGGCATGTGTGATGCCTTCCCGACAGGCACTGATCGCAGGTACCGCACCACATGGCAGGTTCAACAGCAATTATATCTCCTTTCCTTACGCGTGTAACCTCAGGTCCGGTATCAATAACTTCTCCGGCACATTCATGTCCAACAGTAAAGGGATACTTTACAACCTGGGAACCTATCTTGCCAAGTGCGTAATAATGAATATCAGAACCGCAGATTCCCAGAACCAGCAGCCTTATCTTAACATCGTCCGGATTTTTAAGAACCGGGTCGGATACCTCTTTCAATTCCATTTCCCGGATCCCGGTAAGCATCATTGCTTTCATAATAACTCAAGTGAAAATTGAAACAAATATAATATCATATTATTGATCCTTTGTGTTACTCCTATATAACTCTTTTCAACATTTTGATTATCAATAGTTCTTTTCACCAGCCTCATGCGGCTTGCTTTAAACGGGCTAATTGCTTTTCAAGGTTTTTAATTTTTTCTTCCTTGAGTTTATCCTGATTTTCAATTA
>JBBSAP010000275.1:0-2899 GCA_038252165.1 Bacteroidales bacterium | reverse complement strand
GCAATAGAGAAGGAATTCCCGAATTTTAAGTTTCATATTGCCCTGTCGGAACCTCTTCCAGAGGATAATTGGACTGGCATGACCGGATTTATTCACCAGGTGCTGCTTGACAATTACCTTGAGAAACATGAAGAACCTGAAGATATTGAATACTATTTCTGCGGTCCGCCGGTAATGAATGATGCCGTAATTAAAATGCTTTATAACCTTGGTGTTCCCCAGGAGAATATTGCGTTTGATGATTTCGGAATATAACTACCCCTATCCCGCTAGCTATCGGGACCCCTGCCTTTTGCAACGCCGAAAGCGGCTACGCGAAGGCGCAGAAGGGGACTTAAAATAGCCCCTTTAGGGGGTTGGGGGCAAGAAAAACAGAGTATATGAAAGGTAGATCTGTAAATTTTGTTTTTATACTGCTTTTACTCCTTTCGTCATGTAACAAGAAGGTTACTTATGATAACTTCGCCGGTTTTGTCCAGGGTACTACTTACAGCATGGTATTTGAGAATACCGGAAAGCTCAACTCACAGGACCTGAAATCGGAAGTTGAGAAGATACTTCACGATTTTGATATGTCTCTGTCGCTTTATGTGGATTCTTCAATTCTTTCAAAAGTGAATCGCAATGAGGATGTTATCGCTGATGCATATTTTACTGAGGTATTTAACAGATCGGCGGAAATCACTGAAATAACAGAAGGGGCATTTGATATAACTGTGGGTCCCCTTGTTAAAGCCTGGGGTTTTGGTCCTGATTCACAGAAGAATTTTTCCGGGACAAAAAGGGATTCTCTTCTAAAGCTTGTTGGAATGGAAAAGGTTAAAATGGAAGCCGGGAAAGTGCTAAAGAAGGATCCTGGTATAAATCTCGATTTCAATGCTATAGCGCAGGGTTATTCCGTAGATGTTATAAGTAATTTTTTCGATAGTAAAGGAATTAAAAGCTATCTCATAGAGATCGGGGGAGAAGTAAGGGTAAAGGGCGACAAGCAGGGAGTTTTATGGAGGATAGGAATTGACAGGCCGGAGGATAACAATAACCTGCCGGGGAACGACCTTCAGGCTGTTATCAGTCTGAAGGACAGGTCGCTTGCCACCTCGGGCAATTACAGAAAGTTTTTTATCGAAAACGGGATAAAATATTCTCATACAATTGATCCAAGAACGGGCTATCCGGCCAGGAATCAGCTGTTGAGTGCTACAATTATTGCAAATGATTGTGCCACAGCTGATGGTATTGCCACTGCCTGCATGGTTATGGGTAAGGACAAAACCATTGAGTTCCTTGGTTCTCATCCTGAGTTTGATGCATTCCTTGTATATTCGGATAACAATGGAAACTATCAGACCTGGACAACCGAAAATCTTAAAAAATTTATTTCGGAACCATCTCAAGTGAACCGTTAAAGAGGATCTATGGCGGTGTTATCCATTCTTAATGTTTAAGCACAGCCTTGCCGCAGGCTGAGCAGCTGCTAAAATCATCAGATGGATTACACCCTATATTCGTATCCTGTGCACAGGTTATCCCCCGTTTCCGCATTTCCTTATTACGGCTTACATGGGTTTCAGGGAAACGTCCGGTTTTCTTCAGCAACACTCTGATCCCCAGAAAGATTCCGGAAATAGCCAGCAGTATGACACTTATTAATAGTAATTTAACAAACATTCTTCAATCCTTTCTATTAATGACTTTTTGCCGTTACGCTGTTCCTTGCGTATCGTCATTGCAAAGATAATCATCAATTATTTTCTAATCATTAAACAACAACTCATTTAGTTTGTTTAACTTTTGGCAGAAAATAGTAACCCCTTTCCCGGCATTCGACCGTTGCTTTTGTGTGGCTCAAGCGGAGCAATGCATAACGAACTGAATTGTTCGCCTTTTATGGGAAATAGTAAGGGGGTAACATGATAAATAAAGTAACTCATAAAGAAAAAAGATTATGGATCATAATACCAAAACGAGGGAAACATTGATTAACAAAGAGGTCATCCTTGCTGATTTCCGGCTGGCGAATCTGAGCCGCACTCTCAGTGTTACAGGACGTCGTGAAGTGCTTACAGGGAAAGCCAAGTTCGGGATTTTCGGCGATGGGAAGGAAATAATCCAGTTAGCCCTGGCAAAACAGTTCAGGGATGGGGACTGGCGTTCGGGTTATTACCGCGACCAGACCTGGATGATGGCAATGGGGCTCTATAACTCTGTTGAATTTTTTCATCAGCTGTACGGCAATACCAACAGGGATTTAAATCCGGGCAGCGGAGGAAGGGTATTCAATAATCATTTTTCATCGCCCAATATTAATCCTGACGGAAGCTGGCGCGATCTTACAAAGCAGAAAAATACATCGTCGGATATATCTCCTACAGCTGGCCAGATGCCCAGGTTGCTTGGCCTGGCATATGCCTCAAAGCTGTTCAGGCAGAATCAGGAGCTTCACCAGTTCAAGACCCTTTCAAATAAGGGAAATGAGGTTGCATTCGGTTCGATAGGCGATGCAAGCACCTCGGAGGGGCACTTCTGGGAAACCATAAATGCAGCTGGTGTCCTGCAGGTTCCGATGGCTTTATCGGTTTATGATGACGGATATGGTATCTCTGTCCCTAAAAAATACCAGACAACAAAAGGCAGTATATCTGATATTCTCAGGGGTTTTGAGGATGAACCCGGGAAGCCGGGGATACTTATTTTCAAGGGAAAGGGATGGGACTATCCGGGACTGTTAAAACTTTACGAGGAGGGGATAGAGATCTGCCGTCGCGACCAGAAGCCAGTTGTTTTTCATATTGAGGATGTTACCCAGCCGCTTGGCCATTCAACATCAGGATCGCACGAAAGATATAAAAGTGAAGAAAGGCTGAAATGGGAAGAGGAATTTGATCCGATCAAAAAAATG
>JBBSAP010000274.1:0-2925 GCA_038252165.1 Bacteroidales bacterium | reverse complement strand
AGGGACAGAGGAGAGGAAAGAGGCCAAGAATGGTGAAATCAATTATAAAACGCCCTGTTGAACCGGTTATTTTCGTTTCGCCCGACGATCTGAAAAAACCAGAGATTACTCCATCTGATAACAATGATCCTGAAACCAGACCTGACATAACAGATGATAAACCTGATCTGATTAAGAACGCAGAACCGGTTAAGGAAGAAACAATACTTCCCCGCTGGCAGCATGATCCGAAATTGTCCGACAGAAAAGAGCGGGAACCGAGATTCAGGGATGACCGTTTTAACTTAAGAGAAGCTAAAAAACCTGAGATTGTAGTTGAACCCTCACTTCCTCTTAACGGCGATGAACCTTTATATGAGGAGACAAAACCGGTTGAAGATGCCATTTCGGGAGGCGATATCATTATTGAGGCTCCGGTTAAAGAGGTAACACCTGAGATTCAGCCCTTAAGGGAAGAAAAGAAGGAAAAACCATACGAGTTTGAAGGCATAATTTATAATACAGGTGTTCTGGAAATAATGCCCGACGGATACGGATTCCTCAGATCTCCCGATTATAATTATCTGAACTCCCCTGATGATATTTATGTTTCCCAGTCGCAGATAAAACTATTCGGATTAAAGACAGGCGATACAATCAAGGGTTCAATCCGTCCTCCCAAAGAGGGTGAGAAATATTTCCCCCTGATCAAAGTGGATGAGATAAACGGCAGAAGTCCTGATTTCATTCGCGACAGGGTTCCGTTTGATTTTCTTACACCGCTATTCCCGAACGAGAAATTTACGCTATGCACACCCGGGGAGGGTTCTCTTTCTGTAAGAGTCATAGATATGTTCTCGCCTATTGGCAAAGGACAGCGCGGACTGATTGTTGCTCAGCCGAAAACCGGTAAGACAATACTCCTTCAGGAGATAGCGAATGCCATCGCAAAACATCATCCGGAAGTATATCTGATGATCCTGTTGATTGATGAAAGACCTGAAGAGGTGACCGACATGGCAAGGAACGTCAAGGCAGAAGTTATAGCTTCAACTTTTGATGAGCCTGCCGAACGACATTGCCGGATAGCCAATATAGTACTTGAAAAAGCAAAACGTCTTGTTGAGTGCGGACATGATGTCGTAATACTGCTCGACTCTATAACTCGTCTGGCCAGGGCTTTTAATACAACTGCTCCTGCTTCGGGAAAGGTATTATCAGGTGGTGTCGATTCAAATGCCCTTCACAAGCCAAAACGGTTCTTCGGTGCTGCCCGTAACATTGAAAACGGAGGCTCGCTGACAATAATTGCTACCGCTCTTACCGAAACAGGGTCAAAAATGGATGATGTAATATTTGAGGAATTCAAGGGAACAGGCAATATGGAACTTCAGCTCGACCGTAAGCTTTCAAACAGAAGGATATTCCCGTCAATTGATATCCCTGCGTCAAGCACACGCCGTGAGGATCTCCTGATTAACAAGAATATTCTTCAGAAAATATGGGTTCTCCGTAATTATCTTACAGATATGAATGGTGTGGAGGCTATGGAATTCCTTCGCGACAGGCTTATGCAATCCAAATCGAATGAAGAGTTCCTGGTTTCGATGAATGGAGGATAACGGACAAGATATTTTTGTAAATTTGCACTTTCTTTTAAAAATTATTTTATCAACTATATTCAATTCAAAATGATAACAAAAAAATTTATAACATGCGACGGTAATCAAGCTGCAGCTCATGTTGCATATATGTTCAGCGAGGTTGCTTGCATATATCCTATCACACCTTCATCAACTATGGCAGAATATATTGACGAATGGTCTGCCGACGGATTAAAGAATATCTTTGGGGAAACTGTAAAAGTTGTTGAAATGCAATCGGAGGGTGGAGCCGCCGGAGCTGTTCACGGCACTTTGCAGACAGGAGCCCTTTGCACCACCTTTACTGCATCACAGGGATTGCTCCTTATGATCCCGAATATGTACAAAATTGCTGCTGAACTTCTTCCCGGTGTATTCCATGTAAGCGCCAGGACCATCGCAGCACATGCTTTGTCAATTTTTGGAGATCACAGTGACATCTATGCTACAAGACAAACCGGGTTTGCCATGCTGGCAAGCGGTAGTGTCCAGGAGATAATGGACCTTTCCGGAGTAGCTCATCTTACTGCCATCAAATCGAGGATCCCTTTCGTTCATTTTTTTGATGGATTCCGTACATCTCATGAAATACAGAAGATAGAATACTTTGAGAATGATGATCTTAAAAAACTGATTGACTGGGATGCCCTGAAAAGGTTCAGAGATAATGCTCTTAATCCGGAACATCCTGTTACAAGAGGAACTGCCCAGAACCCTGATATTTTCTTCCAGGCAAAAGAATCAATAAACAGGTTCTACGAACCTATTCCTGATATAGTTAACGCCTATATGGCCGAAATTACAAAGATGACGGGAAGAGAATACAAACCATTTACATATTATGGTGCACCCGATGCTGAACATGTTATCGTGGCAATGGGTTCAGTTACAGAGACGACAAAAGAAGTCATCGATTTCCTGAGAGCCAAAGGTGAAAAGGTCGGTTTAATAACAGTTCACCTTTACCGTCCTTTCTCATCCAAATATTTCTTTGATATCTTCCCGAAATCAGTTAAGAAAATAACAGTTCTCGACAGGACCAAGGAACCCGGATCAACAGGTGAACCACTTTATCTTGATTTGAAGGAAATATTCTACGACAAATCTGAGAGACCATTGATTGTAGGTGGCCGTTATGGATTAAGTTCCAAGGATACCACCCCAAGCCAGATCCTTTCAGTTTATGAGAATATGAAATTCAAAGAACCGAAAAATCAATTCACAGTCGGTATTGTTGATGATGTTACTTTCACCTCCCTTCCAGTTATTCCTGAAATACATGTTGCCCTTCCGGGTACTTATT
>JBBSAP010000273.1:0-2951 GCA_038252165.1 Bacteroidales bacterium | reverse complement strand
GTCGCAGTTCATTCTGCAAAGATCAGCGAAATTAAAATAAGCAGTATTCTCCGGCCCGGAAAAGAGTATGCAATTTCTGCGATGCTCTCAACACCCATGAATGTTATAAGTGATTTTGCATCGATCAAGAAAGAGCCGCTCATGATAAAGATGGCTCCGAAAGATACTTCTGAATTTAAGCCTGATATAATACCTGATACCTCTGATTATGAGCCTGTTAATTATATACTCGAGATGGATAATGGGATAAGGATATTTGTCTATCAGGCTACAGATACAATCACAAGCGATAAAAACAATCTCTTCTTTTTTGATCTCAGGGACAGACTGAAGAATACATGGAGCTCACTTAAAAGTGTAGCCAGATTCAGGGTTCCTGAATATCACCCATTTATCAGGCTAAGGCTCCCAAAAGCTGATGCAAAGATCCTGTACAGAGCAACACCACGGCGTGCGCAGATAGCTGTTTATATGTAGCATCTTTTTCCCCGAAAGAGATCAATGAATCGAAAAAAAATGTAGGTTTGAATCCGACTCAAAACTAATTCAATCCTACATGGCACGATTTACTGGTCTTATCGGAATTGTCGTAATTCTTGGCCTTGCATTTTTATGGTCGAATAACAGGAAGGCAATTAATTATCGTCTGGTTATCACAGGACTTTTACTGCAGGTTGCACTGGCAATTTTTATTTTAAAAGTTCCGATCGGGCAGGATATATTCGCCTTCCTCGGCAAAGGGATCAATAAGCTGCTCGATTTTTCACAGGAGGGGGGGCTGTTTGTTTTCGGAGACCTGACAAAAGTGTCCAGGATACTTCCTCCCACCATCGTCAGCACCGGTGTTTTTCTGTTTATCCTTATACCTACAATAATTTTTGTTTGTGTGTTGGTGTCGATGGCTTATCATGTAGGCATAATGCAAAGGGTTGTGGCAGTTCTTGCGCGCTTCGTTCACCGGGTAATGAGAGTTAGCGGCAGCGAAGCCCTGTCAAATGTTTCAAGTGCTTTTGTGGGGCAGGTAGAGGCTCAGATAATGATAAGACCGTACCTTTCGGGAATGACAATGTCTGAACTGCTTGCTTCCATGACCGGAAGCATGGCATGCATTGCCGGTGGTGTGATGGCCGTATATATTTCGATGGGAGTCCCTGCATCGTACCTTCTGGCCGCCAGCCTGATGGCTGCACCAGGAGCTCTTGTCATTTCAAAGATCGTGTTTCCTGAGACACAGGAATCTGAAACTAAAGGAGTTGTAAAACTGGAGGTAAAAAAACAATATACCAACATCATGGATGCAATATCCCATGGTGCAACTGATGGTATGGCAATTTCAATAAATGTAATAGCAATGCTTATAGGAGTGATTGCCCTTGTTGCCCTGGTAAATGCGCTCCTTGGATATTTTGGACTTTTTCTTGGCTGGACTGGCATATCACTTGATTTTATTGGTCTTGATGTTAATAGTCTCAGGCTGAAAGATGTGTTTGGAGTGTTTTTTTCATTATTCGCAATTGTGATGGGAGTTCCGGTTTCGGAGTCATTCGAGGTAGGTTCCCTTATGGGAACCAAGATGGTGATAAATGAATTTGTTGCATATTCCGACCTTTCTCCAATGATACACCAGGGAATGCTGAGTGCAAAGTCGGTTGTGATAGCCAGTTTCGCATTATGCGGTTTTGCAAATTTCAGCTCAATTGCAATTCAGCTTGGAGGAATAGGGGTTATGGTTCCAAACCGAAAAGCCGACCTGGCAAGGCTGGGATTCAAGGCAATGATATGCGGAACAATGGCTTCATACATTTCAGCAACGCTGGCGGGGATCCTGATGTGATCTTGCGGAGAGAGGGGGGTTCGAACCCCCGGTCCCGCGGAAGCAGGACAACGGTTTTCGAGACCGCCGCATTCGACCACTCTGCCATCTCTCCAATATAATAAGCCGCATTGACCACGGCGTCTACCCCGCCCTGCGGGGCCATCTCTCCAATATAATAAGCCGCATTGACCACGGCGTCTACCCCGCCCTGCGGGGCCATCTCTCCAATATAATAAGCCGCATTGACCACGGCGTCTACCCCGCCCTGCGGGGCCATCTCTCCAAAATCTGATCAAAAATAGCAATTATTTCCTTTGTAATTTAACAGGAGGGCTAATCAGTTCCTCCACAAATCGCAATCCTTATATCTCAGATCATAAAAAACAACCATATTTCTTTTGATAACAGTTTTTTATAAACTTATTTTGCATGATGTACAGGAAATCAATAAATAACTTAAATAATTATAGTTGTGAAAAAATTATCTAAAATGCTTTTAGTTATGGGATTGTCAGGTCTTGTTTTAAGTTCATGCAAGAATCAGTCTGATGCTGATAAAATCAATCCTTTTTTCTCTGAATATAATACTCCTTTTAATGTTCCGCCTTTTGAAAAAATAATGGCAAAACATTATATGCCGGCATTTGAGAGAGGAATGAACGAGGGAAGAAAAGATATAGAAAACCTCGTAAAGAACCAGGCTGAACCTGATTTTGATAATACCATAGGGGCGCTTGATAAAGCAGGTGAACTGCTTACAAGAGTTTCGCTTGTATTTTTTGCACAGTCTTCTGCAAACACGAGTGATTCGCTTCAGAATATCGAAATGGATATCTCTCCGAAACTGGCAGGGTATAACGATGAGATACGCCTGAATCCGGGGTTGTTTAAAAAGGTGAAACAAGTTTATGATAACCAGGCGAAATTCAATCTTAACCCTGAACAGACATTTATCCTTGAAAATCTTTACAAGGAATTTATCAGGAACGGGGCAAACCTTAATAAAGAAGATCAGGATACTCTTAAAAAGATCAACCAAAGACTTTCCGTTCTTGGGGTTAAGTTCAATCAGAATGTCCTTGAAGAAACGAATAACTACAAATTGTTTGTAGGCAAGGGAGGTCTTACCGGATTG
>JBBSAP010000272.1:0-2978 GCA_038252165.1 Bacteroidales bacterium | reverse complement strand
CCGGGTCAGAAGATCAATATTGTTATTGACAGGCTAATAATAAGCCACGATGCTGATAATTTAAGCCGGTCTGCAGAGTCTGCCGCAACAGCATTTCAAACGGGGAAAGGACACTGCCAGTCAATTGTTCATTCTGAAGAAGGAATTAAGCGTGAGTATTTCTCAAATAAATTTGAAGAGGATGGGATTGAGTTTGAGGAACCTAACGAATATTTTTTCAGCTTCAATAATCCAATAGGCGCCTGTTCTGTTTGTGAAGGTTATGGCAAAATCATAGGCATTGATGAAAGTCTTGTGATACCTGATCAAAACCTTTCGGTTTACCAGGATGCAATTGCATGCTGGAGAGGTGATTCAATGAAAAAATGGAAGGAGCGCCTTGTTTCCGCATCTGAAATGTTTGATTTTCCAATCCACAAACCCTATTTCCAGCTTACTGACGAACAAAAACAAATAATCTGGAAAGGGAACAGGTATTTTTACGGGTTGAACAGATTCTTTGAGCATCTTGAAGAGAAAAAATATAAGATTCAGTACAGAGTACTCTTAAGCAGGTACCGCGGAAAAACAATCTGCCCTGAATGCAAAGGAACCCGTCTGAAAAAGGAGACTTCCTACGTCAGTGTAGCAGGAACAACAATGCAGGAGCTGGTATCGCTTCCGGTATCTTCCGTCTTCAGTTTCTTTGATAAAATAGTTCTTAACGCTTCGGATATGAAGATCGCTGAGCGACTGCTTAAGGAGATCACCCAGAGACTTAAATTCCTTATTGATGTCGGCCTCCCTTACCTTACACTCAACAGGCTTTCGTCCTCACTGTCAGGCGGCGAATCGCAAAGGATAAACCTTGCAACTTCACTTGGAAGCAACCTGGTAGGTTCGATGTATATTCTTGATGAGCCAAGTATCGGCCTTCATCCCCGCGATACCAACCTTTTGATAGATGTACTCAGGGAGCTAAGGGATCTGGGCAATTCCGTACTGGTTGTGGAACATGAGGAGGAGATAATAAGGGCAGCCGATGAAATTATTGACATGGGACCTGAGGCTGGAAGGCTTGGCGGCGAACTGGTATTCCAGGGAAGCGCCGCGGATACAGAATCAAATCCCTCTCTTACAGCAAGTTATCTGTCAGGCAGACTTGCAGTCAAAGTTCCTCAAACCAGAAGAAAATGGAACAGCTTTATTGAAATAAAAGGAGCGAGAGAAAACAATCTCAAAAATATTGACGTAAAATTCCCTCTGCATACTATCACCGCTGTCACAGGTGTCAGCGGATCGGGTAAATCAAGTCTCGTTTCAGATATTCTCTATAATGCTTTATCTAACCGGATAAACGGGAATAATCTGAAGCCCGGTCAGTTCCGGGAACTGACTGGAGATGTTTCAAGACTAACAGGGATAGAGCTTGTCGACCAGAACCCTATTGGCAAATCGAGCAGGTCGAATCCTGTTACTTATCTTAAAGCCTATGATGAGATAAGGAAGCTTTTTGCTGAACAGCAGGCCTCAGTACAGAACAATTACAAAGCCTCGCACTTTTCATTCAATATTGAAGGCGGAAGGTGTGAAGAGTGCCAGGGAGACGGAATTATAAAGGTCGGGATGCAATTCATGGCGGATGTGGAGCTCACATGTGAAAACTGTAAGGGAATGAGGTTCAAAAAGGATATCCTCGATGTGAGATACCATGGGAAGAACATATATAACATGCTGGAAATGACTATTGATGAAGCGATTGAATTCTTCGGAAGTCATTTCGGCAAGAGCGAAAAGAGGATCATTGAGAAACTGAAGCCTCTTGCAGATGTTGGTCTGGGATATATCAAGATGGGGCAATCGTCAAGCAGATTATCAGGGGGTGAAAGTCAGCGGGTTAAACTTGCTTATTTCCTGAGCCAGGAAAAGGGGTCAGGACATATTCTTTTCATTTTTGATGAGCCAACAACAGGTCTTCACTTCCATGATATTAATAAATTGCTCAAATCGATCAATGCACTGGTTGATCATGGTCATTCAGTGATACTTATTGAACATAACCAGGAAGTTATAAAGAGTTCCGACTGGATAATTGACCTTGGACCAGAGGGAGGTGATGATGGCGGATATATTGTATTTGAGGGCAGGCCTGAGGATCTCGCAAAACATAAGGGATCATACACCGGGAAGTACCTGGCCAAGAAACTTGCTCCTAGGGTTTGATTTTAAATCCGAACATAATCGCAACACACCCGTTTGCAGGTGTTCCGCTTTGCTGGCCGGATGAAGGTACCTTTATTATAATTCTGAGCTGTTGGCTCGACTGAAGCTTAAAGTCCCATGTCCTTGAATTGCCTGATTCCTTACTGGAAAATAGAACGTTCCTGTCGGCATCGAGAACCATGAATTCAACAGGTGGCAAGCCTTCATCACTGCCGATCGATAAACGGTATTCCATGTCCGAATAGAATGTCTTGTAGAGTTCTGCTTCTTCTCCCTCTGAAAGCATGGTCGCATGATAATTACCATCGTGAGTATAGGTTCCAAGCTCCGGGAGGCATGTTTTTTTGGCAAATGCCTTGCATTGCCCATTTGCAATTGGACCTGCTGCAATTAAAAATAAAACAAGAGCTGGAGCGATTCTTAGTATTTTCATTTTTTTGTCAATTATTGTTCAAGTTGCTGGTTACTTGTTGCTTGTTAAGAACTGGTTTATATAATGATATATTTTATAAAACATAAAACTACTATCTGAAATCATGAATAAAACAGTTAATGAATTCATTCGCTTCATTATAATTTACTTTAATTTCTGACACATCAGATTGGGATTCCTCATCCCGGGGACTCGGGATTCGGAATGACAATGTTTTTTTTCAGGTGGGGTGGGGGGGATGCGCGTGGGGGGTTGCGGTAACCATAGATGCAACCCCTTTTTTAAAAAAAAAAAATTGTATAAGGCGGGTGGGGGGGGGTAGAGTAAGTTAAATTTTTTTTTT
>JBBSAP010000271.1:0-3015 GCA_038252165.1 Bacteroidales bacterium | reverse complement strand
GGAGGTACCAGGCGATCGGTAGCCACGCACAGATAAATACCAAAACTGGTATTGCCAAAGATGAGGTTATTTGCAATAAGGATACCACTTGCATCATGTGCATAGATACCATCACCACGATTATATGCAATTATATTATTATCAATCAATCCGGGACCGTTGCTGCATTCGAAGAAGATCCCTGAGATCCTGTTATTGACTGCGATGTTTCGCGTGACCCTTGATCCTATATACCCGCAGTCGAGCCATATACCCCATGACTCATTGTCGCGCACCAGGTTGGCTTCTACCGTTCCTCCCATGAGGCCATGGACCTTAATGCCGCCACTCTCAAAACCTGGGATTACAGCTCCGCAGCGTTCAACTATGTTTCCCATGATCACTGTACCATCGCTAAAGAGACCTGCAAGTCCGCACTGCCCGCAGTCGCTCACAATGTTGTTTAAAATCAGATGTCTTCCGGGGATACGTCGTTCAGACAGTGTGAAAATGTCATGATGTCTGCTAACCAGATAACGATCTTCAGGTAGTATATCGGGCAGCAACCAGGGATCCTCATCCTCCGCCCCGAAATCCAGGCCTATGGTTTTGATTTTACGGATTATGTTATTCTCAATAATCCAATGCTGCCCGCTCCTGCAGCTTACAGCTCCTACCTGCGGGAAGGATACATCATTGGCGCAATGTTCAAAGATGAATCCCTTCAGGTTAATGTAGTTTTGTGACCTGCGCACAGGTGCAAAGAGGTGTCGCCGCACAGAGAACTCCACCAAGGTTTTATCGATAGGTTTGGAACCTTCAGGTAAATGTAAATAAATTGTTTCACCATCCTCCGAGCACCAGGTAGCTGGCTGTTCATACATTGCCTCCATCTGGCTCTTCTCAACAATCCTTTTTTTAGTCTGCTGGTCGGTTCTGACCTGTCTCTTAGCTTCAAATATTTCCTTACCATCAATAAAGATTTGGCCCTGCCTTCCTCCGCCACGGCTCTCATTAAAAACAATTTTGAACGGATTAAAATCAGTGGTAAAGAAGTCACCGGGAATTTTTGTGGAGAATACTCCCGGATGCCCGGCGACAGGGTTCCATACTTCACGATATATCTCTGATCCTCTAATTATTACCTGCTCTTTAGGAGCTCCCATATAGGTAATTGGCCAGCCTTCCTCTCCCCCTCTAAGGGGCGCCACCCACTCCCGGTAAATACCTTCATGCACCAACACAATATCACCTGGCTGGGCCAAAGCTGCAGCCCTGGAGATAGTCTTAAAAGGTTTCTCTTTTGTACCGGGATTATTGTCATCGGCAGATGCATTTTTCTGAGCGACAACATACATTTTCCCATCAGATAGAAACTGCCCCTGCAGTGATGAGACACTCACTAAGATCAAAATAAATAAAGAAAGGAGGTAATACAAATTTTTCTTAATCATTTCATTGTAATGTTTTAACTGTAACATAAGCATTTTTTTTAATATTAATAATTCATTTCAAAGTACAATCATTCGCTCAAATTCATCAGACCAAACCATTTTTTTCACCTGCGTTTGATCGTGTTATTTATGAAATATCACTCCGTTAATTCCAGTTTAATCACTGTATTTCTAGGATCAGGCAATGGGAAGGTCTTGCCTGAACGTCCAAAATTCATGAACAAATCATCTTTTGCAACGAAAGGTTTATTATCTCCATTCCAGAATCCGCCGACCACCATATTATCACCAGTTGCAAGTACTGTTGCATTTTTAACCTTTCCTTTCATCTTCTTCAGATAATACTGACCTATATTATTTGAGGTGATATGGGCATATAGTATATTCCCTTTTTGTGTATACCAGCCCCATTCAGGCTTCGCAAACTGTGAAGGGCCACATCCGTAAATGCTTTCACTATTGAGTTTCATCCAGTCACCAACTTCCGCCAGCACCTCGACAGACTTCTGAGGAATTCTGCCCAGTTCATCAGGGCCAACATTAAGTAACAGGTTGCCATTTTTACTCACACAATTAACTAACGTCCTGATAATATCAACGGATGACTTATAATTGTTATCATTTTTAGTGTATCCCCAGGAACTGTTAAGAGTAATACATGATTCCCACGGAATAGGATGACCCGACTCATTGAGCACTGTTTCTGAAGGAATGATCTGCTCAGGGCCTTCAAAATCCCCGGCAAATTTTTCAGGAGTTTCCTTTTCCATATTGCCACCTAAACGATTATCTATAATGATATCCGGCTGATATTTTTTCACCATTTCTACCAGTTTTGTAGCCTTCCATTTTTCTCCCTTGTATTCTCCAAAAGAATAATCGAACCAAAGGATATCAATTTTCCCATAGTTTGTTACCAATTCTTCCACCTGCTTATGCATGTAATCGACATAGTTGTCAAAATTATATTTTTTCTTATCCCATTCCGGGTTTTTAACCATAGGATGATTACCTACATTCGGGTAATCGGGATGATGCCAATCAATCAGCGAATAATAAAATCCCACACGTATGCCTTCTGCACGGAATGCATCAACAAACTCTCTGATCAGGTCGCGTTTTGCAGGTGTCTTTGTTGCTTTATAATCTGTATACTTGCTATCGAAAAGGCAAAAACCATCGTGATGCTTGGCTGTTATTACCGCGTATTTCATCCCGGTCTCCCTGGCAATTTTTGCCCATTGCTTAGGGTTGTATTCAACAGGATTAAAGGTGTCAAAGTACTGCTGGTAGTCTTCCAAAGTCATTTTCTCATGACTTCTGACCCATTCACCGCGTGCAGGAAGGGCATAAATGCCCCAGTGAATAAACATGCCAAATCTGGCATCCCGGAACCATTCAGTTCGTTTTTGCCGGTCTTCATAGATTCCCTGTCCAAAGAGTGTGGAAGATGACAGAACGTAAAAAAGTGCAATAATTGCGAAGATTTGTTTTTGCATAGTTAACATGTTTTATCAATAGTGGGCATTTAAAAACCCACTGATTTTTAATTGTTTAAAATTTAGTTCTTTGACATCCCAGC
>JBBSAP010000270.1:0-3048 GCA_038252165.1 Bacteroidales bacterium | reverse complement strand
TTCGATCATCAATGAACATCTTTGAAGCCTTTGTGAAAGAAGCTACGGATTATGATGTTACACCAGATTACATACGGAAGTTTGAAAGAGACAAATTGAGTAAACGTAATTCTCCAGCTACAAAACATCCATAACTACTGGCAGTTAGGTCCATTAGATTTTAAGAAGAAAATTCAAAAAATGGTCTTTCCTCAGGGAATTGTCGTCGATACTAAAAATAGGTAAGCATCCGGCCTACTACAGGTTGACAGGGAGCTGACCTACAACTATCTTGGTACGGTTAATTGCAAGTACAACTTTCCTGGAGTTCTTTGAAATTATTTAGAAAATGATTGGACAGTTTAACTTTCTCCAATGATATCCAGTAATTATTGGATTTCCACTGGAGTCTTCGAGAGTTCGCGGGCTGCCTTCCAACTATGGGGCAGGAGTTCTGCCAGATCAAGGCTGTAATCGTTGTTGTAATATGGGATTCTGGTTATCACATCTGTCAACCACTCCCGGGGATTTACCTCCGAAGCGGCACATGTACCAAGTAGCGAGTACATGATTGCAGCATTCTCTGCTGCGTCATGATTACCACAAAACATGTAATTCTTCCTCCCGATTGCCAAAGGACGGATAGTATTTTCCACAAGGTTATTATCTATCTTATACCGGCCATCAAGGTGATACCTGGACAATCTGTGGAACAAGGAGTATGTGTATGTTAAAGCCTGGCTCATTCTGCCCTTGGGTAAAACTCTTGGCATATAATTCACGATCCATTTCTCAAAAGCACACATTATAGGATAAGCAAGTCTTGAGCGAAGCGCAGCCCGCTGCTGGTAATCCAGCTCCTGATCATCTGCCATGGATTCCACACCATAGATCAAAGCGATTTGTTCCAGGGCATACTCAGCGCCGGCTTTGTCTTCCTTCAGAGCTTCAGTAAATTTTCGCCTGGCATGTGCCCAACAACCAAGAAGCAATACTCCCTTCTTATTCTCGTATATGGAATAGACCCCATAACCGTCTGTCTGTACAGCGCCCTTATAATTATGAAGAAGTTCTATTACTACTTTCTGTGCACGCGAGCCCTTGTCATAATGAAAAAATACCAGGTCCTTCATTACTGCCCGAACAACCCACAGGTAAGCTTTCACCGCCCGGTGCTTTTCACTATTGATAACCGGTACCGTGCTCTCATCAATCTGTATATAATCAGATTCAAGCACTATCTCCTTCAACCTGTAATATAATGCCCTGAGCAGATCACCGCAACCGGCGAACCAGTCATTAACAGTGGAAGCAGGTATTCTTACTCCCTCAAGCTTAAACAGTGATATCTGTCTGTGAAATGGAAGATGATACATGTATTTTCCCATGAGAAGCTCAGCCAGCAAGCTGGCTCCAGCATTGCTCTTGGGAAGGGGTAAGAGCGGGAGTGGGGCGATCTTTACAGTTTTATTCGGGCTGCCATCCTCTTCCTGTTCCTGCTGCAACTGTAAATCTTTCTTCAACGCGTATTTATGACGAATGATCCGTCTTACATAGAGCTCTCCGGGTTTATGCTCCAACTGTTCGGTTACCTCTTCACCTATGCGCACCCAGTTCTCATCAATGCCATCGGGCTCGATGATCTCTTCCTCACGACGCAGATGCTCCGGAAGTGGCAAACGGACAGGTTGTTTCTTAGCATGCTCAGGTTTATTGCGCTTATACGTGATTATTTCACTGGCTGCATCATTGATTGTTTCCTCTTCTTCGGGAAGTATCTCAAGCCCGTCAAAATCAATCTTCCGCTGGGCCGGATCTGCGGGTATGTATTTTTCACTCGATGCTTTCCAGAACTTGCGCCTGAGCCAGGCCAACTGGTCGGTTAACTTCTTTATTAAATGGTCTTTCTCTTCTATAACTTTCTGGAACTGTGCAATCTTCTTTTCTGCCTGAGCCAATGCCCCGCCCTCGGACTGACGTAATTTTGAGAGTTCCTGATAAAGCTCATCGCGCTCCTGAAGGAGGGTCTCTATAAATGTATCTTTATCAGTTAAATTATCCACAGTTTTCTTTGCGTTTTGTTGTGTTAAAGATAACAAAACAAACCGCAGCAACAAACTGATTCATTGTTAATAACTAACTGAATAACAAGTTTTTATTAACAATTTTGCGTGAGTTTATACTTCTTACTCTTACACTCTGCACCATAGTCATTAAATCCTGCCAGTTGATGGTTATCGATGCAGTATTTTCATCAAAAACAGGAAGCTTAAACCGGCCTGATTCTAATCTCTTATGATAAATTACAAGCCCTGCGTATTCCATGTGCAGGATCTTCATCACATTCTGGTGACGGTTCATGAAAATGAAAACTCCTCCGTCACGGACATTCTGGTTCATGAATGAATTTACAACGCCACTCAGGGTGTAAAAACTTTTTCGCATATCTACCGGGAGAGGATACAGATAATACTTCAGTGAGCTGTGAAGATGGAACATAATCCTAATCCAAAAGGCAAACAAGCGTACGAAGATGGTCAAAGGCAGGGTCGCTATTTATCCTGAGCCTGGTCCCGTTTGGATAGAGTAGCTCCAAAAGATATTCATCGCCCGATTTGGGTAGCTCATCCAGCTCCCGAGTGTAACTCTGAGAAGATCCACTTATGTTTGCTGGTGTGGTATTAACAAGAAGTGGGATGAAACCCTTTCCTGGTACCTTGTTTAGTCTTTTTCGCCAATAGTAGTATGAAGATTTGGGAATGCCTTCGTTGACGCAAAAGGCGGTGATGGTAAGCCCTGTCTCCTTTTGTCTTTTGATCAGCTCCAGAATTTTTGATTCGTTTATCATCTTTAAATGTTTTGGCTAAAAATAATCAGCCGCGACAACTGATAAAAGATGTGCTACGCCGGATGCTTACATTGGATCAATAATTTATATAAACATTAAAGGGTATAGCAAACAGCTATACCCTTTAATTTAATGTAGTCATTTTGATCTAACTCGCAGGTAAACATTCTTTTGTTTTGATTTTTGAAGGAGTGAATATTCCAATTACGCCTTTCAAGCCA
>JBBSAP010000269.1:0-3077 GCA_038252165.1 Bacteroidales bacterium | reverse complement strand
CAATAGGAAATATTCTTGTCAGCAACTCCCAGAAACCAGGCATTTACGGGAAAGTGCATATTCATGGTGAAAACGGAGCTTCTGTCGGAGTCCAGACCGATGGTGGAGCAATGTTTATCGCAGGGATGACGGGTGTTGCAGAACCGCCTGTAAATGACCTTTGGACAGTCCCCGGAGAAGAGAAGATGCTTAAGAAATGGGTAAAAGAGGATACTGATATATTTAATAAGTATGATCCGACGGTTTACTATATGCAATGCCAGATCGAAGATTTCATCAACGCCATAAAAAATGATTTTGATCCTCTTGTTACAGGTGAAGCCGGACGTAAAACCGTTGAATTATTCACTGCAATATATCGTTCAACACGGGATAATATGCCGGTGAAGTTCCCATTGAAACCCGAACCCGGATTCGATGGCAGAGGCGTTTAAAACTCTAAACACTATATTCCAAACTCTAAACTCCAAACTCCAAACTCCATTTCTATGTCAGCCACATATATAATTCTAATAGTAGTAGCCGGAGTCACACTATTATTACTGATGGTGTTGAAATTCAAACTCAACGCGTTTATTGCACTTCTCATAACCTCAATTGTAGTCGGTGTAATGGCAGGAATGCCTCTGCAGAAAATCTCAGCCAGTATCCAGGAAGGAATGGGGAGCACCCTGGGATTTGTGGCGACTGTTGTGGGGCTTGGGGCAATTTTCGGGCAGATGCTTGAGAGCTCAGGAGGTGCGAAATCTCTCGCAAATTATCTTCTGAAAAAATTCGGAACCAGCAAAGCAACATGGGCACTTACTTTAACAGGTTTTATAATCGGAATTCCAATTTTCCTCGATGTGGGATTCATTATCCTGGTGCCCATGGTTTATGCCTTAGCAAAGGATACCAAACGGTCATTGCTGTATTATGCAATCCCTCTTCTGGCCGGGCTTGCAGTGACTCACACCATGGTTCCGCCGACACCCGGACCGATGGCGGTGGCTGAAATACTCGGCGTCGACCTTGGCTGGGTCGTAATGATGGGTTTGCTGGTCGGTATTCCGACTGCAGTTGTCGCCGGTCCCCTTTTTGGAAGGTTTATTTCGAAGAAAATATATCTTCCCGTGCCTGAAATATTCCAGGAATCAAGACCTGAAACAAATGATCCTGAGCAAAAGCTGCCCTCCTTTGGCATTATAGCAGGATTGGTAATGATACCACTGCTGCTTATCCTGATGAGCACTTTTGTTAAACTCGGAGTAGACAAAGAATGGATTCAGAGTTCATTGTTTACTTATATCCTGATCTTTATCGGCCATCCGTTTACAGCACTGATTATTGCTACTCTGTTGTCTATATTACTATGCCTGAAAAAAAATATGTCAAAGCAGACAATTCTCGATCTGAGCACAAAAGCTCTTGGCCCTGCCGGTATAATAATACTGGTCACAGGTGCAGGAGGTGTTTTGAAGCAGATACTTGTTGACAGCGGTATCGGTAAGATACTTGCAGAATCGCTTGCAGATTCATCAATTCCGGTTATTGTACTTGCATGGCTGCTTGCAGCACTGGTCAGGATCACACAGGGTTCTGCAACAGTCGCAATGATAACAGCCGCAGGTATAATTGCACCTCTGCTTTCATCATTTAATCTTGACCAGCAGAATGTGGCAATTATAGTGATCGCAATTGCTGCCGGAGCTACAATACTATCGCATGTTAATGACAGTGGGTTCTGGATCGTTGGCAAATACTTGGGAATGAACGAGAAACAAACACTTCAAACGTGGACAGTCATGGAGACCATAATATCTGTAAGCGGTTTGATTTTTACTCTCCTGCTCTCTTTGCTTTTCCGTTGATCCAACAATTTAAACAGTTATCTTTGGAAATCTAAAAAATTAATATAATCCATAAGTTTATATTTTATGAAGCTGAAGTTTTGTGGTGCTGCAAGGGAAGTTACAGGTAGCAAGACTCTTGTAACTGCTGATTCGGGGAAAAGAATTCTGCTTGACTGCGGGATGTTCCAGGGAAAAGGTCTTGAGACGGACAGTATGAACAGAGATCTTGGATTTGATCCATCACTTGTCGATCATATTATTCTTACCCATGCTCACATCGATCATTCCGGTCTTATTCCATATGCCTACAAATTGGGATTCAGAGGATCCATTGTATGTTCAAATGCCACCCGCGACCTTTGTTCGATTATGCTTGCCGATACTGCTTATATACAGGAGCACGATACTAAAGTTTTCAATAAAAGACGCTACAAGAAAGGGCTTCCGCTTGTAACACCAATTTTTACCCAGGAAGATGCAAAGGAGTGCATGGCACTTTTTATCGGTGTTCCTAATGAAATGAATTTCAGGATTGATGATAAAATAAAGGTGAAGTTCACCAACACAGGACATATGCTTGGCAGCGGTGTGGCAAATCTGACAATAACCGAAAATGGCCATACAACAAGATTGGCTTACACAGGCGATATTGGCAGACCGGCAAACAGGATTCTTGCTCCTCCCAAGCCTTTTCCACAGGCCGATATCCTGATAACAGAGTCAACATATGGTGACCGGCTTCACCAGGACTTAATCTCAGCCGATGAGGAGTTACTGAAAACAGTCATCCACACCTGTGTTGAAAAAGGAGGCAAGCTTATTATCCCCTCCTTTAGCGTGGGTCGCACACAGGAAATAGTCTATTCACTGAATAACTTCTTTAACCAGGGAAAGCTTCCCAGAGTTGAGATATTTGTTGACAGCCCGCTGGCAGTCAATGCCACTACTATTTTCAGGATGCACCCTGAATGTTTCAATAAGGAGATACTTCAATTTATGGAGAACGATGCTGACCCGTTTGGCTTTAACAGCCTCACTTACATCACACGTCAGGAAGATTCAAAAGCCCTGAACGATTACAAAAAGCCCTGCATAATAATCTCTGCATCCGGCATGATGGAAGCAGGACGTATCAAGCATCACCTGGCAAACAACATATCCAATCCTCAGAATACAATTCTGGTTGTCGGTTATTGTTCTCCTTCCACTCTTGGTGCAAGGATAGCGAGGGGCGATAAAGAAGTT
>JBBSAP010000268.1:0-3083 GCA_038252165.1 Bacteroidales bacterium | reverse complement strand
TTCCCAATGATATTTGGTCGTTCTTTAACCAGCTTTTTATCGACATATATTAGAATTCGAGGTTCCAGTCATTAATTTCTTTGATCATATGATGTGCTGTAAGGTCGATCTGTACCGGAACAATACTTACATAGTTGTTATTGATAGCCCAATGATCATTATCTTCACCATCTTCAAGGTTCACAAAATCACCCCTGAGCCAGTAATAGTCGCGTTTATGCGGATCTTTGCGTTCATCAAAATTCTCATGCCAATACGCTTTTGCCTGTCTGGTAACTCTTATTCCGTTTATCGGGCTGCCATTGAGTGCCGGAATGTTTACATTCAGGCAAATTCCATCGGGAAGACCATTAGCCAGCACCTTGGTGGCAACAGACGTGATTATTTTACCGCAATGGCTGAAATCAGCATCATGCATATAATCATTTAATGAAAAACCTATGGAAGGTACATTTTCCATGGCTCCTTCGATTACTGCTGCCATAGTACCCGAATACAGGATATTGATCGAAGCATTACTTCCATGATTAATTCCAGAAACAATAAGGTCGGGTTTGCCACGGAGAATAACTTTTTCGCCCAGTTTTACGCAGTCGGCAGGTGTGCCATTGCAGCTATATTCCTGGTACCCGGTAGTATTGGTGATGGTTTGTATCCGCAAGGGCGACTGAATGGTTACAGCATGTCCCATAGCCGATTGTGGTTTGTCGGGAGCAATAATAAGTATATCGCCGAGTGGTCGTATTGTTTCTATCAGGTAACGCAGCCCGGGAGCATGTATTCCGTCGTCGTTTGTGATAAGTATCAGTGGTTTTTTCATAATTATTTAAAGGGGATTCAGTGCTTTATTATTTTTAGTGCGCAATGCAACAAGGTTTTTAAGGAGTATATTCGGATATCTGTTTCTTCGCTTCCCCCAATCGCCCGTCTCCTCTCTTGCGTTACTGAATAGCAGGCAGGACAGGCTTATTGGGTTAATCCTTCTGTTTCGGCCGGTGGTTCCGTGCTGACTTTTAGTTCATGTATGGCGGTAACGCCTGCGGTTACAATAAATTTCATCACTTCAGTGGAGTTGGCATTCAGCGCTTTTATGTTTGCAACCGGAACGATCACAAGGTTTCCCGAGAAAGTATAGGAGTGGGGCAGGTAAACGGCTACTTTGTCGGCTTCGATACCAAGGCCGGTAAGATCGTGTTGAGTAATAAATCCAAGCCTTTCCATATCAAAGTCCTGACTTAATTTTACAAGGACCGGTTCAGTAAATTTTTTGTCTTTACCTACAAAAGCCGACATAAAGTCTTTAATCGAGGTATATATGATTTTAACCAGCGGTGCCTGGCTGATAATTCTATCGAGTGATTGCAGAATGGGTTTTAACAAAATAGAACTTCCTATAATCCCAATAAGAGTTATAAAAGTCAGGATGATAATAAGCCCAAGTCCCGGTATTTTAAAGCCAATTAAATCAGTAAGATACTGTATGAGCAGCCCATCGATAAATTGAAACGATACATAAATGGCATAAATAGTGATGGCCAGTGGCGAAATAAACAGAAGACCCTGCAGGAAGTAACGGATGAGCTTATTCATAGTGATAAATTGAGGTGCAAAATTAGTCATTAAATCGCAGAAAACGGCAAAGTACTTATAGGATTCAGTGCTTCAGGCTGTTAAAAAATAATCTATTCTTAATTTACTTGAATAATTGAGGATTCTGTATGCTTTGGATAGATATTCTAAGAAATACAAAGTTGAAGCTTTTCATTTCGTTTTGTATGATACTGCCGGCATTAATCAATTTTAGTTTTGAGAGGATATAAATTCATTTTTGTTATATATCTTTGATATGCTGAAGAAAACATTATTATTATTCTTGACGAATCATTATTGATGTAAAATAAACGCCAATGAGGTTTTTATATAGCTGTTAACGATAATCATAAGTGATATGAAGAACAAACTTTTAATACTAAACTTCATACTCTTTTGGGGTATATTATGCCTGGGGCAAAGTGTTAATCATCCTGGAAAAGGTCTGCTTAAAAAGAAAACAATGAGTTGCTCTGCTGCACCTGAAGAATTTTGGGAGACAATATATGAATATAATAACGGTAAGTTGGTTGGAATAAATGGTTATTATAACACTGAATTGAACCAATATGAGGTGATTAAATACAACCAAGCCGGAAAAGAGTATAAACATATTTCATATTCAGCTAATGGAGAAATCTATCAAACTGAAAATACTGAATATGATTCAAAACAGAGAATTCTAAACAGGAATCAACTTGATAAGGATAATGTGATTAAGTTGGTATATGAATATGATACTTTATCAAGGCTAATAGCAGAGAATTATTACAATGATTCTTTTAATCCGGAAATTTCATGCAACTATTATTTATATGATTATTTGAATAAAAGATTTATTAAAAAATCGTATTATGTGGATTGTTCACTAAGAAGTTATGAAGTAGATACGCGTGATAATTTAAACCGAAAAACAAAGACCGAATTCTTTTTTAATGATGTTAAATCAGGAACTGATGTTTACAAATATGCTGACACTTTGTTGGTATATGAACGTAGTTACGATAGGGGAGAACAGCTTACCTGTGAAATACAATACATTTATAATCCTGAAAATCAATTAACTGAAACGATAATAGATGGCAGACTAATTGAAAAGAACTTTTATGAAAACCAAAGATTAAAAAGAACTGAGAGATATAAATATGATGTTCCAATGATTCCAAGACCACCTGCATGTTCAGGTACCGATATAATAGAATATGAATACTACTAATGATGGACTTAAATACATAATGATGTTAATGATTATAAAGAATCAACAAAGGTTTACTCCGAATCTCCTTAAATATTTAGTTGCCGCAATTATAGTAATTGCAAGCCTTTCAGCAACAAGCCAGACCCAGGTCAAGAAAGGAAACCTGAAAGTTGTTGTAAAGAATATCCGGAATAATACCGGGCAGGTAGGTTTTTTCTTATTTAACTCAGCCGATGGTTTCCCCGGTAATACAGAGAAGGCAATTGCATCCGGATTTGTAAAAACTGCGGGCAAT
>JBBSAP010000267.1:0-3153 GCA_038252165.1 Bacteroidales bacterium | reverse complement strand
GATGCTCTATTGTCTCATTGAATGTTCGGTAAGGCCGTTTGTCCAGACGGTCACCCTCTGAATCGTTTATTATAAACCTGTCAAAATGGCGCCAGTAGTCGTAAAGATGTTCAACAAAACTATTTATCAGCTGAATATCTCTGAGAAATCCGGCCGATTTATCAAAAATATGAGGGACAACATTGCTTTCATACTTTACAAGCAGAGACAATGTCTTTACAAGGTTATCAATAGAAGGTTCATCAGCAATCCCGTTTTCAAAAATATCGAGAAGTGGTGAATTCTTGGATTTCAGCTTGTTAATGCAATGATCAAGAACTGTTCTGAACTTTTCGCTTGAGAGCATTTCCTCTGCATTTTCACACATCCGTTCGCGTATATTCAGGACTGCTTTATTCCCAATGATCCTTAAGGTACTTTTCTGCATAAAATTATTTAACTATACTGATCAAAAATATTACATTATTTAATTGAAATCATTTATTGGCTTAATTTATTTACATCACATTTGGCATGATTTTTATGCAATATTTATATAAATATTTAAATTGTCTTTGTTATTTTTACATTATGAAACCGGAAATCGATCTGTTCGACATACTTCCTGAAGATAAGATCGCGGAAAAGGGTAAAATACTTATTTCGGAACCTTTCCTTGCGGATACTTTTTTTAACCGCAGCGTTGTGTATCTGACCGACCACAATCCAAAAGGATCGGTTGGGTTTATCCTTAATAAAAAGCTTGACATAAGGATTTGCGATGCAGTGACCGGTTTTGAAGGCTGGAATGAGAATCTCAACATGGGTGGACCTGTTGAACCTGATACACTTCACTATATCCATAATCTGGGTCACCTTATACCTCAGAGTGTAAGGGTTGAAGGAAATATTTACTGGGGTGGGGATATCGATGCAATCCGTAATCTGATAAGAACCGGATCAGTAAACCAGGGACAGATCAGATTTTTCCTGGGCTATTCAGGCTGGTCAGAAGGTCAGCTCGAACGGGAGCTAAAGGAAAACTCATGGGTAATTTCCAAAGTGAATTCGGAAGTGATAATGAACAGCAGAGGAGTCGACAGCTGGAAAAGGCTTCTGCGCTCGTTCAAGAATAAATACAGGGTATGGGCCGATTTTCCGGAATCGCCCGATATGAACTAGTGATTATATATGTAGTATCTTATATACCAGCTCTTTCAGGAGATCTCCCTGGTCTGTGCTCACATCACCAAAACCTTTTGTTTTCATATCATAAATCCTTAGAAAACTGATTATCTGAATCGTTTTTGTGACATTATATTTCACTGCCGAACCCTCATAATCCCTTACGAAATATGGATGGATCTTAAGAACTGAGGCAACATTGTTCTTTGATTTGTCGGTAAGATAATGGTAGGTCAGGATTTTTGAGAAAAAACTAAAAAGGGATGCGATTGTCAGAGTAACCGGGTTATCATTTGGATTTTCGGCAAAGTAGCGGACTATCATGTTGGCTTTCAGAATATTCTTTTCGCCAATGGCTTTTTGAAGTTCAAAGTTATTATAGTCTTTGCTTATGCCTATATTCTTTTCAATAAGTGAGGTGGTTATAACAGGCTTGCCGGCAGGAAGGGTTATCAGCAGCTTATCGAGTTCATTCACTATCTTGTGCAGATCAGTGCCAAGGAACTCAGTAAGCATTGCAGAAGCATCGGGATTGATCTTTATCCCTTTTGTCATAAGATATCTTTCGATCCATGGCGGAACCTGGTAATCGCGCATTCTCATCGATTCAAAATAGACAGCCTGTGCATCCAGAGTCTTGTAGAGCTTTGTCCGCTTATCTAAAACCTTATACTTATAATTTAAAACAAGAATGGTTGATAAAAGAGGCTTGTCAAGATAGAATCCCAGATCCTCTATCTTCTTCAGCGCCTGTGCTTCCTTTACGATGACAACCTGGTGACTTGCCATCATCGGGAACCGGCGCGATGTCTCAATTATCGAATTAATGGTGGTCTCCTCTCCATATATTATAACCTGGTTGAAAGCTTTTTCCTCTTCCGAAAGAACCTTTTCAGCAATGAAATCTGTGATGAGGTCAATATAATAGGGCTCATCTCCAGCCAGGAAATAGACTGGCTTGAATATTCTTTTTCTGAGATCGGAAGTTATTTCCTCGAATGTGGCCGGCATATTCAGAATCTAAGATGTTTAACCGAAATCCCATTGTTTTTAATTTCCCTTAATGCATCTACACCTATTTTAAGATGCATCTCAACAAACTTCTTGGTAACCAGACTGTCGCTGGCAGCTGTTTTTATACCGGTTGAGATCATGGGCTGATCGGAAACCAGAAGCAGGGCTCCTGTTGGTATTTCATTTGCAAAACCGACTGTGAAAATGGTGGCGGTCTCCATATCAATAGCCATGGCACGGGTTTTTACAAGGTATTTTTTGAACCTGTCGTCATATTCCCATACCCTTCGGTTCGTTGTGTAAACTGTCCCTGTCCAGTACTCCTTGTTCAGGCGGGTAATTGATGCTGATATAGCACTTTGCAGCTTAAAAGCAGGCAGTGCAGGGACTTCAAGGGGAAGATAATCATTGGATGTTCCGTCGCTCCTTATTGCAGCTATCGGGAGGATAAGGTCCCCCAACTTGTTCTTCTTTTTCAGTCCACCACATTTCCCCAGAAACAACACTGCCGAAGGAGTTACAGCGCTCAGAAGGTCCATGACAGTTGCTGCATTTGGGCTTCCCATTCCAAAGCTTATAATTGTTATTCCCTCAGCTGTGGCGCTCGGCATGTTCTTCTCCCTACCTTCAACTTCGACTTTGTTCCATTTTGCGAACAGCTCAACATAGTACAAGTAATTTGTGAGAAGGAAATATTTGGCGAAGGTTTCGATAGGTTTTCCTGTATATCGCGGAAGCCAGTTATTAACAATTTCTTCTTTGGTTTTCATTCAATTAACGGAGTTTATATTTATCTAAATATATTTGTAAAGTTAAGTTTCTTCAGTTTCGTGCGCCTTTGTTATTTCCTTTGTGATCCTCCTATATAACTCTTTTCAACATTTTGATTATCAATAGTTCTTTTCACCAGCCTCATGCGGCTTGCTTTAAACGGGCTAATTGCTTTTCAAGGTTTTTAATTTTTTCTTCCTTGAG
>JBBSAP010000266.1:0-3155 GCA_038252165.1 Bacteroidales bacterium | reverse complement strand
CAGTTATAATCTGATAATATATTGATTTTATTCCAATTATTACTCAATAAGTTTCCTTCTTCAAAATAAATTATGTTGTTTGTGAATTGAAATGACTGATGTTCCTCAATACGGGTGGCTTGCAACTGCGCCCGCATGTTGCAGGCAAAAATATTATTTCGAATGATATTTTCTTTACCATAATGCTGGTGAAAACCTGAGTTTTTGCAGGCATAAACCAGATTATTTTCCATAGTAATACCAAAAGAGCCTTCGTCGGTATATAGACCCCAACCACCGTAATCAAAAGAATAAACATTGTATATTACATTATTGGCAATAACAGTACCTTCTGATGCTCCCAAGGTATAAATTCCACCCATGTCACACAATTCGCCCCAACCCAAATGATGAATGCTATTGTATTCGATAATATTTCGCTTTGACGGACTAAAATTATAGCCCCACACCCAACCAACAGAAATTCCGGAATAACGAAAGTCTGCAATTTCGTTATGTGTGACTGAATTATCACTGGCATGAAAAATAGTTATCCCTACGGCACAGGGAAAAACAAACCCTCCGGAATGGATGATGTTATTGTCCACCATGATGTTCCTGGTGAGATCCTTTTGATTAGCAGGGATAATGATATCTCCAATTTTTATTCCACCAGCACCTAAGTCATGCAAGTAGCAATGAGTGACGGAACAATCAGAACATGCCTTGCGAAACCAAATGGCATTGGTTCCTGTGTGCGAGATTTCACAATTCACAAATTGTATATTCCTGGCATATTCAGCCATTACTACTGCCTGCACTGGCCAAGCAGCCTGGGCAGCCTCAATTCCCAGGTCAGGCATTTGGTATCCTGCCACCTGAAAATCAAGATTCTCAAAACAGATATTTTCCACATACTTTCCTGTAGTCTCATCACCTTTAATAATTATAAAATCATTTAAACGAGGTGCATAAATAGTAGTGTTCTCGATGGTTTCACCTTTGCGGGGTATGTAATACAAGGTACCCGAACGCTCTAAAAACCATTCGCCGGGTGCATCTAAAGCTGCCCGGAAATTTTCGACTGCATAACGAGATTGATTATCAAGTGGATTCCATGGGTGCATACCTGCGCCAATAGTAAAAATTGAGGATTGTTCCTGGTTGTAACAAAATATATGCTTAATCGTATTATCCCATTTATGGTAAAAAGTAATTACAGCATCCTGAAAATCCTGTGGCGAAAAAGATTGGAAACATTTTCCGTCCATACTATCTAGTACAATCTTCTGTATCGCCAGTTCGCCAACCTGACCTTTCCCTTTTTCAACAACAGTTTCTGTCATTTTATTGATGAAGTAGAAATCCTCATTAGGAGTTTTCGCCCTTATTGCCCGTGTACCATTAACATATAATTGCTCAAAATACCAGTTACAGCAGGCAACATCCGGAATAAATGCCCTCCAAAGAGTGTCATTTACTTTTTCCAAACCCTTAATCTTAACTCCGCCAGAAAATGTAGCCTTTTTCCCATTCTCAGCTTTAAAAATCAATGGGTAAGCAGAAGAAGCAGCATCATCGATAGTAAGCAACAATGGTTCTGTCATAGTATATTCACCCTCTTGAACAATTACTTCGATGGGTTGATTGATTGAATTTATTTTACGAAACTCCCGGACCCGATCACGCGCTGCATTTAAGGATGCAATGGGTTTATCTATAGTCCCGGGATTACTATCGTTACCTATTGGAGAAAGGTATATTTTCTGAGCGAATGTTGTATTAGAAATAAAAAGAAATATCATGAATAACAGCTCAATGCCCCATCTTTTCTTGTATAGATAAGCAACTTCATTGGCCTTTATCTCCAAATTATTGCTTAAAAACTCAATATATCGATTTTGCTTATCCTGATAACGAACCTTCTTTAATCGTGGGTTCCAGTTTATCTTTAGTGCAAATTGTTGATAATAGTTAAAGACCAAATCAAATATGAGCCTACAACGTGAGATTAATTCCTGACTTTTCAAGAAGGTCTTATCGTTAATCTTCGCTTGCGTGATCTTTATGAACCGGCCAACCGATTGTAATGCATTAATTAACATGAGTACTTTTAATATTCCTTTTATCATGGCGTGCTGGATTTACTTGATACATATCTTTATTTTTACTGGTTTTTAACGGAACTGTTCCATTTCAATGTTGTTAAAGAATGAGCCTTAAATTTTTGAATTGTCATTTTGTTTTTTAATAGTATTTTGCAATACATTTGGTCCCCATTATTAATAATATTGAGCGTAATACTGCCATCGGTATTCTGAAAAGCAGCAAAATTGAGATTTTCAGAACCTCCGGTGCTATTGATCCTATATGCGCCTGGCCTGATAAATTTGCTAAAGTGAGCCAGATAATAGTATACTATAGTTAAGTTTGGTTAAATCACTGTTCCATGTCGACAACACACCGGAAACCAATCGTTGCTGAACGGTCTGTGCTGTCCGCCAGCAGCCAATACTTTACGTGCTGATTCAATTGGCGGGCCTGGGGGAAGTAATAGACAGATCCTGCCGGCCGGTAATAACTTCCACCCCTTAGCACCACAGCCCGATTGTGTTCGTCGTGGAATTCATCTGTCCACTGCCAGACATTACCGACCATATCAAGGACACCGAAGGGACTAATCCCCTGGGGATAAGCGTCCACGTCGGTGGGTGGCCGTTGTATACGGGTCTGTTCAAAGGGCGGCACGCGGGTGTCGTCCTTTTCATTACCCCACGGATAAATCCGCCCGTCGGTGCCCTGGGCTGCGTATTGCCATTCCCACTCGTGGGGCAGGCGCTTATTGGCCCATTTCGCATAAGCCCGCGCATCATCCAGCGATACCCAAGTCACAGGCTTCTTTGCCCAGCCCTCCGGAAAAGTGCCGTTCACCCAGTTGCGGAGAAAATTATGGCTGTCCTTTGGACGATAATTGGTAGCATCAATGAATCGCCCGAACTCAGCACATGTGACAGGTGTTTTGTCAATATAGAAGTATTTCATGGACATGTCGTGCGAGTGTTTCAGTGCGGGTTTATCTTCCCAGGGATACTGCACATCAATGCCTTCCTGGTCCCAGTCTATCACTCCTTCTACCTCGAACTTAAAGTTACCGGCGGGAATTCGAACCATCCCTT
>JBBSAP010000265.1:0-3179 GCA_038252165.1 Bacteroidales bacterium | reverse complement strand
CGAGATCATCAGGTTTGATTTTCAGAGGGCCTGTTATTTGTGAGATGAGGTCAATCCATGTGCTGTTTACCAATTGGATATTTACAGACCAGACCAGCGGTTTCACCTGGCCTGGGAGCATTTCCCTGGCCATTTTGTTTGAATAAATGTTAATTTCTTTTCTGGCGGTAATCCTTCGAAGTTGAAGGTAAAATAGCTGCTCGCCATTGTAAACCCACTCTATATCAAGATGTTGTCCGTAATAGTGTCTTAATTTGTAAGTGTCACGGGCCACTTGCCGGATAATATTAATAAGATGATGATGATCATCACCTTCAAAAATGAGATCATTTTTGAAGCGCCATCGCAAAGGGGTAACGCCTTTCTGTACAAGTTCCTCTCCGAGGCCTTCAACGGCTTCTATCACAATCTCGTTCTGGTCTGTCACGGGGTTGCGACTGAAACTAACGCCAGCCAGCTTTGACGGTATCATTTCCTGAATGATCACAGCGCACGCCAGCTCAGATACACCGCTGCGTCTGACATACTCATTATCGGTTAGGAATGTTGCAGAATCCCATACCTTGATGATTGCATCCAGAATATTCCCGACGCCACTAACGTTTATCAGGGTCTGAAACTGACCTGCAAAGGTGTAGTCTTTTGAATCCTCGGCAGTAGTTGAAGAACGAACAGCGTAAATCTTGTCCGGCAGATTAGCCAGCTCCTTTTTGAGTTCCTCAATTACAATCGCTCCTTCGGCAACAAATCTTTCATGTGCCTGCACGGTTACAAGATAAGTGAGAGGGATATTGAAACCATACCTGTGAAGAAAGATAAGAGAGTTGGCCTTATTGCCTGTAACATCCGATTTCAGGCCGGCCCTTAGTTTTTTTATGAGAGTCTGATGTTTCATCCGCCTGATTGTTTTTCTTTCCTGTTACACAATTAGTACCTGTGATTCCACCTGTCACATTCCTTAAGACTTTTATTTGCAACGGCAATGCCAGATATCAGTAAAGCCTTTCCCGGAGTTGGTTAAACATTATATTTGTTTAACCCTGCTCTCAAGTACTTCAGTTATTGAATTAACAACTGCTTTAACAATATATTGCCGGTACTTTCCAACCGGGCAGCCTGCATAAATACCCGTTGTTTTTCCTTCCCTGAATGTTCTAATCAGTGGTTTATCCCAATCAGGATAAGGGACGGGTTCAAAAGTATCGTATTCAGAGAAGGCCTTGAACTTTTTAATCGCATGGAAAAACATAAGGTCGGTGTTTTCAGCTATGAAGTCAGTAGGTATCTCAATTGCATAGTCAAAATCTTGTTTGATAGCCTTGCAGTAAGCTGCATATGTAGAAAACTTCCTGTTTCCCGGATCCCAGTATTCATCTGCATATTCATCCTCACTCCAGACTATTTCCCATCTGCCCTTCCATTTTTTCATGATATCCCGCATATCATTTTCAAGAGGAGACCTGTAGAGATGAGCGCGTCGGTCCTGTGTCTCTTTTTTGAACGGATGTCCGTGCTTTGAAAGTATTAGCATAACTCTGGCCTCATCGGGCAGATTTGCCAGTTGATCAAGTGCCATCATAACATAAGCCTGCCGCATAAATGGCTGATTACCCAACTGATCGGCAAAGATCACTTTACTAGCTCCGTGGACTGCCTTATGAACCATCGGCATAGCAAATGAATAATCTTCAAAATCAGAATAGACCGGACTGGAAAAGTTGTGGTAAACGATGGTCTTGCACTCTTCGGCTCTGAGCTCTTCGACAGACTTAAGAATTGTATCTTTAACCATATATCCGGCATGACGGATGACCATATCAGGATATTTCTCCAGCAGTCCTTCGGAAACGTCTTTAAATACTTTGCTGCATTGATATTCCCATGCTACTTTCTTTTCGGGCAGAAGGTGGCCGTAATACCATCCTGCTACTTTAGCCGCTGTCTTTTGGCAAACTTCCGGTATACCGGTTTTCCCGTCACCTTTATAAATAAAATAACCGTGATCTGATGGATTCCTTTTCAAGCCAGGTCCCTGCCAGGTCACTTTGCACTCTGTGTAAGACCGGCCATCTCTGGTAACAGATGATCCATACATATCTACCAGATGATCCGGTTTAAAAGGTTCCCTTGCCAGAGGATTTGACGGGTCAATCAGCGCTTTACCCCTTTCCTTTAAAATAATTGGTCGTAGGAATGCCGGAAGTGAATAGGCAAAAACATGATCCATGAAATTAGTGTAGAATAAGGGATCAAAATCTTCTGGCATTCCCATGTCGGCCAGGATAATACCGGTCTTGCCAACAGATCTGATATCCTGTGATTTGAAGAACATCTCATAACCATACTGGTTACCATAGCGCCAACGACTCAACCATTTAATCATATAGGTCTTTAAATGTTTTGAATAATCCATTGCTATTCTCATTCAACATACCTGACTATGAACTGACGGGCATTTTTGAAAACCCATTGTTCGAACTACTAGAATCTCAATTAAAAGTACGAACTTTCTTTATTATCACCCTACATGCATAACGAATTATTTTTGTTGGTCGACAGTTTTTCTTTTTCAGATTCGGACCGGGCGACAAATCTTTCTGCCGGGTAGTCAATTCAGGCTGAGCGATGAAGCCGGGCGGCCATTCTCAAATCTCTAAAATTCCTCAAAAAACTCAACTTATACTTCTATTCTCAAAATGTCAACCAACGGCAGTCCGTCTAATAACCCTGATCAACGGCAATTTCCGGACTAAATTTCAGATTAAAATTGGATAAAAGCTTTGATATAAGTGTAGCATAATTGAAAAGAAATTTATATGATCTAAAAAAGATACTGCGGGATATATTGGAAGAGGCAAAAAGTGGAATCTGGTTTCTGTTTTTGTCCTGTGATAAATTTCATGATATAAATATGGTGAATATCAGCGAGGTAACCAAAAATAATGATGTAAAATACAGGAATAAGTTATTAAGAAACAGATATTATTAACATCGGGTATAAAAACTTGCAATCCAGTGGGAAAATGAAATTTTTAGAAAGATTGACGGTTGAGGCAATGAATAGTGACGGCCTGCGTGCTTCGTTCCTGTCAACCAATTCCGCCACGGCGGGACGGGCAACAATCCCGAAAGCCATCGGGATCAAATATACTCCAAAACCCGCCATTATTTATAGCCCT
>JBBSAP010000264.1:0-3207 GCA_038252165.1 Bacteroidales bacterium | reverse complement strand
CTGAAATGCACAGACTGCCATTCGGCGGATTTGCAATTGATACTCCTGGCTTAAGGGGCTTTGGAGTTGTTGATATGGAAAGAAACGAAATCTACCATTTTTTCCCCGAAATATTCAAAGTATCAAAAGAATGCCGGTTTTACAACTGCCTGCATCTTGATGAACCCGGATGCGCCGTAAGAGACTCGGTAGACCGGGGTGAGGTCGATCGCCTGAGATACCGGAGTTATTTAAGTATTTTGAATGATAAAAATACTAAATACAGGTGAATTTGAGTTAATTAGCATAAGCTAGTTTACTTAGTCTGATAACAACTTATATAATATGAAGAAGATATTGATTATTGTCATATCGGCATTTATGATAATAATAGTGGCTAATTTTTTCTATTATAAAGGCTTGTATAATAAGCAGGTTGACTACAGTGTAACACTGCTTGACAGGCAGGTACAAGCTGTTGGGTTATCTGTCGACAGCACCAATAACGGATTCGACAGCGACCTCAGCCAGATAGTCTCTTCGAACGATATCCCGCTTTTCTTCTCTGACAATGAGAGCAGAAGCAGAACGATTGACAGGATGAAATTGTTCTTCTCAAGGTATGATGACCTTATTACAGGGATCAAGTTCTACGACGATAAAAAAAACGAATTTACTTTAAAAAAAGATGAGACCGGGATCAACTGGCTGGAGCAGATATTTGTGCTTCATGTACAGGGGGAAATCAAGTCGAGAGAGCTCCTGATCAGCGAAGGCCGGAATTATGGATATCATCTGCCTGTCTTAAAGGATGAGGTCCCGGTGGGTAACATCGTCGTGGAAATTGATTATCAAAAGTATTTCAAAGAGATCTTTAACACCTTCAATTTAAAGAACTACCAGTGGCAATGGGTGGTAAGCGATTCAGGGGTCATAGTCTTTAATAACAGCGAAGATAAGCTAAGGTATTCGGAGATGCGGAAGATCGTTTCAGGACTGGAGAAAGGTGCATCCGGATATCTGATTCACAGGGCCGAAAGTAATAATCTTTCGCAGGAGGTGATATCATCATATTATTCAACACATCTTATTCAGAAGAATATCGGTCTTGTTTTCTCAACTCCTACTGATAATTTCAGAAAATACATTATCAGGAATTCAGTTCTTCTTGTATTTGGAACCCTTCTGGTCATTTTGGCTATTGTTTATTTTTTCGTGAAACAGCTGAAATCGCACACATCAGCAATTGAAAGACTTGGTTCTGCAGAGAAGATGCTGTTCAAAATGATCGAAGAAATGCCGGTCGGAGTGATTATCTATAACAGGAACCGCGAGATAATTAAGGCAAACAGGAAGGCAGCGGAACAATATTCTTATCAGGGAGAAGCAGACATGAAGGGTAAAATATTTCCCGAAACTGCTGTTACCGATGAGAACAATTATTTCTCAAAACATCTTGGAGGCACATTCAGCCCCGATCAGTTTGTAATACTGAAAAAAGAGATTGATGAAATCGTTCTTTTCAGGACAAGCATCCCTGTTGTATTTCAGGGTGAAGACGCCACAATGGACATGCTGGTCGATGTAACTATGCTTGAATCGGCCAGGAAGCAGGAGGCAAAGGCGAGTTCTGCAAAGTCGGAATTTCTTGCCAGGATGAGCTATGAGATACGGACTCCGCTGAATGGAATTATCGGGATGACGGATATTCTTGAGAAACAAAAACTCCCGGGTGAAGCCAGGGATGTTCTTGGCCTGCTTCGCCGTTCCGCAGAGGTGTTGTTGAATATCATCAATGACATTCTTGATTTTACAAAGATAGAATCAGGTGCGATGATTCTTGACGAAATACCGTTCAGCCTGAGGGAAGAGATAATGTATTGCCATGATCTTGCCAGAACAAGGATTGATGAGGCGCAGGTCGCCCTTATCTGTAAGGTGGATGAAAATGTGCCCGACAAGGTTATAGGCGATCCTTACAGGCTGAGGCAGATACTGAGTAATTTTCTGAACCACTCCGTTGAGAATACTGCAAAGGGACAAATCATTCTGACTTGCAGCCTGAAAAGCATAAACGACGGAAAGGCACAACTTGGTTTTGAACTTAAGGATACTGGAAAAAGCTTTGACAAGGTGACATTGAAAAAGATTTTCGGTGAATATGTAAATATTGAATCAAAAGTACATCATGACGCTGATGAATCAGGGTTTGGCACTATCATAGCCAGACAGATTGTTGATCTGATGGGCGGGGAGTTTTCTGCTGATTCTCCATCGGGATTGGAGGGTGATCAGGGGACGAAAATCAATTTTGCGATAACCCTTTATTCGAACGAGAAACCTGACAAGGATCTGCATTTTGACAACATTGTGAAATTCGGACAGATAGAGACCCTTGCAATAACAGGAACCCAGGCACGTGACGAGGAAATACTTGGCTCACTTCATAAACTTGGCCTGGCGCTTACAGTAACCTCTTACCAGAAATCAACAATAAACCAGATAAAGGCAAATCTGAATCATTCCGAAAGCAGGTATTCTCTTGTTGTAATTCTGGATGATAAGGAATTCAACGGATTTGACGCTGCAAAGGATCTCTGGGAAAACAAGCTGGCGGCAGAATTTATAATTATAGTGATTAGTTCAAACGATGTAAAAGGTAACCAGCTCAAATGCGTTACAATGGGTATCGATCATTATATAGTCAAGCCTTACGAAATAAAGGAACTCTATGATATTATAAGGTCAGACTTCCCTCAGACTGACAAAATTGCTCCTGAAACCGAAAAGGAAAAAACAAGGAAAGATCTCAGGATCCTGGTAGTTGAGGACAACAAGATGAACCAGAAGGTTATAGGTACAATGCTTAAAAGCCTGGGCTACTCCTTCGATTTTGCCGACGACGGCTTCGCAGGCCTGATACAGGCAAAAACCCGCAGATATGATGTTATTTTCATGGATCTGATAATGCCAGGGATGGATGGCTTTGAATCGGCACGCAGGATCCTCGAGTACGACAACACACTTCTGATAGTGGCATTTACCGCTGATAACATGCCCGATTCTAAAAGAAAAGCAGAACTCTCGGGGATAAGGGAATTTATCCCTAAGCCTGTAAGAATGGACGATCTGAAAAAATTCTTCTCCAGGTACTTTATCAGAAATTAAGATTACTTATTAAGTTTGATGCGTTATTTGTCCGGACAATCATAATGATTGAACGCATAT
>JBBSAP010000263.1:0-3227 GCA_038252165.1 Bacteroidales bacterium | reverse complement strand
TTACCACATCCCGGAGTAAGAGCACAGGATAATTATTCCGATTATAATTTGTTTGATGCTTCCTCCAATGGACGTCGTTTTATGCAGCACTTCCGCAATGGTGAAAAGCATTCGGACGAAGAAGTAGCGGATGAAGCCCGCAAGGCATTTATGAAATATGGCGATGCCGACCTTTCCGGAGCCGATTTAGCTTTATGGAAAAATGACAAGGGCATCGCTCTAAACCTACCGCAATGGCAATCCGTTAAAGGTTATGAAAAGCATAGCATCACCGGCAATATCAATGTCAATAAGCAGAATTTCTCTAAACACAACCGGATATCGATTGAGATATATCCCGTCTTCAAAGGATTCAGAAAATTATATTTGCAACTGTTGTTGTTTAACGAAGGTAACGTTCCGGATAAATATGGTAAAGAAGGTACTCATACCTTTATGCTCAAAAATAATCGATGGAACAAAGTGGCGATGGAGATTCCTCATTTGCCTCACGATAAAACTGCCGGTCCGGTTGAAGTGCTCTGGATGGATGGAGGAATACAACCTGAAAGGCCGGAAGAACTCGGACCAAACGAAACATTTGGCGATGGAGGAAATGGAACCTATTTTATCGGCACAAAAGGTAAAATAATGTGCGGTACTTATGGTGCTGATCCCAAGTTGTTACCAACCTCAAGAACCAATGAAGTAAAAGTGCCTCAAACCTATGCCAGGGTACCCGGTGGCGCTGAAGGACACTATGCGCAATGGGTAGAACCTGCTATTGCAGGATACAAAGATGGGGAAACAGATTCATCGTTTGATGTTGCCGGCCCCCTTAACAGAAGCGCTATTAATGAGCAACCTTGCTATCAGGGGCTTTGATGTAAAAACTCCGAAAGCTAATGGAGGATACAATTATCCGGCACGCTATGTTGAACTTTTGTGGGATAATAATGATATAAGGTTACGAATGTTGACGAAGTAAATCAATTCATCAAACGTCATTACAGAAATGGTTTTGGAGTTAATTACGAAGTTTAAAATTTAAAAAATATTTTATTATGAAGAGAAGAGAAGCAGTTAAATATATTCCCCTCATCCTTGGAGGAACCATTGTTGGAAGCAGCGCTTTTTTAGCTGGCTGTACCAGCAACCCAGCTGTGAGGATAATTTTGTCCACAAAGTACAGATTAGAACAACTTCTTGCCGGGCCTGAGAAACCAGAGGACTTTCCTGCCTGGATAGCAGGAATGCTTGCTTACAGACAGGAAATGCAGGCAATTCTTCACGAAAAATTTTACAATATGAAGGATCCTTATACTGAGCCTGGCTTGCAATGGGCGCAACGAAGTTTCATTCAGCCACAAATGATGTCTCATGATCGTTATTTTTATGATCCTGTAAGGAAATGTTATACAGTAGGTCGTTATCTCCAGGATCTTAAAGACCGATACGGTGGTATTGACAGCGTATTAATCTGGCCTCCCATGTATACTAATCTTGGTGTAGATAATCGAAACCAGTTCGATATTTGGCGTGATATGCCGGGCGGATTCGAAGCATTACGAAAGATGGTAGAAGAATTTCACCGGAACGGGGTATACGTTTTAATTCCGATTATTTATTGGGATAATGGAACACGTGACGAAGGGGTATCAATGGCAGAAGGACTTGCAAAATTAGCCAAAGAACTTGATATAAACGGGTTGAACGGAGACACGATGTTCCCGGTAAACCGGGAATTTTACGAAGAAGCACTTAAGGTCGGACATCCTCTCGCTCTTGAACCGGAAGCAGGTATGGGCAAGACAATAGATGGGCTGGCATGGAATGTTTTAAGCTGGGGTTACTGGTGGCCAGATCCGCAGGGCACTTATCCCAAAGTACCAGCAGTAGACCGATATAAATTCATTGAACCCCGGCATCTGACTCACGTTTGCGATCGATGGGCACAAGATCGTACCGACATGCTGCAGTATGCATTCTTCAATGGTGATGGTTATGAAAGCTGGGAAAACATATTTGGCGTCTGGAACCAGATAACACCCAGGGATGCTGAAGCAATTCGTCGAATTGCTGCTATTTACAGAGCACTGCCAGAATTATTAGTTAGTCCTGATTATGAACCATTTACTCCGACTCTCCAAAAGGACATCTTTGCAACAAAATTCCCCGGTAAAGAGATGACGCTTTGGACTTTCATAAACCGTTCTTCATCTATGATTAATGGGGACCAAATCCAAGTCCCATTCTCTACGGGTTTTCGCTACTTCGATTTATGGAATGGCTCGGAATTGAAACCACAAATCACTGTGAATGGAGCTACATTATCTTTCAATCTCGAACATCGGGGCTATGGTGCATTATTGGCATCATACGGAGCTCCCAATGAATCTGTTAATAAACTGCTTGTTTTTATGCAAAACAGGTCTCAAATCAAACTCTCCGAATTATCAGATAAATGGAATATCTTACCCCAGCAATTTATCGAGATAACACATACAGTACCTGTTAATGATCCGCCTGAAGGAATGGTCAATATTCCTGCCAGCAGATTTAAATTCGAGGTAGAAGAGGCTTTAAATTGGACAAATGAGGGTGCAGGTGTGCAATATCCGTGGGAGGAAAAGCCTGGTGTAAAACACTCACATGAATTATATATCAAATCTTTTTTTATTGATAAGACACCCGTAACTTGTGCCGAATTCAAACGTTTTCTTGATTCATCCCATTACCAGCCCAAAGACAGCCACAACTTTCTTCGCAACTGGGTCAATGGATCTTTTCCGCAAGAATGGGCAAGGAAGCCTGTTACCTGGGTATCTTTAGAAGATGCAAGAGCCTATGCCAAATGGGCACAAAAAAGACTGCCCCATGAATGGGAGTGGCAATATGCAGCTCAGGGTAGTGATGGAAGATTTTATCCATGGGGTAATGAAAAAGATAGTACCCGGATTCCTCCTTTTCAGCAGACACGTGAACAAAGAGAACCTTCAAATGTAGATGCATATCCCCTGGGCGCCAGTCCATTTGGTGTGATAGATCTGGTAGGTAATGTATGGCAATGGACAGATGAAGTCTGGGACGAACACAGTCGGGCAGCTATATTGAGAGGGGGAAGTTATTACCGGCCCACTGGATCTGAATATTATTTTCCACAAGCTCATGAGTTGAATAAACATGTTAAATATTGGCTCCTTGCCGAAAGTACAGACCGTTCTGCTACGATTGGCTTCCGATGTGTC
>JBBSAP010000262.1:0-3237 GCA_038252165.1 Bacteroidales bacterium | reverse complement strand
CTGGGATTTCCTCTTCTGGCTTCCGTTACGCCATTTTCAACATCTGAAAGATATATAACTTCGTTTCCAACAAAAGCAGCAACCGATTCCACAAGAACCTGAGCATTTGAGGATAAGATGCCCAGCATTAACCCGGCAAACACTAATAACCCTGACCTTTTGCTTCTTTTCATTATTAATAAATCTTAAAACTGTTTTCTTTAATATATTCGTTATAAATGCCGTTTTCAAGTTCTTTAATAAAATCTATCCGTCGATTATTCCAGATTATTCTTTTTATGTCTTCCCTGACATTTTCGAATGGAGCAATCGTACCCCTGAGCCTGTAATCGTTAATTACGATCAGGTACACCGAGACGGAATCACTTGTTTCATAGTATGTTGTCCTTTTCAAAAAATTCTCCTGGTTGGTAATATCCTGCTTCAGCTCCAGGGAGAGCCGGTCCATCGTGATCCATTTTTCATTAAAGTCATCAAATTTCTCTGCAAACTGGTAGCAAAGACTCTCGAGTTCCTGAAAGTCTTTTTGCTTGTTTGATCGGGCCAGAGATTTAAGCTTCCAGATATTTGGAGTTTCTACAGGAAGCTTTATAAAAAGCGCTTTTACTATGTTTGATGCCAGATTAAAGCTGTTTCCATTATCTGTATAGTACTTTTCAAGTTCTCCACTTGAAATTACCGTATCCATCTTCTGCAGGATCATCATTCGCTGGTATTCATATACCACAAGATCTTGTCTTGTTTCCCTTATCTGTTCTTCTATATCATTCAGGAGGTCAGGAGAAAGGTTTTCTTCAGCTTTCTGGAACATGAGTTCCCGCCTGGCCCATTTGTTTATATATTTCTGGATGACAGCAGCGCTGTCGGCAGGAGTTACGGCCATCCTTGTTTGTTCAGGAATGTCTTCGTAATAAAGCACTCTGATACCGGCTTTGGCAACAGCAATACGTTTTACCTGCATGCTGCTGTTATTGCAGCCGTAAAATACAAACAAGATAAAAATGATCGGGAAAAGTTTATTCATTGCCTAATCTCTTCTTCACTTCATCAAACACCTGGTTGTCAATTTGAACGGGGTATTTTTTCTTTAATTGCTTAATCCATTCTTCTGTCAGCCAGTCCTGGTAACCTGAAATCATATCAGCCTGAATATCATTTAAGGGCAACGGTGACGGCTCATTTACCTTAAGAATATTAATAAGAGCCGGGAATCCATCTTTTGTCAGGGATTGCAACCCCCGGACCCAGTCAATCCTGTCTATATCTGAATCAGCACATGTTGTCCAGATAGCTTCTGTGATGGAAAGCAGAGTATCACCCTGCTGGTTGAATTTAGCCAGAAGTCTGGCATCTGTGCCGGATTTCCTTGAATACTTCCTGTAAGCTGCCTTAAGACGTTTTGCTCCCTGCGGTTCCCTGAGTGTATATATTTTGGCCTCGATACTCTTTTTCGAAAGGTGTTCCTTCTTATGAGATTCATAAAAATTATGCAGACCAGCTGAATCTTCCTGTACTCTGTTCCATACTTTCTTTGATGAAATATCAAACAAAAGAATACCATCGTGAAATTCATTCATCAGGTACCTGAAATCGGGATACTTTTGCTCGAGAACAGAATTCTCGTATTTCATTATCTCGTCAGATGCTATTGATTCAAGAGATGTATCAATATAGTATTCCGGATTTTTCGTAATAACCATATTGCCCCGCTTTTCGAGATAAGCAGCAAACTCTTTTGCTGAAAGATTCCTTGTGGCAAATGAATATATGTTACCTGAAGGGATCTTTCTCGGGTTATATCTTGAGTTGTTCTGGATAATAAGGGTGTCGGTGTTTTTATAAAACCACTCACGAACCGCCGGATTGATCCTGAAATTATACTCTTTCTTAAGCCTGTCAATAAAGGATTTTTTACCCAGTGAAATAAGATTCGACTGGTTAAGCTTGCTTTCAAGAAATGACCTTGACTCTTCATATGAACCGGGTGCTTTTTTATCAAGAAGCTTGATTATGTGAAATCCATAAACTGAACGAACCGGTTTTGTATATTCGCCTGTATCCTTTAATGAAAACGCAGCTTCGGCAAAATCGCTTATAATCTCACCTGCTCCAAACCAGTTCATTTCACCGCCATTTGCCGCTGATTCTTTATGATCTGAATTTTCCGAAGCCAGCTTATTGAATGGTTCCCCGTTTTTGAGCCGGGCATAAATATTATTGATCTCCTTTTCTGCCTTCATTACTGACTGATCATCCGATCCGGGAGGAGCCGACTTCATGATATGGGCTACCTTTATTTTACCCTTTGAAGGCCGCACGTCTGAAACTTTGATCACATGATATCCATAAGGAGTTCTTACTGGCATTGAGACCGTTCCGGGTTTAAGAGTGTATGCAGCTTCCTCGAAAGGCGTGATCATCTGAAAGACAGAAAAATACCCGAGATTTCCGCCATTGATCAGTACTGACTTGTCATCCGAAGTTGCTTTTGCCACCTGTTCAAATGGCTCTCCCCATATAATTCTCTCCCGTATATCAAGTGCTTTTTTATATGCTTTCAGCGTATCTTCAGGAGAGGCATCCGGGGTACAACTAACAAGTATATGTGATGCATTCACTTCTGAAAGTGATCGCTGGTATGCTTTACGGAGAAGCTTTTCTTTAATGGCGGGATCGGTCAGATAACTTTGCGCCAGCTGATTCCTGTAACCGGCAAGCTCTTCCTTGTAAGCTTTCGTTGTATCATAGCCCTGTTCTATAGCATCTGCCACCTTAAGCTTGAAGGCGATGAATTGTTCAAGGTAGTCGTTAAGGTCTGTCTTATACGCCGGATCGAGGCTTTTATTGTACATTCTAATGAACTCGCCAACCTCTACCCCCCTGTTTGCAACAGTCATCAGTAACTTTTCATCAGGCTTCTGGGCAAGGCTGAAAGAATAAGAGAGGATAAACAGTACAACAGTTAGGATGGACCTTGTTTTCATCGTATTATAAAGAGAACCGTTATTCGAAAGATTTTCTGCTATAGTTGGGAGACTCTCTGGTTATCGCCACATCGTGGGGATGGCTTTCAATAATTCCGGAGTGGGTGATCCTGACGAATTTGCTCTCTTTTTTAAGAGCAGCAATGTTTCTGGCACCCAGATAACCCATTCCTGACCTTAGTCCGCCTGTCATCTGATATATGACTTCCGACAGATTGCCCTTAAAAGGAACTCTTGCTTCAATGCCCTCCGG
>JBBSAP010000261.1:0-3248 GCA_038252165.1 Bacteroidales bacterium | reverse complement strand
TTTGAGTATCAACAGGATTTTATTAAGGTTCTGGTCGACCTGAGAACGAGGAATATTTTTCCTGTGGTTTGCGGTGGTTCAGGAATGTATATTGATTCAGTGGTTTCTGGCTACAGAATGATGGAAGTCCCGCCTGATCCGATATTCAGAGCTTCACTTGAAAAGAAATCCCTGGAAGAGCTGACCGCCATCCTTTCTTCCTTTAAGAAGCTGCATAATAAAACTGATATTGATACGAAGAAAAGAGCGATCCGTGCCATAGAGATCGAACGTTCCACCGGAACAGCAAAGCAAAACCTTAAAGATTTTCCGATTATAAAACCTCTTATAACGGGCGTGTTTTTCAGCCGGGAAAAAAGACGTGAAAGGATCAGTGAAAGACTGAAGCGCCGTTTTGAAGAAGGTATGGAGGATGAAGTCAGAAAATTGCTGACAGCGGGAATCGATCCGGAAACATTGATCTATTATGGACTTGAATATAAGTATATAACACTCTATGTTACAGGGAGGATTTCATATGACGAAATGTACTGCTCGCTCGAGACAGCTATTCACCAGTTTGCAAAGCGCCAGATGACCTGGTTCAGGGGTATGGAACGAAAAGGGATAACAATCCACTGGATTGACGGGGAGCAACCAATGGATGATAAGGTGAAGAAAGTTGTTGAGTTGCTATGTTATTGATCCCATTCCCATAGATGTCTCCAAAGCCAGGTTTTACCCCCAAACCTCCCTATGGGGGCTTTGTAAAGCAGCTGTAAATCAACAAGTCCCCCTTGGGGGTCCCGATAGCTATCAGCTATTTTTTACGGGGTAATCATTTTAGTGATAATCTCATTTAAACCTAAAGTCCAATTTAAAATCATAAAGCCAGGGAACTTTTGGATTAATACCCTCAGATAATAGCTTTTCCGGTAAATTCTGGTAATGCTTTTGCAAGTTTAGTTCTTTTGGCGCATTATAACAAGTTACGATAATTGTATCATCTTTTGCCCTGATATCTCCATCTATTTTTGTGAACACCGAGTCTGCCAAATGAGTAGAGTTCCATCTGTTATACGGTTTGGGAAGTCTTTGTCTGAACTCATACGTTGCTGCCTGTGCTAATAACGCCAAAGACATTTTGCCATATCTGATGTTGAGATTGAATGTTGAAGCCCGATCAAAACCCATCGCACCGTCAAAATTGAAAAAGTCTTCTATGGACCATCTCTCATGATACAATTCACTCAGCAGTTCTGTTGCTGGTCTGCCTGATATGGTTAGGAATGATTTGTACACATAGTCTCCTGGCACTTCTCCTTCACGCTGAGATAACAGCCTGTATTTATCTTTGCATCCTGAAAAATTAAACGTACTTTCAGCTATTGCATAACCTGACCATTTCCTTTGGTAGGTTTGGGATCTTTCTATTTTCTGGATTCTTTCTGTTGATATTACAGGAACAAGGAATTCAAAATCACTATTCTGATCAATACTTCGAATCAGGTATTCGGTGAAGTGTTCCTTGTCAGCAAGTATTAAAGCATTTTTGTTTACCATGTTCACCATGTTCAGAAGGTCTAAAGTTGCCTTGGAAGTATTGACGCCAGATGAACCTATGCCACACCCTATCGGTTGTCCGGTTTGAGTATCCAGGGCAAAAAAGGTTTGTAACATTTTCTTTGAGGGCTCTTCAGGGTGCTTTTTCTTTTTCGGCATTATTCTTTGAGAAGTAGATACAATACGATGAGGGTCGATTGCTATTAAATCCCCTTTATAATGATTTCTATTCGACCTTATGACAGCTAATGTTTCCTGCAAAGACTGAGCTTCACTAACCGTATGGTTATCAAGCAAATTATGTACCTGCTCATCAGTAACCAGGAACCCAAGCCCGTTTAGTAATTCAAAACCCTGATGGGTAATGTAATTACTTTTTCTTACTCGATTACTGCATAGTGCCGCCTCATTAACTATCTGCATAGCAATACGGGGTTCTATATCTGCATCGGAACATCCGGTATACCCTTTGATTAAATCCCAATTACCCATGCACAAGTGTTCAGCAGCCAAAAACCATAAACCAACTAATGTCCCGCATATTTTTTTTGAAAGGCTTTCCCTGAAAAATCGCTCCGTTCCCTGGTTATTGACTTTAACCCTTGATACCTCCCGCTTAGTCACATGTACTTCAACATCTCGTCTTTGCTTCTCTATTTGGGGGTTCAGAACATGCGTTTTTTTTGGAGCCCGTATTCTGTAATAGTCCTTTCAACACTACGTTTGCTCACCTTGTGTCCGGTCTGTTTTAACTTCTGGGCGATAATATCCGAACTGGCAAAAGGGTCTAAAAACCGAAGACGTATTATCTGGTTTAATGTATCCCTTGTCCTTACAGGTTGCTTGTCCGAGCCGGGCTTCTTATCAAGAAGGGCCCTTGCTCCTCCCTCGCTGTATTTTTTTAACAGTTGGTAATACCTTTGTTCGGTATACCCGTACTTTTGTATTGACGCTTGCACACCAATTGTACAATGACCTTCAATCAACATGGCCAGCCTTTTGCACAAATTATCTTTTCCGTCAATAATAAAGTCCTTTCCTTTGATGCCGTTAATTATGATTTTCATCGTTGTAATGTATATTTGATAAACAAATATACTAAATTTAATCATGGCGGTCATGTTAAACAAATATTTAAATCACCATAAGAAACAAACTTATTAACAGCTATAATACAAACTTGTATGAAAATGTGAATATCAGCTAAAAGAGATACATTGATTAATAACCGCCATATATTAATTGAGTACTTAAATTGATATCTTCAAAAAAAGCCAAAACCAAGCATGTAACAGTGAGATTATCTGTATTAACGGATGGAATTATAATAAACACCTCTTAACTTTAGTGCAGAAAACTAAAGCAAATAGCATCTTAAAAATAGCTGAGTACTCGGGATGGTGAAATCTATTTTCAATATGAAGATCCATATGATCCGAGTGATTTTGTACACTTCCGCAAACGCATCGGTGAAGAAGGGGCACAGAAAATATTAAAGCTCAGCATAAGCCTTTTCGATTCCAAAGAAGTTCATGAGAAGGAAATCCTGATTGATACCACCGTCCAGGAGAAGAACATAACATTCCCGACAGATTCCAAGCTTCATAAAAAGATAATAGAAGGATGCCTGAAAATAGCTGAAAAGGAAAATATAAAGCTAAGACAACGTTATACAAGTATAGTAAAACAGCTAATGATCGACCAGC
>JBBSAP010000260.1:0-3250 GCA_038252165.1 Bacteroidales bacterium | reverse complement strand
TAATGTTCAAGCACTTCCATTTTATATCAAATGACCCCCTTTCCCGTTTCCCCCAAGGGGAGGCTGGAGCGTTAAGAAATAGCCTTGTAGGCTATTTTAGCGAACAGGCCGGTTTGCCGCGATGGCCATCCCTGCAATCTGGCTCCTTCGCTAAACCAGCCCCCCGGGCTGGTTCTAAACGCTCGGCCCTCCCCGTGGGGGAAGGTTGCCTGCCTGCCGGTAGGCAGGGGAAGGGGGTTTAAACTCTTTAAATAATTAATATTTTATGTATGATTCCTGATACTCATATTATTTAAATATCGATCCTTTCCATATCAAAATTCCCGTCAAATCTTTTTTGTGCCTTAAGCACAAAGTTGAACCGGTTTGTCATCGTACAAAGAAAGAAATCAGTAGGAGGGGAGAAGTCAATATTTTCAGGCTTAAAGAATCTTTTTCCTGATGTGATCCTCAAATTTGCAATCCTCGGCCCAAAATCTGACTCAACGCCGTTAATGAGTGCCTTCAGGTATTCAGCACATAACAGATCTTCTTCTGCTGATTCCTTAGCCCTGTATCCCATTGCTACCAGCGACACATACTCTGGAGCCGCAGCCCTGACATATCTTGCTATCGCTGATGCATTTACAAAGCTTCCCGTAAGTATTGATTCTGCATTTGATGCATTGACAAGACCACTTGTACCGGCCGTAGTGGTATGGATCACTGTTTTTCCGGCAAGATCAGCTTTTATTATTTCTGTCGGACTGTTCCCGAGATCAAATCCTTTTATCTTCTTTTCATCTCTTTCCCCGACAAGTATAGCTTTCATATACCTTTTCTTCAGTTCAAATGCTTCAGGAACCTCTCCGGTTGCGATTATTCTTGCGGCACCTGATTCCATTGCATAGCATTCAACCGAGAATGCTCTGAAAACATCAATTATCACCGTCAATCCTTTTGAATGTCTTGCTCCTTCAACAAATTCAGTTATCTCAATTTTCATTGCAGAGAATTTGATCTGAAAAATAGCAATTATTTTTGTATGTACTATTTTGTATCTTTGAGCGTTAGAGTTTCAAATAACTAAAATGGCAGATCCACTTTCCTGGGCACTTAAAAAAGTCAAGCAGATTAATGATGTTATCTGGCATACATCAATTTCTGATATTTCAAGAGGAAAGTCTTTTATTATCAGGCAGCTAAGGATCATTGTTCTTGCGGCAAGGGGCTTTATGAACGACAGGGTCCAGCTTAGAGCATCTGCGCTCACATTATACACTATGCTTTCGATAATCCCTTTTGCTGCGATTGCATTTGGAATAGCAAAGGGATTTGCTCTTGACCAGAAACTACAGGAAATGCTTGGCAAAGAATTTCAAAGCCAGCCTGAGGTTCTGAACTGGATACTGAATCAGGCCAACAGTGCTATGCAGGAGACCAGTGGAGGATACATAGCCGGAATAGGTATTGTTATCCTGATATGGTCGGTAATGTCGTTGCTCGATGAGATTGAGAGTTCTTTTAATCATATCTGGCAGATAAACTCTTCAAGGCCATTGTTACGCAAGCTTACCGATTATCTCGCAATAATGCTGATTGCACCGGTTTTCCTTATCCTCTCAAGCAGTCTGACTGTTTTTGTGAACAAGGAGCTTGTAGATTTTATTGCCAGATCATCTATACTTGAATTCTTCAAACCCATAGTCGGTTTCCTTTTTAAGCTGGCTCCTTATGTGCTTACATGGGTAGTTCTCACAATTTTATTCTTTTTCATGCCAAATACAAAGGTCAGGCTGGTTCCTGCTCTGGTTTCAGGGATTATTGCCGGAACCATTCTTCAGATCCTGCAGTGGTTATATATTGACCTGCAGTTTGGCATTACCAAACTTAGTGCTATTTACGGGAGCTTTGCAGCGATTCCTTTGTTTCTAATTTGGGTCCAGAGCAGCTGGATCATTCTTCTTCTCGGTGCGGAGCTTTCATTCGCTAACCAGAATCTTTCAAGATATGAATTCGAATCTGAGGCTCTTAATGTGAGTTCATACCAGAAGAGAGCTCTTGTTCTGATGATCATGAATATGATTATTAAGAACTTTATTTCAGGTGAAAAACCCCTGAGCGCCGAACATATCTCAAAAAGCCTGAAAGTGCCGGTAAGATTGGTAAGGGACATCCTGCAGGACCTTACAAACAGTAGCCTGGTTTCGGTAATTCACGAGAACGAACATGAAGAACGACTTTATCAGCCTGCAATGGATGTCAATAAAATGTCGGTGAGTTTTGTACTGAATAAGCTTGACAAGAAAGGATCAGAACATCAGATATTTGCAAGAACCAAGGAATACGACAGGATAACTATAATGCTTGATAAATTTGACAAACTTGTCACCCAGTCTGATTCCAATATCCTTGTAAAGGATCTTTAGTGAAACCAGAACTATTCTTTAGTTTTATCTATTTCTTTGTACCCCTTCACAAAATTAATAAAATCGGTAAATGACGGCCACTCATGAAAAATATAATGGGGAAAAGGTAAAACAATATTTTTTGTCCCATTTTCCTTCTCCCAGTAATCATTGAGATTCTTCGAAGGAAAGACTCTGTCAATTTCACTGGTTACTGCATAATCCCATTTAAATCCCGGATCTTTCTGCTCCATAATGCGGTTGTAGAGCCACCTCAGTTCATCATGAAGTGATTTAACTGATCTGTGAGGGATCCTGTCGGAGTTACGGAGATAGTTTTTCCTGTCGCCAAACATTCGCAGGTAAAACTTCTCCATATTGCTTTCAGTGATATTATTCAGCGTTCCTTCGAACACATGGAGCGGTATACCATAATGATCATCGGCTGGTATCGGAGTTCCGTTTACCGCAATTGTAAGATCAGGCTTAATACCTGTCCGGGATGACAGATATTCTGCTGCCCAGACACCAAGTGACCAGCCGATCAGAGTAATGGAATTATAAGTTTTGGTTTCGGGAAGCAGAAGAGCCTCATCAGCTGAATAATTGTAGAAAAGAATAAAATCAAAATCATCTGTACAAAGCGGAGTGAATACATTTTCATCAGTACCCCATTCTCCGTAAAAGACAACCAGTTTATTATTCTTCTCTCTTCTTCTGATATACGTTTTCATGGCCTCCCTGTTTTCAGAGTGAAGTAACCCGCCTGAATCTTCTGACGATCTGTATCAAAGATATCTATTTTTAAAATCATTTCGTCCGGTCAGGCAGGAAGCAATAAAAAAGCAGTCTGTTCCGACTGC
>JBBSAP010000259.1:0-3258 GCA_038252165.1 Bacteroidales bacterium | reverse complement strand
CATTGATCTCGGCCTTCTTACTGACAAGAGCGACATGCTGGGCAAACTTAGCATGGAAACCGAAGTTGATGGTTTTGCTACTTCTTTGAAAAAAATATCAGGCAATTTAACAGGCAAAATTGATAGCATTGAAGTTAATAGTTATATATACAGGAACGTGACTCTCAATGGCATCTTCACAGAAAAAACATGGGATGGCAGTATTAAAATCTCCGACAGCAATATTAAAATGGATATGCTTGGTATGCTGGATTTCAGCAATGACCTGCCTGAATTTGATTTTACCCTGAACCTTGCAGAGTCAAATCTGAATAAGCTGAATTTCGACAAAAAAGATACATCTTCCCGTCTGTCAATGCTTGCCACGGCTAATTTCAGAGGCAACAATATTGATAACCTGTTTGGCGAAATTAAACTTCTTAATTCGACTATCAGAAAGCACGACAGTAAACTGGAACTTTATGATTTTACCCTAAAGGCTTTTAATGAAAACAATAAACCGGCTATATCACTCAGGACCGATTTTGTTGATGCGGACCTTCGCGGTTATTATGAATTTGGTCAGATTGGGAATGTAATAAAAACAGCTCTAGCTTCACTGCTGCCTTCTAAGTTCAAGGCACCAGCAGTAAAGAACCAGTCAAAAAACGAGTTCACTTTTAGCCTTATTTTCAAGAACACCGATAAAATAAACAACTTTTTCAAAACAGGAATTATTCTTGCCGAGAAGAGCTCCTTAAACGGATCGTTGAATAACGACAGTGCTATCAATATCAATGCAAATGCAAAAAGCCTGAATTACAGAAACAATATTTTCAGTAATCTGGCACTCAATGCCAGCTACAACGGGGCTAAATTTACAGCTGATCTGACAAGCTCATCCCTGTCAATCCTGGGGAGATCAGACCTGGTAGGTTTTAAAGCCGGATTAGATGTGATACCTGATAATTTTATTTTCAGCTTTGATTGGGATAACAAGGACAAGATTCCCAGTAAGGGAGCTTTTATTTCGAGGGGATCATATCTGGCGAAACAAGAGGGAACGGAAGGCTCTTATCTGAGAATTGAAATTGACTCTTCAGATGTTTTTACACGCAATGATAATTGGAAAATCAGGCATTCCACAATCACTGTTGATTCAAACGCCACATATATTGACAGGTTTATTGTAGCCAGCGGAAAAAACTCCTATACTATTGACGGAGCTATATCAGGGAATGCCACCGACACCCTTAGCCTCACATTCAATGGGATTGATATGAGCCCGTTAGGCAACCCTGCAAAACCCTCAGCTGAAGGAAATGGATCCAAAATTCCCTTTAACCTGAAAGGGGTCATCAATGGCAATATACAGATTTCCAGCGCATTAAAAAATCCATTGATCCAGAGCAACATCATGGTTAAGGGGTTCTCGATACTTAGTGGAGATTACGGTGATGTTTCTGTTTTATCAAGGTGGAATTCTGACAGCAAGGTCGCCGATATTAATGCAAGCAATAATCTGAATGGGAAAAGGAATATTGATATCAGGGGTAATTATGACCCGGCAATTAAAAAATTCAATATTGACGCGACAGCTTCATATCTTCCTGTTAATGCCCTTAATCCATTGCTGAGCTTTTTTGCATCGGGTATTAAAGGGAGTGTCTCAGGAAAAGTAAATCTGACCGGGGCACCGAATGAACTGGTTCTTAAAGGGGCAGTTATGGCTGAGAATACCTCCTTGAAAATTGACTATCTGCAGACAAGATATACGATTAACGATTCAATCAGATTTGATAAAACCGGAATAAAATTCAAAAACACCAGGGTGACTGATGAAAAAGGAAACAGCGCCGTACTTTCAGGTTCTGTCAACCACAAATACTTCAAGGATTATGCCGTTTACCTTACAGTAAATATGGACAAGAATGACTGCCTGGTACTTAACACCCAACAGAAGGATAACGAATTGTTTTATGGTACAGCTTATGCTTCAGGTGTAACAACGATAAAAAGCGGACCCAATACACTTTCATTCGATATTTCCGTAAAAACCGGAAAGGGTACAAGGGTTTATATCCCTATCAGTTCCAGCCTATCTGTTTCTGAATCATCTTTTGTGAAATTTGTTAGTAAAGATACCATACGCATTGAAGGAGGAAAGAAAAACATTGTTACCCAGGTTAAGCCTTCAGGTTCTGTAATGGAGCTTAGTTTCGACCTTGATATAACTCCTGATGCTGAGGTTCAGCTTCTTATCGATCCGAAGGCGGGCGATGTCATCAAGGGAAGGGGCTCGGGGAAACTCAATATCAGCTTGAACACAAAGGGTGAATTCAAAATTTATGGTGACTACATAATTGAGGAGGGTGATTACCTCTTTACGCTAAAGAATATTCTTAATAAGAAATTTGATGTAAAGAATGGTGGTAAAATTACTTTTAACGGTGATATGGAGAATGCAGAAATAGATCTGACAGCAAAATACGGGAATATAAAGACCTCCCTTTATCCTGTTCTGTTTCCAATACTCCAGGATGAAAAATACAATGCAAGAATCCCTGTTGAACCTCAGCTCATTTTATCGGGTAATCTTTTTAATCCCGTAGTTGGATTTAATATTTATCTGCCAAATGCCGATGAAGAGACAAGAACTTACCTCCGGAATGCAATTACCACAGAAGAGGAATTAAGCAAGCAGTTTCTTTATCTGCTTGTGATGAACAGCTTCTATGCTGATCCGTCATTTCGTGCATCATCAGGTGCCTCATCAACAGGCACTTCTGCGGCTCTTGTCACATCGACCGAAATGCTTGCCAACCAGGTAAGCAACTGGTTATCTCAGATCAGCAATGATTTCAATGTTGGTTTCCTGTACACGCCCGGTACCAGGGATATAAATTCACAGGAACTTCAGGTAGCGCTTTCGACCCAGCTGCTAAATGACAAGATAACTATTAATGGTAACTTCGATGTTGCAGGGACTGAAGCTGAGGCGACACCTCTTATCGGAGATTTCGATGTTGAAATCGCACTTTCTGAAAAGGTAAGGTTCAAAGTGTTCAACAGGTACAATAATCCATATACCGGCAAAGGAGCGCCTTACACCCAGGGACTTGGACTGACCTTTAGAAAGGATTTCAATAAATTCTCTGATCTGTTAAAGAAAAAAACAACTTCAGAAATAAAGAAAGAGGACGAAATATCAGTCGTAGATAAGGTTAATAAATAATGTCACAATGTTATTAACACACTATAATAGAACATACCATTTTT
>JBBSAP010000258.1:0-3260 GCA_038252165.1 Bacteroidales bacterium | reverse complement strand
TGTTTCGGCTGATTTAGCAACCAACGAAGGAATTGAAAAGATAAAACAGGTTGATGAGAAAATAGGATTGCTGGTTATCGCTGCAGGATATGAAGTAAACGGTGCATTTGAAAAAACCTCACTCGAAAATGAGCTGAAAGTAATTCAAATAAATGTTGTTGCCACACTGCAGCTAACACACCACTTCAGCAAAGCAATGATTGAAAGAAAAAAAGGAGGCATTCTGCTCATTTCAAGTTTATCTGGGCACATGCCTAATCCCTATTTTTCTAACTATGCAGGCGCAAAAGCATATGTACTAAATTCAGGAGCTTCTTTATACGGCGAACTAAAACCCAAAGGCGTTGATGTAACTATTTTATCGCCTGGCTTAACCAATACGCCAATGGTTGCAAATAATGGTGTCGACTGGGAAAAAACACCCATGCGAGCGATGGAGCCTTCTGTTGTTGCCGAAACAGGTCTTGACGGTTTAGGCAAACGATTGCTTTCTGTACCCGGAGGTAGAAACAAAATGATGGCGTTTATGTCAAAACACAGCCCATTGGAAATGCAAGCCGGTAGGAACGAAAAAATGATGCGAAAAGCGATAGATCAAAATAAAATATAAAAACTATGTCCAATAAACAGGACTTTAAGCGGCACGCAGTGCACGGCGTGAAGTTCCGGCTTGCCCCGTTAAATAGAACAAATTTAACGGGGTTGAAAAACTATTCATCTGCCCTGGAGGACATCCCTGGCGCGAAATTCTGAAATTACAATCCAAATATTAGTCCGGCGTCCGGAAAGTCTGCCAGAATACCTGATGAATATCTTTTGGTTGACAACAGTGATCCAGTCGCTAGGTTCTACACGTGTAACAGTCCGCGGTTTGTTACTAAACGGTTCGATCCTCCTGACCTGCTAACCGCCGCAACTGAAAATAAATCAATGAAATAAATACTCTTTTTATCAATAATGTTACGAAAAAGTAGTATATATTTGGTGGTGTTTACAAGTTGTACACCATTATAAATTACGCCTGAGACAGATACTATATTAGAAAATGATAATTTGGAAACTTAACTAATGAATATTCCTATGAACAATAACCTTAAATGGAAAAAGAATCTCTTTTCCAATACATGTATCATTTATTCAAATGGACAGTTGGTTGGGAATCTGAAAGATAAGACATTTTCGCAGTCTGCTGAAGGTGAATTAAATGGAGTAAAATACAGATTTAAGACACAGGGTATATTTCGACAAAATACAGATATTATTGATGTTGAAAATAATAAAGTGATTGGAGAAATTATTTATTCCAACTGGATGAGAAAAGCAACATTGAAAATTCAAGATAAGAAAGCTGTTTGGGAATATGATAATAGCTGGAATACCAAGTGGAGTATTTCAAATTCGTCGGGAGTCGAAATAAAATACCAGGGTTCAACAACAAGTGGTGAAATTGTTTCGAATACAGACGATTCGTTACTCTTATTGAGTGGATTATTTGTGACAAACTATTTCCGCCAAGTGGCATTTGCTGTTATAGTTGTAATTTTTATACCCATTTTGGTAAGTACTCGGACCTAAATAAATAACGGTGTAACAGCAAAATACCCGCAAGTCAGGCATCCTGCTTCATTGGCAGGAAATTAATAAATTGAAAAGCAATTCTTCCTAGGAAGTTCATCGGATAACTCCCGCCCTGTGCGTGTATTTGCGAGACGTGTGTGTCTTGAATCAACTCCAGAATACCGGAGAAGAATGCTGTACAGAAGATGGAAGCCCTTTAGTGATGATAAAACGAAAGCCGAAGCCGAGCGAACAGGTAAAGGAATCAGTATCATCAAACAAAGGAACTGGCCTTCCGCAGACGACTTTCAGGAGTAGTTTGCAAACTACCGTTCGGCTGAGCTCACGCCGAAGCCTTATGCTGCGTTGGGCGGAAACTCCCTCGGTGGTGAACGATAAGGAAAAACGGGGAGAAAGATCCTTGTAGGTGAGTATTGTCGAGCTGAATAAATTAAAGCAAATATGGAGGCTCGTAAAAGCAACAGAAGATGTCGAAAGCGGATGGTTACGTTTGTGTCCGTTAAGAGTGTAAAGGAAACCTGATTACTGTTTACATGGCATCCGGGATTAAGTTGACAGGAAGGCAATACAGGGTTTTGTACGGAACAAGAGAAGTCGCTATTGTTCTGTTAACCGAAAAGGGAAGCAGACGTGCAGGGATAGCACGGGATAGCGGTGGCAGACTAACTCATAGTAGTGATGAAGCATTTGTAATGAGTGTGGAGCGAAGGGGTTAGCTTGTTTACATTTCATTAATTAACAACAAGCAGCAATGCAATTGAACTGATAATGAAAGCGGTACGGTTTTGTTGCGATGATAAATGGATTTTGCTATATGTTGAACGGTGGCTTAAAGCTGGGATTGTGCAACAGGACGGCATGTACATAGATAGACTGACAGGCACTCCATAAGGGGGCGTAATCAGTCCACTACTGGCTAACCTGTTCCTGCACGTAGGTTTTGATAAATGGATGGAAATAAATCATCCTGAGAAGCCTTTTGAACGCTATGCCGATGATGTGGTGGTGCATTGCAAAACGGAGAAACAAGCTATTTTCATGTTAAAACAAATAGGCGTGCGTCTTCAGAAATGCAAGCTAACGCTACATCCTGTTAAAACCAAAATTGTAAATGTCAGGGGAAGGTCAGAAAAGAAATATCCAAAGGGTTATGATTTTCTGGGATTCACCATTCGTCCACAATGGGTCAAAGTAAGCAGTAAAATGATGCTTATACCCAGTATGTTCATGAGCCGCAAATCGAAGAATAGCGTGATGGAAAAGTTCAGGGAACTGAACATTCACAAACGAAGAAAACCCATAGAAGTGATTGCAAATGAATTACGTCCCATTATACAGGGCATCATTAATTACTACTGCAAGTTTTCAACGAACCACACACGCGAAATCTGGAATCAACTCAATGCAAGATTGCTTAAATGGGTAAAATGGGAGAAAGGACTTTACAAAATGGCATCTTTGAGATGGTTGAAGAAAAAGTACAAGCAATCGCCTTTACTTTTTCCGCATTGGCAATTGGTAAATCCGTAAAGTGTATACACTTTTGTGATTAAACAAGAAGAGCCGTATGAAGGGAGACTTTCACGTACGGTTCCGTGAGAACGTGAGGGTGAAATTCCCTCGCGTAACTCGATTGTATTTAATAAAGGAGTAAAACAATGAATTATTATTGCCATTTGGAT
>JBBSAP010000257.1:0-3280 GCA_038252165.1 Bacteroidales bacterium | reverse complement strand
TTTCAGGCTATTTAAGGAGGTCGGAATTAAGGAACTTACATTTTATGGATTTACGACAGATAATACCAAAAGACCGACTTTGCAAACAAAGGCATTTACCAATGCCTGTATCCAGGCAACAGAAATACTCTCCAGTGAAGATGCGGAATTACTGGTGGTTGGAAATACAGATTCAGAAATGTTTCCAAAAGAGCTACTCCCTTTTACCACCCGAAAAACCTTCGGTAATGGGGGAATTAAAGTAAATTTTCTTGTGAATTATGGGTGGGAATGGGATTTGAGTTATTTGAAAACTGACAATCCTACTCAAAATAGTAATACAACTAAATTAAAATCTCAAGAAATATCGAGGATGGACCTGATCATACGCTGGGGAGGTATGACGAGGTTAAGCGGATTTTTACCTGTACAATCTGTTTATTCTGACATTTACGTGGTGAAAGAATACTGGCCTGATTTCAAGCCAGAGCACTTTTTTCAAGCGCTCCAATGGTATCAGAAACAGGATATTACGCTTGGTGGTTAATTGTGCTGAAATCATTTTTCTAAATGACAAGTTTTGATTTATTTACGATTAACGGTTATTTAGTATATGAATTAACTTCCGACTTGCGGATGTAAACAAAGAAACATTAATAATAAGAAAGGAGATTATATTATGAGCAAAGATAAAGCCGGGCAAACGATTCAAATAGATATTCAGGTAGTGCTGAAAAAAACGAATGTAGTATTTAATATGGATCACCTTGCATTTGCCGGTGATATGCCTGTTGGCATCAAAAATATGCACATCCTGGCCAACCGTTTCAAGGAATATGGGACAAAAAGTCAGATTATCGGTGTCTTCCATGGCGATGTAGCATTCATGACGCTGCATGATAAAGCTTACAATACTTATCGCAATGTGAGCACAGGTAACCCTTACAAGAATCTTATTTCCGAACTGATAAAGCAGGGAGTACAGATAGAAGTGTGTGCTGTTTCAATGGAAAATCATCATTGGCTTAATGGTGATCTATTGCCGGGTGTAAAAGTTCACAGCGGAGCAATTGGACGCCTTATCCAACTGATGCAGGAGGGTTATGTGCAAATTCATCCTTGAAAACACAGTTAAGGAGAGATAGCTATATGTCAGAGATAACAGAAGATAAAACAACAGAAAAAGTTCGTAATCGCCGTGTTCACATGGCAAATGAAAGGACATTTCTTGCATGGATAAGAACGAGCATAGGGATAATGGCCTTCGGTTTTGTTGTCGAAAAGTTCGCGTTGTTCATGAAACAAATGTCTTATGTTCTGGGAAAATCAACTATTGGAGATGCTTTGCCTCCTTCTCAAGGATATTCAGCAATACTAGGTATATTCCTTGTTGGATTGGGCGCTTTGATGGGAGTTCTTGCATTTATCAGGTATAAGAAGGTTGAGAAACAAATAGACAAAGATACGTGGCAACCATCCTCGATACTTGACGCACTGCTCACCCTATCTGTTCTTGCAGTCGGCATATTTCTTGTAATATATTTGATCCACAGTACTTAAATTAGATATATATGGTGATGAAAAAGAAGCAAAAAACCAAAAAAACTCTGAAACAATGAAATGAGGAGAGAAAAATGAGTAACAGTAAAAAACTCACCATCGTTCAGATGAACGACAGCCATGCCTATTTTGATATTCACCAGGAAATGTTCTGGGAAGGCGACCATGCGGTATATCGTAAAGCAGGAGGTTATGCACGTATTGCTGCACTTGTAAAACAGATTCGGGCCGATAGTCCTGATTGTCTTTTTTGCGATTGCGGCGATACTTTCCAGGGTACTTTCCCGGCACAGAAAACCCAGGGAAAGGCGTTGATCCCGATACTGAACTCAATGGGAATAGATGCCATGACCGCTCATTGGGAGTTTGCCTATGGCCCGGAGGTTTTTAAGCAACGGGTTGCTGAACTCAAATACCCCATGCTGGCAATTAATATTTTCGATAAAGTGACCAACAAGCCTGTGTTTCCTTTATATGTTGTAAAACAAGTCGGCGGATTACGGATTGGCCTTGTGGGAATAGCATCGAACATAATTGATAAAACTATGCCACCTTCATACAGCGAAGGGATTTATTTTACACTTGGCAAAGATGAACTCCCTTCTATCATCACTATTTTACAAACCAAGGAAAAGGTGGACTTGATTATTTTAATCTCACATCTTGGGTTTCCGCAGGATTTGAAACTTTTGTCAGAGGTTCAAGGAATAGATATCTGCCTTAGTGGTCACACCCACAACCGTCTTTCCGAACCGGTCCTCATTGGTAAAACCATCGTTATTCAGTCGGGCTGCCACGGTTCATTTCTGGGTCGTCTTGATGTGGAAGTAAATGATGGAAAAATTATTGACTACCGGCATCAGTTAATTGAAGTTAAAGCCAATACAGAACCTGATCCCGCAATGGAAAAGCTGGTAAAAGAAGCGCTGGCACCATTTAACGATGAACTCAAAGAGGTCGTCGGTGAAACTGCCACCGCACTCAACCGCACTCAACCGCGGAACAACGCTGGAATCCACGATGGACAATTTTCTCCTTCAGGTCCTGCTCGAAACTACCGGGGCGCAAATGGCATTTTCGAATGGCTGGCGTTTTGGGGCACCCGTGATTCCCGGAAAAATTACGATGAATGACCTGTACAACATGATTCCCATGAATCCGCCTGTATCAACTGTTGAATTGACCGGCGAGGAACTCAGGACGATGTTGGAGGAGAATCTCGAAAGGACATTCTCATGCGACCCATACAAACAGATGGGTGGATATGTTAAACGCTGTCTGGGCCTGAACGTCTATTTCAAGATTGAGAATCCTGCCGGGCAACGTATCCAGAAAATCTTTATTGGCAAGGAGGAAGCAAAGCCCGGCCAATACTATACAGCAGCATTCGTCACAATGCAGGGCGTACCTCAGAAATACGGACGAAACCGGGAAACCCGGACGGAACGGGCAATAGAGGCAATGAGAACGTACCTGGCAAAGCATCGCCCCGTTAGCGCTGAACTCAGGGGTACCTTTGTTGCTGTATAAGAAGGCATGGTGCGGATAGGAATAAACTAGGATTTATCATTAAATCATTACAATTTGTGAGTTTAAATTTTTTTTATAGTGCAGTAAAAAAAAGAGGGCTAAGCGTTTTGCTTATTGGCTTTCTTGTTATCATTGTTTTCGTTCCGGATGCAAAGTCCTTTCTATTACAACAATTGGTTTCAGTTGGTTTGTTTAAAGCAGAAATAAAGAA
>JBBSAP010000256.1:0-3296 GCA_038252165.1 Bacteroidales bacterium | reverse complement strand
CCTTCTTGCCCTGTGAAATATTAATTTGCGTTAAACTAATAAAGTTCTTAAGCCGGTTTCTAATATATCTTTTACCATATGTAGACTTAAGATAACGTTCTCTATGCAATGCATCGTTCTGATTATAACATACTTCATAATAAACTAGTTCAAGAGGAATTCGATATTGTGTTGAAGTCACCTTACCTGAATTATGTTTATATACTCTTTCATTTAAGTTGGTGGTAAATCCTGTGTAGAATTTACTATCTTTTTTACTTAACAAAACATATACAAAATATTCCATATAAAATTTATTTCACAGGGCGGGCTATTTGATCCTTAACACTTTTGGAAGAGCGACGAATCTGACTCCCCTGTTCATAAAGTTCAAAAGAGGGTAGTTTTAATGAAGCAAAATGCACTTTTTTAGCCAATGTAAAAGCAATCCGGTATATCTCCAGGTCTCTATAACTACTCATTTTATTACTTTTAACACAAAAATAACAGCGAGAACGAAATATAAAGATACCGATTTATTTTCAACAAGCAACAAGCAACAAGCAACAAGCAACTCATATTAATAAAGCCTTACCGTTGTAGAAACAACGATATTTTTTACATTTGTTTGAAATCTTTATCCAACGATGCCATTCCTGGAACTCTTTGATGAAACCCTTGATATCAACTCAACTGAGAACTATGAGTTATCGGTTCAGGTAAGTCCTGATGATCTCTCATTTTGTATACTCGACACATTAAGGAACAAGTTTGTGCTTCTAAGATCATATGAGCCGGAAGATAATTCGAGATTCGATCCATACAGGTTAAATGAAATAATAAGAAAGGATGATTTTTTGACCAGGCATTATAGAAAAACCTGTCTTATAACTCCAACCTCAAAATCAACTCTTATTCCGTCACCACTGTTTGATGATACTAAAAAGGCAGAATATCTGGCTTTCAATCAGATCCCATCGGATGGAGAAAGGGTTCTGACCAATATGCTTCGGGATCCTGATATCGTCATTATTTTTTCTTTGCCTGATGGAATTGCGGATATTTTGAATTCAACTTTTCCCGGAAGTTTTCTTTTGCATCAGTTAAAACCATTACTTCAGTTTATCAAAACAGAGAGGAGATCTGTTGGCATCGATTATGTTCATGTTCATCTTGAAAGAGACTATCTGAATATGGTCATCTATGATCAGAACACATTAAAATTCAGCAATACATTTCCATACAAGACAATTTCTGATATTGAGTATTATGTTTTATATGTACTCAGGCGGATGAATGTAAGTCAGCATGATAATGTGTATTTCAGCGGAAGGGTAATAAAACAGGAAGAGGTTCGTCATGCTTTTTCAAATTACCTGACCAATATCAGGTTCGCTGTACCTGCAGGCAATTACACTTACAGCTATGTTTTCAGCGAGACTGAGCTTAGTAAATTTCTGATTCTTTTCAGTGCAACAAGTTGCGAATAATCGGAGGAAAATATAAAGGAAGGATAATCAATCCGATCTCAGGATTGAAAGCACGGCCAACAACTGATTTTGCCAGGGAGAGTCTATTTGATATCCTCAACAATCGTGTTGATTTTGAATCGATTATTGTTCTGGACCTGTTCTCGGGGACAGGATCCATCGGATTCGAATTTGCTTCAAGGGGAGTCGAGATAGTTCATCTTGTTGAAAGAGATACCAGGAATATCGCAGGTATAAGACGTACAATAAATGATATTGGTTTTAACAATATCAAACCAATTCATATTGATGTAAAAGCCTTTCTGAAGACTTGCAAAATCAAATATGATATTGTATTTGCGGATCCCCCATATGATTTACTATGGTTGAAAAGTATTCCTGATCTTGTTCTTGATTCCGTAGTTTTAAAGGAAGACGGTTTTTTTATCCTGGAACATCCCCGATCGATGGATTTCAAAAGTCATAATAACTTCTTTGAGCACCGGAGCTACGGAAATGTGAATTTCAGTTTTTTCGCCCCCAACCCCCTGAAGGGGGCTTAAAATTAACACCTCTCAATGTTGACTTTTTTGGTATTTCAACCATCTTTTTTTTAAATTTGTTAAGATTGAAATATGTCTTAAAATTTAAAATCAATATGTTATGAAAATAAAAATTGCAATATTTACTTCGTTATTGATAATAGTACCATTACATTCTTGCAAACAAAAAGAAAAGACATCTGATATGAATATTATTTATCTTCATCACAGTACAGGTGGTGTAATCTGGCAAGGAACTAAAAGATCAATTGTTACCAGGGCTGCAAATAAAATCAGTCCTAAACTTGCCGATATTGTAGGCCAGAAAGCCCGGTTGCCGTTATTAGTTGAGAAATACAACAAAGAAAACAACAAAAATTATCTTATTAAGGAGATAAATTTCCCGAAAGCCTCTCCTTACGGATGGCATAATTATCCTTATGATTATTATGACATTTGGGTAAAACATGCAGGAAATGAGCCTTATATGGAGGAACCAACGCTTGAGATGCTTACAAAACAATACCAGGTTATTACATTTAAGCACTGTTACCCGGTAAGTAATATTAAGGCTGACAGGGACAGTGCTGATATAAACTCAGATTTTAAGTCATTAGCAAATTATAAGCTTCAGTATACTGCTTTAAGAGACAAGCTACATGAATTTCCGGATACGAAATTTATCCTATGGACAGGTGCTGCACAGGTTAAATCGGCTGTATCTGAGGATGAAGCCAAAAGAGCCAGAGAATTCTTTAGCTGGGTTAAAGATGAATGGGATTTGCCCGGCGATAATATTTATATATGGGATCTCTATAGTCTGGAAACTGAAGAAGGATTATACTTCAAAGAAGAATATGCCTCTTCCCCGAATGACTCTCATCCAAATGGAGAATTTGCAGGCAAGGCAGCACAGTTAATTTTCAACAGAATTGTTGATGTAATTGATAATGAAGGAACAAGAACAGCGCTAACTGGCGAAAAGCTTTGAGCCCGTTTATGCTTCTTATGTTTATTCTGATTTTTCGCATGATATATTTTGAGTAATCAAAAAATCGGTTAATTTTGCATCGCGATTGAAAAACTGGTGCGGTAGTTCAGTTGGTTAGAATAACGGCCTGTCACGCCGTGGGTCGCGGGTTCGAGTCCCGTCCGCACCGCAAGGAAAACAAAAAAGCCACGTGCAAGCGTGGCTTTAGTATTTTAATATGGCAGCGTTGACAGTTCACTGGCATAAGCTGACGGATTAAAATACGTCAAATGATGCTGGAGCATCATTTTTGTTTTTCTTGCAGGGTAACCCGTG
>JBBSAP010000255.1:0-3316 GCA_038252165.1 Bacteroidales bacterium | reverse complement strand
TGAAGTTTCTCATTATGTTTATACTTTATTTTTATAAACGGGGCACTTACCTCCCGAAGTATCCGGAAAGGTTACAGAACTATCATGTCATCCTCCATCGGGCGGATAAAACCCCTGCTTCAATCCATTTCATTTCACTGCCAACCTTATATTCCGTACTGCTGCGGTTGTCCTCCACGATGATAAACCGAAAGGTTTTGACAATTCAACTTCCGGGCGTATTGAAAGATAATTGTCGCCGATAGTGAAATCGACAACAACTTCATCATCAATCCATGCCTTTATGGTCTCATCTGTGACTTTAAGCCGTATTCTGTACCAGCGGTCCTTTTCGAATTTTCTGATCAGGTTAGTTTCATTTTCCGAGGCATCCATTCCATTAATGCTGCTCAGGCCTACAACAGCGCCGCCCCAGCCTCCAACGATCAGGGAACAGGGATCCTTGCCGGCAGGAAAAGTCATGCCGCAGAAAAAGTCATTGCCATCAACCCTCATTGCCTCAAGGGTAACCTCATAATCCGTATCAGGGAATTCTTTTTTCCACGTAATTCCAGTACAGCCGTCACTCATACCAAGTATGATCTTGTCGCCCGAGACATAAACGTCTCCCCGGGTTCCAAAGTCCGTTATTTCCCATCCTTTTAGCGAGTTGCCGTCAAAAAGATAGCCGCTGTCCCTTGGATGAAATACTATGGGTTGACCGGCGCCCTGCTTTTTATTGCTGCCTGTACATGCAATGATTATTGCCGAGGCTGCAAACAGTATTTTGATGAGGTCATGTCGCAGATTTCTACTTATTCCTTCCATATTGTCTTTTTCCTTATAAATATATTATTTTTTCAGTGGATTCAAAAAAAGAATGAGTATCGGGACTCAATAATAATTAAAGATAGAGATTCCTTGCTAACGCTCATAATGACATGTAATTATTGTGGGAAAAGGGTGGAATGAAAGAAATTATATTAATTTTGAATCAGATTCAAAACCATGGAATATACCTGGATTCTTGAATATATGATCAAGATCAATCGTTCCGGACTCTGTTGATACTTTTCCGGGGATTCATCCCATTTTCTTTTTTTTATCGATCTGAGTGATCAGGTTGAATTCGTGTATTCAAAATTCACCAAATTTATTTAAACCGGAACAGATGAAAAATTTAATTATAAAGGGCAGTGGTCTGACAGTAAACGATGTTGTAAATGTAGCCCGCCATGGTCAGAAGGTGGAACTTCATCCTGAAGCCAGGAAACGGATAACAGCCTGCCGTGAAATGCTTGAAAAGAAGATCGTCGCACATGAGATTATGTACGGAGTAAACACGGGTATAGGGGAGTTCTCAGAGATGGTTTTGAATGATGATCAGATAAAAGATTTCCAGAAATATCTTGTATATAATCATGCTGCCGGCATTGGCGGCCCGGCTTCAATCGAAACAGTGAGAGGCGCGATGCTGGGCAGGATAAATGTCCATGCACACGGGAATTCAGGAAACCGGCCGGAGATCACGGAAACTTTTGTGGAAATGCTTAATAAAGGGGTAACTCCTTTTGTTTGCCAGAAAGGATCAGTTGGAGCGTCGGGCGACCTGGCGCCGATGTCGCAGATTGCATTATTGCTCCTTGGTGAAGGTAAGGCTTATTTTAACGGGGAACTTCTTGAAGGAGCAGAAGCCATGAAGAGGGCAGGCATTACAGTTCCGGGGCTTCAGGCCCGCGACGGACTCGCTGCAATCAACGGATCGAACATGCTCACGGCAATGAGCGCAATCTGGCTTGTTGATGCAAACAACTGGCTGAAACAGGCTGAGATAGCCGCTTCAATGTCTCTCGAAGCCCTGAAAGCAAATATGAAGCCCTATACTCCCCTGCTTCATGAAGTGAGAGGATTCAGGGGGGCAGTGCGAAGTGCAAATGCCATTAATAAATGTGTTTCCGGAGGCGATCTGAAAGAAGACAGGGTAAAATCAAAAGTCCAGGATGCATACTCAATGAGGTCTACTCCCCAGGTAATCGGATCGGCTCATGATATGCTTGCCTATGCAAAATCGCAGGTTGAAATTGAACTTAACGGAGTCGGCGATAATCCTGTCTTTTTTCCTGAAATGAATATTCAGATTTCCGGTGCCAATTTCCAGGGATCACCTGTTTGTGTACCCATGGATATGGCCGGAGCATGCATCACAATGGTAAGCGTGTTATCGGAAAGAAGGATGAACAGGATGAACAACCAGGCTCTGAGTGTGGGACTACCAGATTTCCTCACAAAGGGTGCCGGCATGTTCTCGGGGATGATGCTCAGCCAGTATACTGCTGACACCCTTATTGTTGAACAAAGGATCCTGTCGGTGCCTGCATCGATTCAGTCGATACCTGCAGCAGCCGATCAGGAGGATTTTGTTTCAATGGGCATGAACACATCAATAAAGAACAATCAGATCCTCGATTGCGCTTACGGAGTTCTTGGCATAGAATTCATGGCTGCTGCACAGGCACTTGATTTCAGAAAAGATGAATATAAATTTGGTGCAGGAGTTCAGAAAGCAAAGGACGTCATTCGAAAGCATGTTGATTTTCTTGACATTGACAGACCATTGTACCCTGATCATACAAAAATGCAGGAGCTTGTAAAATCGTGCGAAATTCTGTATGAAGTTGAAAAGGTTACAGGATCTCTTGAATAAAAACAGACTATATTTGTATAAATCAAACAGAACTTTATGAAAAAGCATTTTTTGCTGGTCACCTTCACAGTAGCACTCTCATTACTGACAGGATGCACCTCAAAACAGGAAAAAGCCGAAACACAGATGAAAGATTTTATCTCCGCTTATGAAACAAAGGTCATTCCCCTTTATAAGGAGTCAGCTCTGGCTTCCTGGAATGCAAATATCACAGGAACGAATGAGGATTGGGCCAAAAGCGAAAAAGCCTCATATGAACTTATAAAAATCTATACCGACAGTGCAGCCTTCAGCCAGCTCAAAGAGATGAAAGAGGGAGGCCTTGTAAAAGATCCGCTCCTTGCCCGTCAGCTGGACATTATCTATAATTCATATCTTGGCGGACAGGTGGATCCTGCCCTTCTGGCTGAACAGATAAAGATGGAGACTGAGATCAGCAAGAAATTCTCTAACTTCAGAGCTGATCTGAACGGCAAAAAACTGACTGATAACCAGATAGAGGACATTTTGAAAAATTCGAAAGTAAGTTCTGATCTTCAGTCTGCCTGGGAAGCTCATAAGATGATCGGCCCTGTTGTAGCTGAAGATATCATAAAGCTGGTTAAGCATCGCAATATGATCGCCAGGAAGACC
>JBBSAP010000254.1:0-3336 GCA_038252165.1 Bacteroidales bacterium | reverse complement strand
GGGGCAGATTTACTGGTATACACTTGAAGGTCGCGATCCAAAGACCGGGAAACCAAATGGTGGATGGGATCCTCAGGAATTAAGAACTATCCAGGATTATTATGTTAAATATGCGCTTGCTTCAGCAGATGGTGTATCCGAAGTAGCATCTATCGGTGGTTTTGTAAAAGAATATCAGGTAGACATTGATCCCAATGCAATGAAGTCACATGGGGTTACTGTTATGGATATAATGAATGCTGTAAAAAACAGCAACCTGGATATTGGGGCAGAAACTGTTGAATTAAATAAAGTCGAATATGTTGTCCGGGGACTGGGTTATATTAAAAATCTGGATGACCTGAAGAGCGCTGTTGTTTCAGTCAGTAATAATGTTCCTGTACGGGTTAGTGATGTGGCTAAAGTAAGTTTCGGTCCGGCCACCCGCAGGGGTGGACTTGATAAGAGTGGTGCTGAAGCTGCAGGTGCTGTAGTTGTTGCCCGCTATGGTTCTAATCCAATGGAGGTTATTAATAATGTAAAAGCAAAGATTAAAGAACTTGAACCGGGCTTGCCGAGCAAAACTCTGGCAGACGGATCAGTTTCAAAGGTTACCGTTGTGCCCTTTTATGATCGCACAGGACTCATCCAGGAGACCATAGGAACTCTTGAATCCGCTCTCACTCATGAAGTGCTGATAAGTATTATAGTTATTATAGTGCTGTTATTTAATCTCAGGGCCTCTATAATTATTTCAAGTTTGCTGCCGGCAGCTGTTCTTATGACATTCATTGTGATGCGTCTGACAGGTGTGGAAGCAAATATTGTCGCATTATCCGGTATTGCAATTGCTATCGGTGTGATGGTGGATGTGGGGATTATTTTTGTGGAGAACATCTTCAGGCACCTGGAGATACCTGAAAACCGTGAAGCAAAAGGTACTGCACTTCGAACCGTTATATACAATGCCACTATTGAAGTGTCTCCTGCTGTGATTACTGCTTTAGCAACTACTGTGGTCAGTTTTTTACCGGTTTTTGCAATGGAAGCTGCCGAGGGTAAACTGTTCAGACCTCTCGCTTTTACCAAGACATTTGCTTTACTCTCTTCATTTGTGCTTGGTATTATAGTACTCCCGATGTTTGCTGACATTATGTTTTCCATTCGCTTCGACAAAAGACGTATAAGCATCATTTGGAATACTTTGCTTATTACAGGAGGATTCCTTTTCACTATAATCTGGGGTATATGGCCTGCACTAGCTTTGGTTCTCATTGGCCTTAATAATCTGATAGAGTTTGGAAGACCCGAAAATCGTAAAAAGCTGCATAATTTTATCAATATCGCAATAACTGTGCTGGTTGCTGTTTATTATCTGACACACGAATGGTTGCCACTGGGTGCGCATAACTCTTTTCTTGTCAATTTTCTGTTTGTAGTTGGAATTGTCGGCTTAGTGATAACTCTTCTTATGCTGATGGTGCATTTTTATGAACCGGTTCTGCGATGGTGTCTGAGAAATAAATGGAAATTTCTTATGCTTCCCTTAGCCACATTTTTGCTTGGAATAACAGTCTGGTTAGGATTTAATAAAACATTCGGATTTATAGCTTCCGGATTCGACATAACCGGACTGAATATCAGAAAGACATCTGTATGGCAAGCTCCCTCCAGAGTTTTTCCTGGAGTGGGGAAAGAATTTATGCCTTCCCTTGATGAAGGTTCTTTCCTGTTAATGCCTACCAGTATGCCCCATGCCGGTATTGAACAGAATATCGATTACATCAAATTGCTCGATAAGAGGTTAGAATCGATTCCCGAAGTGGAAGTTGCAGTAGGTAAATGGGGAAGAGTAAATTCTGCGCTTGACCCGGCACCTGTTCAGATGTTCGAAAATACTATCAATTATAAGTCAGAATATATTCTTGATGCAGATGGTCGTCGTATGAGGTTCAAAACTAATAATGACGGTAATTTTTTATTGTCTGATAATTCGGTTTTTGATCCGAAAAAAGATAATCTTAAAGATCTTGACACAAAATTACTTGTGCCCTACAAGAATGGTGATTACTTCAGGCAATGGCGTCCCGGAATTAGAAAACCTGACGATATCTGGAATGAGATTGTAAAAGTGACAAATTTACCGGGACTTACGTCTGCACCAAAACTTCAGCCTATTCAAACCCGTCTGGTGATGCTTTCCACTGGGATGCGAGCTCCAATGGGATTAAAGGTTTATGGTCCCAGCCTTGAAACTATAGAGGAAGCAGGTCTCGAATTTGAGAAAATCCTGAAAGAAGTTCCTTCAGTAGTTCCATCCTCGGTGTTTTACGACCGTGCCGTTGGTGCTCCATATATTGAAATTAAACTGAACCGTGAAGCCATTGCCAGGTATGGTATGACCATTACCGAAGTCCAGGATGTTTTGCAAAGTGCTGTTGGTGGCATGACCTTAACAACAACCGTTGAGGGCCGGGAGCGCTTTCCTGTACGAGTAAGGTATCCAAGGGAGTTGCGCACTACTCCTGATGATCTGAAGAAAATACTTGTTCCTTCCATGACAGGAGTACAGGTACCATTGGGAGAACTTGCAGATATGCAATATACAAAGGGTCCGCAAATGATCCGTAGCGAAAATACATTCCTTACCGGATACGTGATTTTCGACAAGCAGCCCGGAGTAGCCGAAGTTGATGTTGTTGAAAAAACTGATGCATTCATAAAGTCTAAGATTGATTCTGGTGAATTGAAGTTGCCTGCCGGAGTTTCGTATAAGTTTGCTGGAAACTATGAACAACAGGTAAGAGCAACCAAACGATTATCGATTGTAATGCCTATAAGCCTTGTGCTGGTATTTATGCTACTTTTTTTCCAGTTTAAAACATTTACTGCTTCGTCAATCCACTTTTCGGGAGTTTTTGTGGCATTTGCAGGAGGTTTTATCATGATCTGGCTTTACGGGCAGCCATGGTTTTTGAATTTCTCAATCTCAGGAATAAATATGCGCGATCTGTTCCAGATGCACACAATAAACCTTAGTGTAGCTGTATGGGTCGGTTTTATTGCCCTGTTCGGTATTTCCACTAACGATGGGGTAATTATGGGGACATATATTCACCAGGTATTTGAAGAGTTAAAACCGGATAATGTTCATGATGTTCGTGAAGCGGTGGTTATGGCTGGTAAAAAAAGAGTAAGACCGGCAATGATGACTGAAGCCGTAGCCATTATTGCCTTGTTACCGGTTTTAACTTCAACCGGTAAGGGTGCTGATATTATGGTGCCGATGGCCATTCCTACGTTTGGAGGGATGATTATTCAGATAATGACAATGTTCGTCGTTCCTGTCTTGCAATG
>JBBSAP010000253.1:0-3403 GCA_038252165.1 Bacteroidales bacterium | reverse complement strand
TATATTTTAGAGGACTTAAAATTTTAAAAAATGGTTTCAAATAAAAAGCAGAAGATCATGGTGGAAGTTAAAAAAACAAAAGGAGTGATTGCAATCCTTACCGGGGGAGGAGATGTTCCAGGACTTAACCCTGCAATAAGGGCTGTAACAATCAGGGCAAACAGGGAAGGATTTAAAGTAATAGGTCTCCGCAGGGGCTGGGCCGGAATAACAGAACTGATAAGGGATAATAAAGCTGACAACAGTAATTGTTATCAGATCCTTACTGATGATGAAGTGAATAAATCCGGCCGTACCGGAGGTACTTTTCTTCACACCTCGCGTACAAGACCAAGCCATATGACAAAAGGGAGTGTCCCTGAACATTTGCGCGACACATATAATGCAGAAATTAACGATCTGACGCCTGAAGTCATGAAGAACCTCGACTGGCTTGGAGTCGATTATCTGATCCCGATCGGGGGAGATGATACCTTAAGCTATGGAGTCCATCTTTATAAAAAAGGAGTTAAGGTTGTGGCAATTCCCAAAACCATGGATAATGATGTTCCAGGTACTGATTATTGCATTGGCTTCAGCACCTGCGTTACGAGGACAATTCAGATGACCAATAGTTTGCGTACCTCAGCCGGATCGCATGAGCGAATTCTCGTTCTGGAGGTTTTCGGAAGGTATGCCGGATTTACAGCTATGCTCCCGACAATGGCCGGGGCTGCAAACAGATGTGTTATTCCTGAATATGAGTTTGATATAGATCAGCTTGCACAGCTGCTTGTTGAGGACAGAAACCATAATCCAAGCAAATACTCTATTGTTCTTATTTCAGAAGGAGCAATGTTCAAAGGCGGGCAAATGATCTTTGCAGGTCAGGAAAAGGATGCTTACGGACATGCAAAACTTGGTGGTATTGGTGATCTTGTTTCAGATCAGCTCAAAGACCTCTCGGCTAAATACAATGGTGGAAAAACCGTTAACACAATTACACAGAAACTTGGTTATATGGTACGCGGTGGCGATCCTGATGCCCTTGACTCAATAGTACCAATGGCATATGGTAACCTCGCACTCGATTTAATCCTTAAGGGATTGCATGGCAGGATCGTGGTGCTGAAAAACGGAAGATATGATAATGTTCCGATAGATGTTATTACATCTTCTAAAAAGATTGTGAAAGTATCCGAACATTATAATACAGAAAGGCTGAGACCCTATTATCACAGCTTCGAAATGAAGCCATTCCTGCTGATGGCTTCGGATAACTAACCGAAATTTGTAAAATGGATATCCATTAACCGCAAAGGCCGCAAAGTATTTTCGCAGAGGTCGCAAAGGATTAATATTTAACATTTTATCTTTGCGTGCTTTGCGCATACTTAGTGTACTTTGCGGTTAAATTTTTTCTTAATAGACTTATTTAAAGTAATTATTTCTTTATTGAAAACGGGTATCGTCATTAAATCTGTCGGAAGCCGGTACAAAGTTCTCGCCGGCGATGAAAACATAATTGAATGTGTTCTCCGGGGCAAGCTGAGAGAAAAAGAGGTGCAGACCACAAACCCCGTTGCAGTTGGAGATAAAGTAACAATTGATCAGGGTAACGACAGTAATACCGGAATAATCACCGGTGTTCTTGAAAGGAAGAATTATATATTGCGCAAAGCATCCAATCTGTCAAAACAATCACAGATCATTGCTGCAAATATCGATCAGCTTCTTTTAATGGCTACAATAATACTTCCGCAGACTCCTGTGGAGTTCATCGACAGGTTTCTTGTTACAGCGGAAGCTTACAGGATCCCTGCCAGGATCATTTTCAACAAAACCGACCTGTATGGTGAATATGAAATAGAAAAGATGGAGCATCTTATTTCAGTCTATTCGGGAATAGGGTACAATTGCCTCAGGTTATCAATAAATAAGGGAACAGGTCTCGGGGAAATAGCCGGAATGATGAAAGACAAGGTAAGTCTTATTTCAGGAAATTCAGGTGTAGGCAAAACTTCACTTCTGAACATACTCAATCCCCTGCTGAACCTTAAAACCGCTGAAATATCAGATTACCATAAACAAGGGAAACATATTACAACTTTTCCTGAAATGCACAGACTGCCATTCGGCGGATTTGCAATTGATACTCCTGGCTTAAGGGGCTTTGGAGTTGTTGATATGGAAAGAAACGAAATCTACCATTTTTTCCCCGAAATATTCAAAATATCAAAAGAATGCCGCTTCTACAACTGCCTGCATCTTGATGAACCAGGATGCGCCGTCAGACACTCGGTAGACCGGGGGGAGGTCGATCGCCTGAGATACCGGAGTTATTTAAGTATTTTGAATGATGAAAATACTAAATACAGGTGAAATTGAGTTAATTAGCTAAGCTAGTTTACTTAGTCTGATAACAACTTTTATAATATGAAGAAAATATTGATTATTGTCATATCGGCATTTATGATAATAATAGCGGCTAATTTTTTCTATTATAAAGGCTTATATAATAAGCAGATTGACTACAGAATAACACTGCTCGACAGGCAGGTACAGACTGTTGGGTTATCTGTCGACAGCATCAATAACGGATTCGACAGCGACCTCAGCCAGATAGTCTCTTCGAATGATATCCGGCTTTTTTTCTCTGATAAAGAGAGCAGGGGCAGAACAATTGACAGGATGAAATTATTCTTTTCAAGGTATGATGACCTGATTACAGGGATCAAGCTCTATGACGACAACAAAAACGAATTTACTTTAAAAAAAGATGAGACCGGGATCAACTGGCTGGAGCAGATGTTTGTGCTTCATGTACAAGGGGAAATCAAGTCGAGAGAGCTCCTGATCAGCGAAGGCCGGAATTATGGATATCATCTGCCTGTCTTAAAGGATGAGGTCCCGGTGGGTAACATCGTCGTGGAAATTGATTATCAAAAGTATTTCAAAGAAATCTTTAACACCTTCAATTTAAAGGACTACCAGTGGCAATGGGTGTTAAGCGATTCGGGGGTCATAGTCTTTAATAACAGCGAAGATAAGCTCAGGTATTCGGAGATGCGGAAGATCGTTTCAGGACTGGAGAAAGGTGCATCCGGATATCTGATTCACAGAGCCGAAAGTAATAATCTTTCGCAGGAGGTGATATCATCATATTATTCAACACATCTTATTCAGAAGAATATCGGTCTTGTTTTCTCAACTCCTACTGATAATTTCAAAAAATACATTATCAGGAATTCAGTTCTTCTTGCTTTTGGAACCATTCTGGTCATTTTAGCTCTTGTTTATTTTTTCGTGAAACAGCTGAAATCGGATACATCAGCAATTGAAAGACTTGGTTCTGCAGAGAAGATGCTGTTCAAAATGATCGAAGAAATGCCGGTCGGAGTGATTATCTATAACAGGAACCGTG
>JBBSAP010000252.1:0-3405 GCA_038252165.1 Bacteroidales bacterium | reverse complement strand
ACAGCCGGACAGAAGGGGACAGGTAAATGGACCGCTGTGGCAGCTCTCGATCAGGGAATTCCTCTTACGCTCATCGGAGAAGCAGTATTTGCAAGGTGCCTCTCCGCTGTGAAGGAAGAGAGGGTTAAAGCATCAAAGATACTTAACGGGCCTGAACCTGTTCTTTCAACAGATAAAAAAGAATTCATTGATGACCTTAAGGATGCCCTCTATGCCTCAAAGATTGTCTCTTATGCCCAGGGCTATTCACTGATGAGGGCAGCAGCATCAGAGTACAAATGGGATCTTAATTACGGAGGAATTGCACTCATGTGGAGAGGTGGCTGTATAATCAGGTCGGCATTCCTGGGAAAGATAAAAGAAGCTTTCGTTAAAAACCCTTCAATCACAAACCTTCTTATTGATCCGTTCTTCAGTGATAAAGTTGACAAAGCCCAGAAAGGATGGAGGAACGTGGTATCTGCAGCAGTGACCAATGGTATACCCGTGCCTGCAATATCATCAGCTCTTGGCTATTTCGACGGTTATCGCTGCGAAAAACTTCCGCAGAACCTTCTTCAGGCTCAAAGAGATTACTTCGGTGCGCACACTTATGAACGCACCGATAAGCCCAGAGGCGAATTCTTCCATACGAACTGGACCGGCAGAGGAGGAACAACATCATCTTCAACCTATAGTGTATAAGAGTATCAAATTTGTATTTTATGTCAGTAGCTTCAATAAATGAAAAAATCGGAAAATACAGGTGGACGATTTGTGCGCTGGTCTTTTTCGCAACAACTGTAAACTATTTCGACCGTAATGTACTGGGTCTTTTGAAAACCACCCTTGCTGAGGCGGGAATTTTCGGACCCGATAAGGCCAACCAGGAGCTGTACTATTCGTGGGTTGTAATGAGCTTTCAAATAGCCTATGCTATCGGGATGACAATTGCAGGCAGGTTTATCGACTGGATTGGCACAAAGAGAGGGTATGCATTTTCTCTTTTAGGCTGGAGCCTGGCAGCAATTGGTCATGCGCTTGCCCATAGCACCTTTACGTTTGGCTTTTGGCGTGCAGCTTTAGGTTTCACCGAGGCAGGAAACTTTCCGGCTGCCAATAAAACAATGGCTGAATGGTTTCCGAAAAAAGAGAGGGCTCTTGCCACAGGTCTTTACAATTCAGGTACCAATATTGGGGCTATACTAACACCATTATTTGTACCATGGATAGCCAGACACTGGGGCTGGCAGTGGGCTTTTATTGTTGTTGGCGCCATAGGTCTGATCTGGCTGTTTTTCTGGTTTCGCACTTATGCTTCACCGGAACAAAAACTTAAAGCAGGCATTTTATCCCAGTCTGAATACGATTATATCCACAGTGATATTGATGAAAAGGCGGATGATAAAGGGACCGGCGAAAAAATACCATGGTCAAAGCTTTTAACCTATCGCCAGACATGGTCCTTCTTTTTTGGAAAGTTCCTGACTGATCCGGTATGGTGGTTTTACCTGTTCTGGCTGCCTGCCTTTCTTAACGGAGAGAATGCCAGAAAAATTCTGGAATTTAAAACGCTGAATCCGTCATATGGTGGCGAGGGATCGGATGTCCCCGGAATAATCAGCTGGACCCTGGCTGTAGCAGTTGTATATACAATCTCAACTATCGGATCGATATTTGGAGGCTGGCTTCCTAAAAAGTATATTAATGGCGGAATGGCAACATACAAGGCACGCAAATTATCAATGTTCATCTATGCCCTGCTTCCGTTGTCAGTGCTTTTAACGAGCTGGTTAGGCCAGTATAACACATGGTACGCAGTAATAGTAATAGGCGTTGCATGTGCGGCACACCAGGCATGGTCAGCAAATATATTTACAACAGTTTCGGATATGTTTCCAAAAAAAGCAGTGGCTTCTGTTACCGGAATAGGCGGTATGGCTGGTGCAGTCGGCGGAATACTGGTGGCACAGGCTGCTGGTTTGCTGCTGAAACATTATGCTGCACTCAATAAAATAGAGGTTGGATATGGAATACTGTTTATTTATTGCGGAATCGCTTATGTACTTGCATGGGTTGTTATGCATTTTCTCGTTCCAAGAATGAAACGTGTGGAAGATTTATAAAACTATAATACGATAACGGATTAATTTCATATTGAAAGTAAAATAATATAGATCCATTTATGAATAAACTCGGGAAATATTCCATCGGACTGGGTGATCGTTTCGGGCACCAGGGGCATGCACAGCTTAAAGCAATTATTGAGGCCGGTAAAAAAGGGGTCGAGATCACACCTGTATGGAACAAGTCGAACAGGGAGCATATGATAATTGGCACTCAACCGTCAGATGTCAGGAAGGAAGCTGACGCAGCAATCAATGAAGCTGGCTTTAAGAAGCCATATTTCGTTGATGCTGACCATATAAATCTGGATACAGTCGACAAATTCATTCGCAGTTCTGATTTTTTTACTGTTGATGTGGCTTCGTACATCGGGAAACGTGCCAATGATTCTGACATTAATACATTCATTGATAATTGTGGCAGGTATGCTGGCAGACTTGAAGTTCCGGGGATTAAAAAACCATTGAAATGCTCCGTTAAACAACTGGCCGATATAGCTGAAAAATATCTTTTCGCTGCAAAAAAAGCCGGTGAGATATACAGGAAAATAGAAAAATCAAAAGGTGCCGGTAATTTCATTACAGAAGTATCGATGGATGAAGTTGCCCAGCCTCAGACACCGGTGGAGTTGTTTTTCATCCTTGCCATGCTCGGGCTGGAGGGGGTTCCTCTTCAGACAATTGCCCCGAAGTTTTCAGGCAGATTTAACAAAGGTGTCGACTATGCAGGCGATCCATTGAAATTTGCCTCAGAGTTTGAGGAGGACCTTATGATTGTCGCATTTGCAGTAAATGAATTCGGTCTCCCCGGAAATCTCAAAATAAGTGTTCATTCAGGATCGGATAAGTTTGCAATATATCCACACATCGGTTCGCTTCTTATGAAGCATGACAAGGGGGTTCACCTTAAAACCGCAGGAACAACCTGGCTTGAAGAGGTAATAGGGCTTGCCGAGGCAGGAGGCATAGCGCTCGATTTTGTAAAGGAAATATATATTCATTCTCTTGAGAAAATTGATGAATTATGTGCTCCCTATGCCGATGTTATAGACATTGTTGCCAATGATTTGCCGTCAGCCGGAGAGGTATCAGTCTGGAACGGAAGGAAGTTCGCAGCATCTTTAAGGCATGATCAGGGAAACCCGGATTACAATTCAAATATGCGGCAGCTTATTCATGTTGCATATAAGTTGGCAGCACAGAAAATGGATACCTACTTCGAACTTCTTGAGGAACACCAGGAAGTCGTCTCAGAATGCGTCTTCGATAATATCTACAACAGGCATATCCGCCGGTTATT
>JBBSAP010000251.1:0-3410 GCA_038252165.1 Bacteroidales bacterium | reverse complement strand
TTTTACACTGATCATTGCTTTTGGATTCACATTTTTAAGATCAAAAATCAATTGCGAAAGATCTTCTATCGAATAAATATCATGATGAGGAGGGGGAGAAATAAGTGTAATTCCAGGGATCGAATACCTGGTTTTAGCTATGATCTTATCAATTTTATGACCCGGCAGCTGTCCTCCTTCACCCGGTTTAGCCCCCTGTGCAATTTTTATCTGTATCTCATCAGCATTGACAAGATACTCTGTTGTAACTCCGAAGCGGCCGCTTGCCACCTGTTTGATAGCACTTCTGACTGATTCGCCATTGGGCAGAGGCTTGAACCGTTTCGGATCTTCACCACCTTCACCGGTATTGCTTCGTCCGCCAATCTGGTTCATGGCAATGGCAATTGTTTCGTGTGCTTCACGGCTGATAGATCCGAACGACATGGCTCCGGTAACAAACCGTTTCATTATTTTTTCAGCTGATTCCACTTCTTCAAGGGCTATCGGATTTTTTCTCATCCTGAGCAATCCCCTGATAAACAGCGGAGAGGTTGTGTCACTGTCAGCCCGTCTGGAGTATTCCCTGAATTTGTCCCTGTCGCCTGTTTTTGTACTCCATTGCAGAAGTGATATTGTCTCCGGATTCCATGAATGATTTTCTCCGTGCTTTCTGAATGAATAGACACCTTCGGTCAGAATTTCCGGCAACTGATCACCTGTAAAAGCTTTCCTGTGAGGTATCAGAACCTCCTCCGCTATTTCGCCGAGACCTATTCCGCCGATCCTTGTTGTTGTACCGGCAAAATACCTGTTTATGACATCGGGATGTACGCCCACAGCTTCAAAGATCTGGGATGAACGATAGCTCCTGAGGGTGCTGATACCCATCTTTGACATTATCTTGAGAATACCTTTGTTTATAGAGTTGATATAATTCTCTTCAGCTTTCTGGTAGTCAAGCTGGATTGCTTTGTCCCTGACCAACCTGTCGATAACTGCAAAGCTGAGGTAAGGATTAATGATACTTGCCCCATATCCGAACAAAAGTGCGAAATGCATCACTTCACGAGGCTCTGCCGATTCGACAACAATATCGATCTGCATACGCTTGCGCTTTTCAATCAGGTGGTGATGTACAGCTGAAACAGCAAGCAGAGATGGAACCGGAGCTTTGCTTTCATCAATTCCACGGTCAGACAGAATAATATAGTTTTTCCCTTCATCGACTGCTTTTTCAGCATCTGCACATAATTGATCAACAGCCTGTTTCAATCCTTCACCTCCTTTTGCTGAGTCAAAATGCATCAGCAGATTGGCAGCTGAGAATCCTTTATACCTCAGGTTTTTCACAACCTGGAAATAGGTGTTGGAGATTACCGGATTCCTGAACCGGACCATTTTAACATGATCGGGTGATTCATCCAGAAGGTTTTGCTGAAGTGAACCGAGGTATCCCGAAAGGGTCATTACAAGCTCTTCCCTGATAGGATCAATAGGTGGATTGGTAACCTGAGCAAACATTTGCTTGAAATAATTGAAAAGCCTGTAAGGTTTTCTCGATAATACTGCGACAGGGACATCGTTCCCCATTGAGCCGATAGGTTCTTTCCCGGTAGCAGCCATCTCCTTTATTATCTTTTCAATATCTTCCAGAGAGTAATTAAAAGAAGAAATGTATTTCTGATATTGCGTTCCCAGGTCGGGTGATATAACATTTCCTGCTTCTATCTCTTCAAGGTTTACCATATTCTCCCGGATCCATATCCCATACGGGAAATCACCGGCAAGTTTGGCTTTAAGCTCCCTGTCGTAAAGAATGACTCCTTCCAAAGTATCAACAAGCAGCATTTTCCCTGGTTTCAGCCTTCCCTTTTCCTTTATTTCTTCAGGTTTGAACGACTGTACGCCAGCTTCGGATCCCATTACTATCAGATCGTTGGTTGTCAATACATATCTTGAAGGACGAAGTCCGTTCCTGTCAAGCATTCCACCAATATACCTGCCGTCTGAAAAAATAAGAGATGCAGGTCCGTCCCATGGCTCCATGAAAGTTGAATGATAATGATAGAAATCGCGTAGCTCCGGGGGAATGGGATTTTTCAAATTTATTGACTCGGGAATCAGAACCGACATTGCATAGGGAAGTGATTTACCGCTCATCAGAAGGAATTCCAGCACATTATCAAGTGATGCCGAATCACTTTTTTCAGGTTCAATTATCGGATAAATCCGCTCCAGGTCGCCAAGCTTTTCTGATTTGAGTATCGATTCCCGGGCCTCCATCCAGAATCTGTTTCCTTTGATGGTATTTATTTCCCCATTATGTCCGAGCACCCTGAAAGGCTGTGCAAGATCCCAGCTTGGAAAAGTGTTAGTGCTGAATCTTGAATGGACGAGGGCAATTGCGCTCTGGAGTCTTTCATCATTGAGGTCGCAAAAGTAATCCCCGAGCTGATTAGAAGTAAGCATTCCTTTATATACAAGGACTTTGGTTGAAAGGCTGGGAATATAAAAGAGCTTTTTCTGCTTTATTTCAGAATCCCTTATTGCCTTCTCTGTACGTTTCCTTATTATATATAGCTTTCTTTCAAGATCATCCTGTTGGATATCAGAGCCTAAGAGAATCTGTCTGATATCAGGTTCAGCACTGCGGGCAATCTCGCCGATTGTGGAATTATCGCGTGGGACATCACGGAATCCTATAAAACTGACACCCTCTTCTTTTATAATGCCGAGAAATATATCCGTGCATTTTTCAGCATCATCTAAGTTTTTTGGAAGGAATACAAGTCCTGTTCCAAACTGCCCCTCCGGAGGCAGGGCGTAACCCTGGATAAGATAAAAATCTCGTGGAATCTGTATCATCACTCCGGCGCCATCACCTGTTTTGCTGTCAGCACCTTCAGCTCCCCTGTGGGTCATGTTCCTTAATATGTCAAGACCCATGCTGATTATTGAATGAGATTTTCTCCCCTTCACATGGGCAACAAAACCGATTCCGCAGCTGCCATGTTCAAATTCCTGCCGGTATAATCCCTCACTGGAGGGCCTGACTCTTCTCATTGGTTTTGAATTAAACTTTTATCAAATTCCTTATTACAAAAAAACCGTTCTCTTTATCTGAAGAGAACGGTCATCCTTATCCTATGAAAACGCCATTCTCAGTCAATTCCGGTAAGCCTGATGACTAAAAACAGTATAAAAAGTATAATATTAGTTGACTTCATATTTATAGTTCGGGAGCAAATATACAATAAAACTATCAGATTGATGCAGATATTGATGAAAAACTTAATAAAAAATATATATTATATTAAATGAGTATCAGCAATCAATAACAAAAAAGTAAAAACAAACTTCAAGATTTTTATTATGTTAATGTTCAAGAACCTCCATTTTATATCAAATGACCCCCTTTCCCGTTTCCC
>JBBSAP010000250.1:0-3442 GCA_038252165.1 Bacteroidales bacterium | reverse complement strand
GATCTTCTTACCTATCTTTTCGCTCCTGTCGTCAATTAGTGTGCAAATATCGGAATTATTTAGAAAATCCAAAATTTTTAAAGCATAATCATTAAATTTTTCACTTATCGGCAAAACCACCGCCTTTTCGGGGGCAAGCCAAAGAGGGAATTTCCCTGATGTATTTTCGATAAGAACGGCAATAAATCTTTCCATCGATCCGAATATCGCGCGATGGATCATAACTGGCCTGTGTTTCTGATTATCACTTCCGTTATATGTCAGATCAAATCTTTCAGGAAGGTTATAGTCGACCTGGATGGTTCCCAGCTGCCACTTTCTTCCGATGGCATCCTTCACCATAAAATCGAGCTTAGGTCCGTAGAAAGCTGCTTCGCCCAAAACTACTGTAGTTTCGAGTTTCTTCTCTTCAGCTGCTTCAATTATTGCTTTTTCCGCTTTCTCCCAGTTTTCATCCGATCCTATATACTTTTCCTTGTTCTCATTATCACGGAGGGATATTTGTGCTGTGAACTCACTTAAATTCACAGCTTTAAAGATAAATTGGACCAGGTCAATTATGCTTTTGAATTCTTCCTTTAGCTGGTCGGGCCTGCAAAAATGATGTGCATCATCCTGGGTGAAGCTTCTTACCCTTGTCAGCCCGTGAAGTTCTCCGCTTTGTTCATATCGGTAGACGGTTCCGAATTCAGCCATCCTGTATGGAAGATCCCTGTATGAATGTGGAGTTGCGTTAAATATTTCACAATGGTGAGGACAATTCATGGGTTTAAGCATGAACTGTTCTCCTTCCTGAGGCGTTGACATAGGTTGAAATGAATCTTTGCCGTATTTTTCATAATGGCCTGAGGTCTTGTAAAGGTTCACATCACCTATATGAGGTGTTGCAACAATTGCGTATCCTCTTTTTTTAAGGACTTTGGTCATGAAATTAATCAGGTTCTGCCTTAATTCAGCTCCTCTGGGCATCCATAACGGAAGACCCATTCCGACCCTTGGCGAGAAGGTGAAGAGTTCGAGTTCTTTTCCGATACGCCGGTGATCCCTTTTCCTGGCTTCCTCAAGAAACAACAGGTAATCATCGAGAAGTTTTTGCTTTGGATAGGTGATACCGTAGATCCTGGTAAGCATCCTGTTCTTTTCGTTACCTCTCCAGTAAGCTCCTGCAACGTTAAGAAGCTTTATGGCTTTGATAGGCTCTGTTGATGACAGATGAGGACCACGGCAAAGATCGGTAAAACTGCCCTGGGTATATAAAGAAATCGTCCCGTCCTCAAGCTCACCGATCAGCTCGACTTTGTACTGATCACCTTTTTTCGAAAATAATGCGATTGCCGCTTCTTTGCTTACTTCTCTCCTTATAAAAGCAAGGTTTTTGGCAGCAAGTTCTTTCATACGGTTTTCGATCACCACCAGTTCATTATCTGTAATAGCTTTGCCCTCACCAGGATCCACATCATAGTAGAAACCGTTCTCAATTGCCGGTCCGATTCCGAATTTAATACCGGGGTAAAGGCTCTCGAGAGCTTCTGCAAGCAAATGAGCTGATGAATGCCAGAATGCATGTTTTCCCTCCACATCATCCCATTTATGAAGTTTCAGGGTGGCATCTGAATTAATCGGCCGTGTAAGATCAATTACTTCTCCATTTACAGTTGCAGCATATACTTCTTTTGCAAGCCTCGGACTTATCTGTTCAGCTATTTCAATACTGGTGATACCGTCGTTGTATTGCTTTACAGAGCCGTCGGGGAATGTTATGTTGATCATTACGGGAGCTTTTGAATTTTATGGTGGGCAAAGGTAGTAAAATAATTTGAATGAAAATGTAGTAAAAGCTTAAGCCAGTACGTCTTAATTTATGGCACGTAATTTGAATTTACATAACTGAATTAATAAACATCATCGCATGAAAAAGATTATTTATCTCTCACTTGTTCTTCCCCTGATAATTTTCTCTTGTGAAAAATCACCAAAGGCATATTTTTCTGCAAGCCCTGCCGATCCGGTAGTAGGAGAGGAAGTCTGGTTTACAAACGAATCAGATAATGTTGCAAGTTTTGAATGGGATTTTGGAGATGGTTTTATCTCAAATGAAGCAAATCCGATTCACAGGTTTAATTCCACAGGAGTTTTCACTGTTTTCCTTAAGGTATTGTCAGGCAGCGGCTTAAGCGATGAAGCTTCTCTTTCCCTTAATATAAAAATACCTACACTTCTTGAAGTCGAGGTTCTTGAATACTATGATGAGTATCCGGTTGAAGGAGCGAGCGTCATTTTGTATCCGACCCTTAATGACTGGGAAAAAGAAACCCATAGTGTAAATGAGGGTTTCACAGATTCAGATGGCAAAACTGTGTTTGCCGGCCTCGATAATATAGTATACTATCTTGATGTATGGGAAACAACTCATGATAACTATGATTTAAAGGCGGAGGATTTAGGATTTATACGGACATCCGAAATTATGCCAAACAAGATCAACAGGTTCATTGCTTATGTCGATTATGTCGAACATGGAAAAAGCGAAGGCAGACGCGAAGTGTCGATGGTTATCAAAAAACTGGAGAGGAAACCTGAAGATAAGAAACAACCCGAAGCTTCATCCGATACCTCCGGCTGGCAGGAATTGTACGCAAAAAGAGTAGTTAAGAAATAGCTATCAGCTATCAGCTATCAGCTATCAGCTATCAGCTATCAGCTATACCTTATTGAAAACAAATAACAAATAACAAATAACAAGTAATCAGTAACCAGCAACCAGCAACTTTTAGAACCAGTTCCTGATAAGGTTTTTCCTGTCATGCTGGAATTCGCTCAACTTGTAGAAGATCGTGTTATTATCCGATTCGATCTGGTACTCCCAGTATGTTGACACAGGTCCTGGTGAAAGCTGAATTCTTTTAATATATAACCGGTCTCCCATTTTGAAATCGCATCTCTCAGCATAAGCCGAAATTTTTCCGTATGTGCTGTCCATGGTTGTTTTGATCCAGATAAGGTAAGGTTCACCGAATTTTTCAGGGACATGTTGCCTGTATTCTAAAAAGTTGCCGACATATTTTCTTGTCAGTACCAGTGAATCCTCCTGTACGCCCGACTGTTTTGTTGTGGCGCAGGATGCCAGAAGCAATAAACACAGATATACAGCTCTTTTCATAGCTTTCATTTTTATTGCGGAATTATTTCTCAGGTTTCCGGTCAGAATTCTGCAATACTTGTATAATCAGATGATTCCGATAATATTTAACGTGCAAATATACAAAAAATTACCTGTTTATCAAAAAAGATTCAACAATACAGGTTCAGGATTTGCCCGGATATGCAACAATGCCCTCGTACTTGCTGAAGCCCATCTCAGTCATGACAGACATCTGAGGATTACTTTTTCCGATCATTGTTGCACAACCAAGTTCCCCGTATTTATTTATTGCTACAAACT
>JBBSAP010000249.1:0-3456 GCA_038252165.1 Bacteroidales bacterium | reverse complement strand
TATCTTTTGTGGCTTCTGCCCAGGAATTGCAGCCAGCAAGGCCAAGCGTAAGATCAACATCTGCCAATAAATTTGCGAGCACTTCTTTTACACCTTGCTCGCCTGCAAGAGCGAGCCCGTAAGCATAGGGGCGCGCAATAAGAACTGCCTTAGCGCCTAACGCCATAGCTTTAAAAACATCGGCTCCCCGGCGAATCCCACTATCAAATAACAGGGTGGTCTTTTCTCCGACAGCATCGGCAATACCTTCAAGTGTATCCAGTGCACCGATAGCGCCATCTAACTGCCGCCCTCCATGATTGGATACGATAATTCCATCTGCTCCGTGGTCAATTGCTTTTTTCGCATCATCCGCATGTTGAATCCCTTTAAGAATTACAGGAAGCTTTGTACATTCCCTTATTACAGCAAGATCACTCCAGGTAGAAGAGGGATTAGAGAAACAGTTAGCAAAATGCATCATGGCTTGTAGCTTATCTTTAGCAGGATCACCCACCTCCGCAAGGAAAACGGGATCTGTAAAATAATTCGCCAGCCCTTCATTATATAAAAAAGGCAAATAAGCATTTTGAATATCACGTTCTCTCCAGGCAAATAAACGTGTGTCAAGCGTTACCACAATTGCACTGTAGCCGGCTTTTTCTGCACGGCTTATGATGCTGCGGGTAAAATCGTTATTGCGTCCCCAGTATAATTGAAACCAATGCGGGTGGTCTCCATGAACTGCTCCAACTTCCTCAATCGTTTTTGATGATACAGTGCTCACGACCTGGGGTACATTCAGGGCTTTGGCAGCACGCGCCACTGCTACTTCAGCCTCGGGATGGGCGATTGATAAAACTCCAACCGGGCCAAGTAAAACGGGGCCTGGTAAATTAACTCCAAACAACCTGGTCGATATACTTCGCTTTGAAACATCTCCCATCATGCGGGGAACTATTTGCCAGTTATTAAAAGCCTTCCTATTGTTCCTTATTGTAGTTTCGGCTCCCGCTCCCCCGACAATATATGCAAAAGCTTCAGCGGTCATTACCTCACTGGCCCTTTTTTCAAGCTCTTCAAATGAAACAGGAAGAGTGGGTTTAATATTTTGGGTTCCTGCAATGTAAATCTGCATTTGATGTTGCATGCCACCAGACAACACTTCGGGTATGGAATTATTCACTGTGGTTTCTTTAGATTCTTTCATGTGTGCTTTCCTTCAAAATTTTAAAAAAGAGGTATTACATAATAGCGACCAAAATTATCCATCCTTAACGGTTATAGCGAGCACTATTCCTTTTTTTTGTTTGGTTCCCCAAAGGGCCAATGAACCAAATTTTTTATTGAATCAATTTTTTCAAAAGAAATTATTATGCCAACTGATGTTGCAAATTCGCGGCATTTCCAGGTGTGACGGCAGTCGGTTTTTTATTTCTTCTAAAAAAGCCGCCTGGAGTTATGCCGCATTCACAATAATAATATTTTCATTTTAAATATAAGTAGTAAATGTAATTTTTGCAACTTGAGTAATTAATTGAAATTCGAAATCGAGACTAATTTCTTAGCAATGTCTTACGCAGTGAAAGTTGCGTTGCTTATAAAAGCAATCTCACTCATACTCTTCAAATGCATTTATTGAATAGCCGCCATGCTCACCCATTATGTAATACCTCGCAGAACTGTGTAAATAATTTATCGGGCTTTGTTTTCAACAGTTAAAAAGACCCGTTGCCAGGTGGTGGTGTAGGAAAATCTATGCCCTTGTGATTTTTGGCACGGAATTCTTTAATGGTATCGCGTCCGGCAAAACCGGCATATTGTTAACTAAATAAATTTTCGATGAAAAAGTTTTTAACCATTTCTCTGTTAGCGGCATCACTTGCTGCATGTAACGATGCAAGTACTGATACGACAACAGTAGAAAAAGACACAGTGCTCACTATGCCCGCCACTACAACTACAGTAACATATACTCCTGCAGAAGGAGATGTAACATACCGTGATGGAAAAGTGATGGTATGGCGTGATAGTGACTGGAAAGCGGCAGAAGGCGACGTAACACTTGATAATGGTGTTGTCGTATCTGCAAATGGCCACGTAAAGCGTGATGCTACTACAGAAGTTACACTTAATGATGGTGAAGTTGTTACCCGTTCAGGGAATTTTTTCGATAAAACCGGGGATGCAATATCTGACGGTTGGGATGCAACAAAACATGGTGTTAAGAAAGCAGGAGAAGCTGTAGGAAAAGCAGCAGATGCAGCTAAAGATGCCGTTGTAGGAGATAAGGACGAGAAATAAATTCAGCTCTTTCTAAAAATAAAAGCCCTGGAATTTCCGGGGCTTTTTTATTTCCATAAAGTCATCATGAATAAAAATAAGCATACAAATGAAACCCACTAACAGCAGAATAAGATTTTTAAAGATGATAATTTACTCGCGGCACGGGAAGCTGTGCTGCGCCCACACATTATTGCGCAATTGAACTTTCTTTACTTTAGACTAAAAGGGACATTGTAAAAAGATTACGCATTGCTTACCTTACAATAAATTTTATTTTTTGATATATGCCCGAAGCTAAATTTAATGTAACTGCAATTATCGATAAAGCCATTTCCGAAAAGGCCATCTATCTCGACCTCGGCAAATGTGGTCTTACAAAAATACCGGATAGTGTTTTTAAAATGTACTGGCTTGAAGAACTTAATCTCGGAAATTTTTTTTGGAATGAAAATACCAAAGAATGGATTAGTTCTTCTAATAGTGGACCAGACAACTGGTTTTCGGCTATTCCAAAAAAGGTAAATGAGCTGGAAAATTTACGAATTCTAAGAATAACCGGTTACAAGCCCAACTATGATAGCTATGGGAATGATAATTTAAAAGTAAGGGGATTTATTAAAGATATTCCCATAGGAGTATTGCCTGAAAGATTAGAATATTTAGATCTTTCTTTTAATAGTATTCATTATATACGGGGCCTGGAAAAACTTACAAATCTCAGGAACCTTAATTTAAAGTATAATAATATAAGGCAAATTGAAGGGCTGGAGACCCTAGTTTTATTAAAAAGACTTGACATAAGTATTAACAAAATCAAGGAGATCCAAGGATTGGAACCGGTTAGCCAACTTAATAGGCTTTTTCTTGAGTCCAATCAAATTTCGGAGATCAAGGGATTGGAACCGGTTAGCCAACTTACCACGCTTCATCTTGGCTCCAATCAAATTTCAGAGATCAAAGGATTAGAACCGGTTAGCCAACTTACTATGCTTGCTCTAAGCTCTAATCAAATTTCAGAGATTAAAGGATTGGAACCGGTTAGCCAACTTACTATGCTTGATCTTGGCGACAATCAAATTTCAGAGATCAAAGGATTGGAACCGGTTAGCCAACTTACTATGCTTGATCTTGGCGACAATCAAATTTCAGAGATCAAAGGATTGGAACCGGTTAGCCAACTTACTATGCTTG
>JBBSAP010000248.1:0-3457 GCA_038252165.1 Bacteroidales bacterium | reverse complement strand
GGTAAGTTGTTTGTCACGGTTTTTGCTTTCCTGCCTGCCGGCAGGCAGGTGCTCCTGCACCCAAGACAAATTCGTAATGGTTCTTGCACCCGGACACCAGCCTTCGCTGAAGCTACGGCTGTCAAAGCGCTCATCTGCACGCAATTTAAATCCTGTACCTTGACAAATTTCTGGCTCCGAGATAGTTTGTACCGCGACACTGCGCCAGTACTCATTTTGTAACATTTGTTACAATTTTATCGATCCTAATCATTTATCAAATTTGTATCGCGACACGCGTAATGCCCATAAAACTCTGTACCCGGACGGCAAAAACACGTGCCATACCCTCCCTGCCTGCCGGCAGGCAGGCTTGCACCGTGACCCTTCGCTGCGCTCAGGGCTTCTGGCTAAAGTACCAGGACTCAACCCGGTGCTCACGTCGGGTAACACAACCTCCCCATATTGCCGGGCCGTTATAGCGCATTCATCACACCGATTTTACTCAGTTAAATTCCCAAGCGAACGGTCAAATGGTGGATATTGGACAGACTGAAAATTGTAACATTTGTTACATTTATTTGACCGTTAGTAAAGATTTCTGACAATATTAGAATTGACATTTCAGTGTAATAGTTTAAATTTGCAATTAATAGTTATATGAAGACAGAAATCATCGCATTTAAACTCGGTTTAACCAGTTGTTATTTAATCATTGGCAAAGATATCGTAATGATTGATGCCGGTGGGCCAAAGAAATTGCTTCAATTCAAGAAAATACTGGCACAGAATAAAATTGACCCGGCACGCATCAAACTTATCGTCATTACGCATTCGCATTTTGACCATTGCGGTTCAGCACGCGATATCAGGGATTTAACAATGGCAAAAATTGCTATTCATGAAAGTGAAAGAGACTGTGTTGAGCATGATAAAGTTATGATACCGAAAGGCGTAAACTGGAAAGGCAAACTTGTAGAACCTCTGATTTTCTCCATTAAAGTTCCATTCCCGAAATTCAGTCCCGACATTATTCTGAACGATGAACCTTTTCCGCTTACAGAATATGGAATTGATGGGCAAATCATTCACACGCCGGGTCATACCGTCGGCTCCGTAAGTGTAATTCTCAACTCAGGGGAAGCAATCGTGGGCTGCATGGCCCACAATGGATGGCCATTTCGTTTCAAGCCGGGATTGCCAATTCTGGCTCAGGATATCGATGCCATTAAAGAAAACTGGAAAGTGCTGATAAACAAAGGAGTTACTTTCGCCTATCCCGGACATGGGAAACCTTTTCCGGTTGAAGTAATTAAAAATCAACTTATAACTTAAAACTGAGCGAATATGAAAACAATCCGTCTTCTGGCCGGAATACTGCTTTTGATTTCCGGCGTTCTGCACATTGTTGCTTACTTTCAGGCTCCCGAAAGCCCTGGGAGTATTCCTGTTCTTGCATTTGGAGTTATTTACGTGATCGTTGGAACTCTCCTGTTCAACCGAAAAAAGTACCCGCTTTACCTTGCAATCTTCGTTCCATTAATTGGGATGACGCTTTCGGTGATAAAATTCGGAATACCCGAATTAATTTCTTTGTCCGCCTTGTTTAAGGTGCTGGAAATAATTGCGATCGTTTGCTGCCTTGTGCTTTTATTAAGTAGTCAGAAAAAATGAAAAATTCCGAATTCTTTGATGGTATTCCTCAAACGGCAGTAAAAGTAGGTCCGTACAATACTTTTTACCCTGCATTTTACAGGGATACTGCCCACATGGCTGTCTTCATGCTTGCTCCTCTTGAAAAGATTAAAAGCATTCTGCCTTCGAAACGTATGAACCCTTTTCGGCTGACCCCCTGGCATGGTATGGTTGCCATAAGTGCCAGCCAACACAAAGACTCTGATATTGGCCCCTACAACATGGTGGAAATCGGTGTCCCGTTTGTAATGGATAAAGCAACTCCTGTATTTACCGGAATCCTGCATAAAGTACCTGAAGTTCCGATGATTTACCTGCCTTTTTTTTCTGTCAACACTGAAATAGCCCGGTTTACAGGTATTGAACTTGCCAATTATCCTGGGTTTCTGGCAGAAATAAATTTCGAAGAAGTTGACAAATGTATGAACTGAGTGGTCAATGCTAATGGAGCTAATATTTTGAAACTGTCGGGCCGGAAGATAGACCTTAAAAAATTTCCCCGGCAGCATTTTTGTCCGGTTACTGTTAAAGACAACCATTTGCTGCGATCAGAATATAACTATAATGAAAGTGATACCGGTGTTTCCAAAAAGTCTTCAGATGTTAGCCTGGAATTTGGCGATCATCCTATGGGTTTGAAATTAAAGGAACTGAACTTGGGCAAAGTGCTTCAATACCAATACTGCCCATCCGGGCAAGCTATTCTTACAACGGTTACAGAGAGTTATCCAATCGGATAATACCATAGGTGAACTGAAATTATTTTAATGTAGGTGTGATATAAGTAATTAAAAATGAAAACACTAAAAATTATCCTGCTTATAATCCTCACAGGCAGTTCTTTGCAACTGCTATCGCAGGCAAACCCGGTCAGCATTGATTTAAGAAACAACGGTGTTAAACTGGATGCGAAATTCTATCCGGTAAAAAAAACGGAAAAGGTGCCAACGTTGATTCTTTTGCATGGCTTCCCAGGCAATCAGTCCAGTCCTTTGGGATTAGCGGAAAAACTGAATGCCGCCGGATTTAATATCCTTGTCTTCAACTACCAGGGGTCCTATCTGAGCGAAGGCAATTTCAGTTTCGACAACTGTATTGATAATGCTGGTGCAGCTTTAAACTTTTTGCTTGTTCCCGGAAATCAGGTGCAATTCAAAATTGACACTTCCAGGGTCGTTGTCTGCGGATATAGTTTTGGAGGTACCATTGCCATTGAAAGCGCCATATATAACGACAAAATCAGAAACATCATTTCGATTGGTAACGACGATCACTCTGTATCCCTGAAAAAAGTAGCCGCCGATTCAACTTATCGAAAGGGTTATACACAGTTCATCGCCAAATCATTCGGGCCGGAAGGACCTTTCCGGGGTGATCTGAAATCCCAGATGGAGCTTTATTTAAAAAATATCGACAGATACGACCTGGTAAAGAATGCCGAAAAATTAAAATCAAAAAATGTTCTGTTTATTGTTGGATGGCAAGACAAAACAAGCTTTTTAGAAGTAAATACACTCCCGCTTTACAGAAAGTTGCAGCAATTGTACGCTGAAAGTATTTCAATAAAAGGATTTGAATCCGATCACCGGTTTAACAATGCAATTGATGACCTTACAGATACTATAACTGAATGGATTAAAAGTAAATGTCGAGTAGGTAAGGGGGAGTTTCACCCCCAAACCTCTCTCAGAACCGTACGTGAACCTCTCGACTCATACGGCTCTTCGAACTCATACAACCAGTTAAGGTTGCAGGCAGAAAAAACAAGCTCATCCCCCAATTT
>JBBSAP010000247.1:0-3459 GCA_038252165.1 Bacteroidales bacterium | reverse complement strand
ATCAATTGTGATCTGATTCTGATCGGATGTCTCTACAACAACATTCCCATACCTGTTGTTGATATCGAGAGTTGTATTGGGACCTGCGTTCCACTCCTGGTGAAATTCCTTTGATACCTCCTGTGCAATTGAAACTGCAGATGCAAGGCAAACGGAAAATAACAGGAGTAACCCTGATTTATAGACTTGTTTTTTCATTTTCTTTTTTATTTTGATTCTCATTCCTTATAGCTTTAAGCTGACTTACTAAATATGACATGACTTCCACCTTAGTCTGGTAATGTTCTATCATGGCATTTATTATTCTTTCATCATTAGGATTGGCTTTAAGTTCTTTCTGAAGCTGAACATATATGGAATCCATTCCTTTCATTTCTGAAACCAGTATCTTTTTTTGCTCAGGATTATTTTTCATATCAATATTTACAAGTTCACTTTCCATAAGATTGACCTGGTGGACATAGTAATTCTCAACCTCCTTGTATTGAGGAGATACATCACTAAGCGTCATCTTGTTCCTGTCGGGTCTGATGAAATGATCCCATGTCCACAATGACGACAGGGTTACTAGCAGCGTAACAACAGCTGCCCTCAGGAGGTATGGAACAATGCTTCTCTTCAGGATTTTTTCTCCGAAACTTATCTCCAGCTTCCTGCTGAATCTTTCAAAGTGTCCGTCTGACGGCTCTGCACCGTCGAAGAAATCCTTGTTATTCCTGATTATGTCTTCTATATTTTTCATTTCTGATCAATTTTCTCATTTGTTCTTAAGTTCAGCAATAAGTTTCTGCTTGGCTCTTGAAAGCTGCGATCTGGAAGTACTGCTTGAAATTGAGAGTATTTCTGCTATCTCATCATGGTCATATCCCTCCAGAAGATAGAGTGAAAGTATTATCCTGTAACCATCGGGCAGCCTGTTTATAGCGTCCTTTACCTCTTCTACCCTCACATCAACTTCTTCTTTATGCATCAGGTCATCGTTGCCTTCATCCCTGATACCTACATGAAACTCAATATCTTCAAAGATCGCTTTCCGTTTGCTCAGGGAATCAAGTGAACGGTTAATGACAATTTTTTTAAGCCATGCACCAAAACTCACTACTCCTGAGTAAGCCTCAATTTTTTCAAAGGCCGACAGGAACGATTCCTGCATAACATCTTCGGCTTCCATCGCGTCGTTTACAATCCTCAGACTTGTGTTGTACATTGCTTTATAGTACAACTTGTAAATCTGAAACTGCGCTTTCTGGTCACCTGTCTTACACCCGTCAAGTAGGTCCTGGTGAATGTTTCTGAATGCTGCTTCTACATTATTTGCCATCTTTAAATAAAGGCTGGTTGATATCTGAGTTGCTGCACCCACTGTCTTTTAGTTTTACAATCAAAAGACGGGGTCATAAACTTATTGCTGCACTCAATTTAAGAATTTCTTGAAATTTTTGATAGAAAAATGAGAATTAATCCCTGAGTGACCTGTCCTGATGAGTAATCAAGTTCGGAACCAAACATGCTGTGCGGAATAGAGAAGACTAAAAGTAATACCACTGCAGCAACGATTGTGTAAAAAGGCCTCTCTTTTTTAATGTTCATTACGACGGCAAGTGTCCAGAAAAGAAATGCTATCAGGGTTTTGTTGTCGGTAAGGTCCCACCCGAAGGGAATTCCTGTCCATAATTCACCGAAGGCATATTTCTGTACCAGAGGTCCGAGAATCATGCCTCCCGCAATAAACAGAACCAGCGTCCATACCGCGTACTTCCTGTACAAAGGATGTTTAAAGAGGGCCATGAGCCCGGCAAGAGTTGAAAAGAGCATCGCCACGAACATTAATAAAATATGGGGAGTAAGAATGTATGAGGGTACCGATCCTTTGAACCGGATCACCACAGGAGTCTCTTTTGAAATCGTGGTTGTACCTTTTGAATCAGTAAGCTCTATATAATACTGCAGCTTCCCGGCAGGGGGCTGTTGTGGAATTTCGGCAAAAAATCCGCTTTCTTCAGTTATCTTGAATACCTTGTTCATCACGAAAGAATTGACAGGATATACTTTGTACCTGAATTCACTGGCAGTATATTCGTCATTGGTTTTATACTTCTTGTACCAGAGTTTTGCATTTACTGTCTTATCTGCGATCTTCAGCGCGACTTCAGGCCGTTCATCAAGTCCAAGGCTCCGGACCAGTTTAATTTCATAAGGCAGATCATTTACATTTACATTTACCGTCTTCGGGTAGGTAGGTCCGGTTTTTCTCTGGTAATATGCTGCGCCAATAGTGATTACAATCGCAAGAAACCACAGAATGGATTTTTTCATGTAAAGTTGTTTTTGTCTTAGACGTGTAACTTTTATAATTGTATCAGAAGTACTTCCTTTTTTCCATTCCTTAAGACCTCTACGTTTATCGTTTCCCCATGCTTAAGCTGTCCCAGACGGAACATATAATCCTGGATGTTATTGACTGTCTTTCCGTTAATAGAAGTAATAATATCACCTTTCTTCATTCCTCCAATAGCCGCGGGTTTTCCGGGAGTCACCAGATCGGCACGCAAACCGTTTTTGATATTACCTGCAAAATCGGGCATAATGCCAAGAGTGATACCTTGTCTTCTCATTGACCTGTTTATTTCAACTTTAGGACCAGCTTCTTTGAATTTAAGCCTGGCTGTATCATTTGCAAGTTTTTCTCCAATTCCAAAAACAAGGTCTGATACCGTTACCATTCCCGGATAATTAATTTTTTCCCATGTGTCGGAAGGGGTGTGGTAATCCATGTGAGCCCCTGTGGAAAAGAACAAAACAGGGATATTCTTGCCATAAAATGATGAATGATCCGAGGGTCCTGAACCCTCTTCAGTGATGGTAAGCTTTAAAATGTTTGTATCGCTTAGTGATGTTACAAGGTCTTTCAGTCCCTCTGCAGTGCCGGCACCTCCGATCTGCAAGGCACTTGAATCGCGCAGTCTCCCGACCATGTCGAGGTTTATCATGGCATCTACCTTTGCTAAATCGACTAATGGATTTTCAGTGAAATACTTTGAACCGAGCAATCCCATTTCCTCACCAGAGAAAGCTGCAAAAATGATGCTTCTTTTGTGGCTGCCCTTTGTAAGGGCAAACTTTTCAGCAAGTTCAATCATTTCTCCAACTCCTGAAGCATTGTCGTCAGCACCATGGTGTACCGCAACTGTATCGCCTGCCCTGCTGGATGAACCGCCCATGCCAAGATGGTCGAAATGCCCTCCAATAATTATAAATTCATTCCTGAGAAGTTCATCTTCCCCCGGAAGGAGCATAAGGACATTCCTTGTATCTGACATTTTTACGATGACCTCTGATCCTGCATAAACCTTCGTTCCAGTCGTAAAACCTGAAGGTTTTTTTATCAGATTGATCCTCTTTTCAAGATCCGCTACAGTCGTCTTTGTTTTTGCAAGGATAATGTCGGCAATGTTTCTT
>JBBSAP010000246.1:0-3466 GCA_038252165.1 Bacteroidales bacterium | reverse complement strand
CTGCTTTCCGAAAAAGGAATATCATAGTGCAGCTGATTCATTAAAAGAACTTTCAGTATATCCGGATTCTTCTTAAATCCAAGATACTTATAGTAATGCAATTCACCCGATGTTTTCTCCCTCAGAAATAATATGAACAGGGTGTAAATTATTGTTATTATAAGAAAGGTAAGGGCCAGAGTTGCAAAAGAACTTAAAGAAAAACTGAGTTTTGAAAACTGTGGTAAAAGAATTATGAATTCAGCAATCAGTATCATTTGAACTCCAAGACACATCGGACACCACTTTTTAAGAACAAATCCCTGGTAATAAATCGAAAACAAAGGATACGGTATTGACAAAGCAGACAGTATCGCCATCATGGGTAAGCCTGCTCCTCTTAAATCCTGAAAAAGAAAAAGAAGACCACCTGTAAAGTAAATGAATCCTGTGTCGGCCCATCCGAACCATCCGAATACTTTTGAGGCTTTGTCATGTAAAACTGTGTTACAATTGGTGGCCTTATTTAAATGACACAGTTTATCTGTCAATGAAAGATGCACTTCAAATTCGTGAAGGATCAGGAGAATGGAAAGTATTAAACCCACAATCTTTGTAAATAATAAAACCGGAATAACATTACCGGCAATCCCCTCTCCGGAAATAAAATGGTTCGTAACAGAATTAATAATCAAACCCAACATTGCAAAAAAGACCAATGGCAATATTGATTTATTGATAAGTTCGTTCTTCCATTTCGTGCTGAAATCTTTTTCTCCGGAATATCCATCAGGATTAAGCAATATGATTGCTCCCGAACAGCTTTCAAGAAACTCCTGTTTGCCAAACCTCCTTTTAATTTCATACGATGTATAACATGTGATGAAATCATTCTCAATATCAGCGACAAACCCTATCTGACCACCGCCACTTTTGAAATGAACAATATATGGCGCCTCAATATCCATTATTTCATCAATATTATATCTTAGGGGATAGTTTTCAATCTGCCACTCATTAAGCGTATCACATATACTCTTAAAGGTAGGATAATCAGGATGTGACCTTAGAGCTTCTTTTACTGAACTTTTTATGACATGTAAATTGAAATACTTAACAGCGCGCTGTATTATCCCGACAGTATTATCTTCTTTCGCTCTTTTCATATTCTGAATTCAGTTTCTTTCTTTTTATCAGGTTTTTATATAACCTATTCATTTCCTTGGCCATACCTGAGGCTGTATTTTTATTGAGCAGTCTCCTGTATGCGTTTGCGGCGAGAGCCTCAGAAAGCTTATCGTCAGCTGCTAAAGAAAGAATAGCGTTACAGAATTCCTTAGTATCAAAAAATATTCCTCCATCAGGGCTAGTATATCGCTCAATAAACATACATTGATCTCCTTCCGACATATCACTGAAACCTTCTATCCGGGAAAGTATAATAGGAATTCCGCTTGCAATCATTTCTAATCTCGAATAAGAGCATGGCTCGTAAATTGAAGGGACAACACCAATATCAGCTATCCGATAAAACTCTCTTATTTTTTCAGGCGGCAGAAATCCGGTAAAAGTAATTCTACCAACAAACAGTTTGGATTTCTCCAATATATCCTGCATGTTTCCCTGACCGATAAAAACCAGCCGCAAATCGTCCCTGATTTTACAGGCTTCTAAAAATGCATCAACAAGAAAATATATTCCTTTATCCGGATCGATTCTTCCGGAGAACAGGATAATCTTTTCATTAGAATAAAAACCTAACTTATATTTAAGCTTTAGTTTTTCCTCCTTGTCTATTTTTGAGAATTTGTTAAAATTTATTCCATTTCTTATCATACTTATCTTTGCTGGCGAAATATCATATTTTTCAACTAGAAAATCTTTCATGAAAGGATTGATTGTTACAACATGATCGGAAAGCCGGAACATCTCTTTCTCTGTAAATATTGTGAATTCTGTATTGTTGGAGGGCTTATCGATATTTAAGCCATTCATTTTTTGTGTATTCCCGTTAAACAATTGTTCCCACTGGAAAAAGTGCACTACGCTGATCACCGGATGTACATATCTTTCTTTAAGGATATTTAGTATAGGCAGGTCATTTATATAATTCATCTGAAAGATGATTTCTTCGTTTTCAGAAATAGTATCCGCCAATAAATTAGCGACTGCCTTAGCGTACCGTTTTTCATTATAACTATTTTGCAAAAATGTAAGTTTGGGTGTTGGAATGTTGATCTCACAGTATCTTTCAGACAAAGCTTCGATCCTAAACTCCCTAAAACTGGAACTATGATACGTTACTATGTATATATTAATATCGACATTGGATAACAGAGCTTCCCTCAATTCCCTGACATAGGTCCCCATACCGTACTGCATTCCCCTGGCGTTCGATCTGAAAATGAATAATGAAATCATACCTAAGGCATTCAGAATATTATAAAAAGCTCATTTGAAAACTCCATTTTTTTCTGCAAAACTTAAAATTCCCAATCCCAGTCCAGCGAATTCATTTAATCCCATATTACCTTCATTTAGGTTGTCGAGTTGTCGTTCCCAGTAATCTTCACTGTCAATAACTGAAAACAGACTTGTCAAATCATCTTGCAAAGTTTTGTGATCTCTTAAATATGGTCCGTAAATCAGGTTCAGCCACGAACTTTTAATAAAACACTTTACGATTGTGTCATTATCTGATTCAGTGATGGGTTTCAAAAAGTTATTCTCCTTTTCTAATATTGACCTAGAGGTAATTTTCAAGAGATCGTCTGGCACTGAGTTTATTATGCTTTCAGCCAACAATCGCAACTGAGATTGCACCGGACTATCCAAAGGATCTATTAAAAATGGTTCAACATGCTCTGAAATACCCACTAACACTTTGCCCACCAGCTCAGGAGATATCCTCAATTTGTGAGTTTCGATAAGAAACCTTAAAAGAGAACTGATTGTGTCGCCGGTTAACGATCTAAAATCAAAATCCGGATACTCGTTGCTGACGAATATTCTCCTAATGTAATCAGTAAAAAATGTGACGTGCTGTTTAATTCTCATTACAGCAGGGTTAACATCATCGATGCATCGCAATCCTAACCTGGCGGGATAGTAGAATCCATAACCTGCCAGATCATTGCAATTTTCTGAGGTTATTACATGTGACAACATGCTCCTGGAAACATACTCATCTATTTCTGAAAGAGCTTCGTCTATATCAGCCTGAACAAATTTATTTTTAAAGAGATATTCTATTCCCCAGCCGATACCGGTAAGTCCATTCTCAAAATTAACAGGTGTGTTTGTATTGATGTCCTCATAGATCTCATCGACCAGCTCACCGGCGTAATCTTCATAGATCTTTTTACCGGTATATCGTGAATAGTGGTAGAAGAATATCGCAATTCCCATTTTGCCATTCAGTAAGCCCGGATTATCGATAAAGCTTGCGTTTAGCAGAAGGACATTAGCAATCCGTTGCAAACGATTG
>JBBSAP010000245.1:0-3469 GCA_038252165.1 Bacteroidales bacterium | reverse complement strand
TATATACAACATGTTTGAAACTTATCCAAAATGGGTGGAGCGTCTGCGGACTAAAGTCGTAGAATTATTTCATAAATATTCATTACCAAGATGGATGGTGTTCGTTATGGATAACTTTGCTGTTTTCCTGGTTTTCTTCTTTGCCTACCTCCTGCGTTATAACTTCGTTTCTGCTCAGATCAAATTCGACCTCGCTATTAACCAGGCGCTAATAGCCTTAATTGTTTATGCTGTCTTTTCAATTATATTCCGTTCCTACTCGGGACTTCTCCGCCATTCGACCCTTACAGATGTTTCTCTGGTACTTGTTGTTACAACTATCTCTTCTGCGGTACTCCTGAGTCTCTCTTTTATCAGCAGATTATTTACCTGGAGTGAAAATATGACGATTCCGATATCAATTATTTTTATCCATTATGTTTCAATTACAGTTTTGCTGTTTTTTATACGGATCTTAATTAAAATAATCTTCCGTTTTGCAACAAGTTCCATAACACTAAGGAAAAATGTGCTGATTTATGGTGCAGGTGAGATGGGCTTTATTGTTAAGCGCGTTCTTTTAAGCGATCCTCATAGTGGTTTTAGTGTTACGGGATTTCTTGATAATAAAAAACAACTTCAGGGTAAGAATATAAATGGCTTACCTGTATATAGCCCTAAAATTCTTTCTTCAGGTTTCCTGACTAAACATAGAATTTATACACTTATCATAGCTATCAAAAATATATCACCAAAAAGAAAAAGTGAAATTATCCGCACAGCTATGGACCTTGGTCTTGAGATACTTGAAACTCCCGCAGTTGATAAATGGTTAAATGGCCAGCTTCAGCTGCATCAACTTCAAAAGGTAAAACTCGAGGACCTGTTAGGCAGAGAACCAATTCAGCTGAATTTGGATCTGATCGGAAAGCGTTTAAACGATAAGATAATTCTGGTTTCAGGTGCTGCCGGCTCGATTGGTTCAGAAATTGTTCGTCAGCTCGCTCGGTTTAACATTAAGAAAGTTATCCTTGTCGACCAGGCTGAAACACCAATGTTTCATATAAAAAATGAGCTCCGGGAAAAGTACAGTCATTTGGAATTTCAACTAATAATAGCTGATGTCACAAATCCGGAAAAAATGGAGCTTATATTTAAGGAGTTTCACCCGGATATTGTTTTTCATGCTGCAGCCTATAAACACGTACCGCTTATGGAGGAGAATCCCCATGAAGCTTTGAGGGTAAACATTGGAGGCACAATAATTATCACCCATCTGTCTGTAAAATACGACGTTAAAAAATTTATAATGATCTCTACAGACAAATCCGTAAATCCTTCGAGCGTAATGGGAGCATCAAAACGGATTTGTGAGATGATCGTTCAATCCATTGCCCTCCAGGAAGGAGTTAAGACTCAATTCGTAATTACCCGTTTTGGAAATGTTCTGGGGTCCAATGGTTCAGTAGTTCCTTTATTCAGCAAACAAATCCAGGAGGGTGGTCCGGTTACAGTCACTCATCCCGATATAACAAGGTATTTCATGACTATCCCTGAGGCCTGTGAGCTGGTTTTAGAAGCAGGGTTTATGGGGAAAGGAGGCGAGATATTTGTTTTTGATATGGGTAATCCGGTTAAAATTGCCGATCTGGCCAATAATATGATCCGGCTTTCGGGGCTCGAACCAGGAAAAGACATTAAAATTGTCTATACCGGTTTACGTCCTGGCGAGAAGCTGTATGAAGAGCTGCTTTCCGATAAGGAAAATACCATTCCCACCCACAACCCAAAGATTAAAATCGCAAAGATCGAAGGCTTTGAATCCGGAACTTTAGCGCCCATGATTAACGAACTATTAAATAAATTATATTCTCTGTCGAAAACTGAAATAGTTGAATTATTCACTAAAATAGTTCCGGAATTCAAGACCACCAATGGAAACTATAATGGGAAAACTGAAAAAGATAATCATCCTGAATCTGAAACCAAGGCAAAAGAAAATCCTTACAGACAGAGGAGCACCCAAATAACATTATTATGAAAATTGATCTCATCGCCGGTGCCCGCCCGAACTTCATGAAAATAGCCCCGATTATCGATGCCATCCAGACTGCAAAGACTAAAGGGGAAAATATATCATACCGTCTGATCCATACCGGTCAGCACTATGATAAAAACATGAGCGAAAGCTTTTTCGACCAGCTGGGTATCCCCCACCCTGACGTTAATTTCAACGCTGGCGGAGGATCCCAGGCGGAACAGACTTCGGCTATTATGCTGGCTTATGAAAAACTCCTGACTCTAAATAAACCTGACCTCTGCATCGTTGTCGGAGATGTCACATCAACCATGGCATGTTCAATAGCTGCAAAGAAAATGCTTGTCAGGGTTGCCCATGTCGAAGGGGGCATACGCTCGGGCGACCAGACTATGCCCGAAGAGATCAACCGCATTGTGACCGACAGCATAACGGATTACTTCTTTACTACATCGGAGATTGCCAATGAAAACCTCAGAAAAGCAGGTGTCGGCGAAAACCGTATCTTCTTTGTCGGAAACACAATGATAGACACCCTGTTAAAGCATCGCACAAGGCTCAGGAAACCAGCTGTATGGGACCTGGCAGGCCTTAAGGTGCATAATTATATTGTAATAACACTCCACAGGCCGGCAAATGTCGATGAGGATGCCAATCTGAAAGCTTTGGTAAATGAAATAATCAATTATTCACATGATGCCCCGCTTGTATTCCCGGTCCATCCCCGAACCGCCAAAATCCTTAACAATATTGGTATTAATCACCCCAGACTATTTCTGACCGAACCACTTGGATACCTTGAATTTAATTATCTTGTCGAAAAGTCCAAAGCCGTGATAACCGATTCCGGTGGAATAACCGAAGAGACAACCGTAATGGGAGTTCCTTGTATGACCCTCCGCGATAACACCGAGAGACCCGAAACTGTCAGTATCGGGACAAACGAACTCCTGGGAACAGATCCCAAAGCAATAAAACCAGCGTTGGATAAGTTATTTGAGGGGAGCTGGAAGAAAGGCGGAATCCCGGAACTTTGGGACGGTAAAGCTGCAGAAAGGATTGTTGGGCATATTTTGGATATATTTGACAGGAGATAAGCGGTCAGCTATCAGCAGTCCCTTCGGCAAGCTCAGGGCCGGTAAGCGATCAGATTATTATTGTCTCGGGGCAAATATTTATTGTGATAGGTAAACTTTTTATCGTATATCAATATTTAAACCAACAAAACTATAACTATCCAGGAAACAGGTCATCGAGAAATTCAAAGGAGGCTGTCTCATAAAATAGTTTGAGACGGTCTTTTTATTTTTTTCATGAGTATCGGCAATCAATAACAAAAAAGTAAAAACAACCTGCAAGATTTTTATTATGTTAATGTTCAAGCACTTCCATTTTATATCAAATGACCCCCTTTCCCGTTTCCCCCTGGGGAAAAAGCTTTCCTTCGCGCTC
>JBBSAP010000244.1:0-3471 GCA_038252165.1 Bacteroidales bacterium | reverse complement strand
TTTACTGATGTATGCGGAAGCAAAAGTCAAAGGGGCTTCAGTGCAAACGACATCAGGACTTACAGCTGATGATGCTGTAAATCTTGTCAGAACAAGGGCAGGATTACCCGGTCTCTCCGGTGTTACCCTTCAGCAAATATGGGATGAGCGCAGAGCTGAACTGGCAATGGAAGAAGACCGGTTCTTTGATCTTGTCCGTACCAATCAGGCAGTTACAGCTCTGGCAGGTAAAGGATTTACAGCCGGGAAACATGAAGTATTCCCGATCCCTTCAGCCCAGATGCAGCTGAATTCCAAACTAACACAGAATAATGGATACAACTAATGGAAATGGCAAATATTTATGTTTAACTAAATCAATTTAATAATGAAAAAGTTTTTTAAAATCAATGGAGCATTATTCATAATAATGCTGTTGGTCGTTATGATGACGGCATCGTGTAAAAAAAGTGAACCTGATCCCAATGCAGGAAAAACAGATCCCAGTACAATTGCATCTGCAAGCCTGATTGCGTACTTCCCATTCGAATCTGAGCCGGCAGCAGGTGCAGCAGTTGAAAAGTCAAATTCCACAATTACCTACGTAAAAAAGGTCGGAGCTGCCAGTTTTGTTACAGGCAGAAGAGGAAATGGTTACAAAGGTGATGCAACATCGTCTTATCTTGAATACAATGTGGCCTCAGGTGCAGCTTTAAAAACACTTGATGAATTTACACTTGCATGCTGGATTAAAACTCCAAACACAACAAGCGGAGCCTCTAAGATTTTTAATCTGAATGGTGGTGACAGTTTTATGGGTAACCTCTGTCTTATCCAGGAAAGCCAGGCTGCGGGTGATTCTGTTGACATGAAACTGTTCCTGTTTGACAGTGCCTCTCCTGACTGGAAAGGACAGGATATAAGGAAACAGAGTGATAAATTCCTAAATGACAAATGGTTCCATGTGGTGTCTGTCTATCGCAAAGCTTCATCAGAAATGGAGTTTTATGCAAATGGGAAACGGGTATTTTCGCAGATCAGATATGCTGGTCCTGTTCCCGCTTCCGGACCCCAGCCCCTTCTTGGAACAATTACACTAGGAAGTGATATGACCAAAATTTATTTCGGAGCATGGCCTCAGCAGATTGCAGGTACACCGGAATCGTGGATGACATACTATAAAGGTATTGTTGACGAATTCAGGGTTTATAACAAGGCCCTGACAGCTGCTGAAATTCTTGAGCTTTACGATGCTGAAATAACTCAGATCAATCCTTAATCAGATAGATCTAAAGCGGGAAGGGAGAATAGTTTCTATTTTCCCTTCCTCTATTTGTAATATACTATATTTTTGAGATATGAAAGTATATCCCTTTCTAATCGTATTCATATTGATTTTATTTTCCTGTAAAAAGGCAGCCAACAATATACCAGAAAAGGAAATATTAATTGATTCTGTTTTTATCAATAATGTTTCTGCTTTAAATGAGGGGACTGTTGATAAGGTTGATTTTAGCAAGGTTGTAATCGATATTAAGTTTAAGTCAACAGTTGATACGTCACTTTTTAAAAAAAATAAGCTGTTTTTTACAGGCGATATAGATACTTCATATTCTCACAAATTTGATAAGAGGTCAACAATTTTATCCCTGGTCCTGCTTAAACAGGTTAAAGCGCTTACATTATACAGGATGGTGATTGATGTCGGATCAAACCTGGGAGGGTTGATTAAGGAGGGATTCTCCTTTAAATTTATTACCAGGATTGATTCATTGCCAAAGTTTCCTGCAATATCAGATGATTCTCTGCTTACTCTGGTCCAGAAGCAGACTTTCAGATATTTCTGGGATTATGCACACCCTGTATCAGGTCTTGCAAGGGAACGATTAAGATCAGGTGATGTTGTGACCACAGGTGGAAGCGGTTTTGGTTTAATGGCAATAATTGTCGGCATTGAGCGAAACTTCATTACCCGCCAGGAAGGATTTGAAAGACTTCGTAAGATTGCTGATTTCCTTATTAATCCTTCTACTGATAATTTTCATGGAGCCTTTCCTCATTGGCTTAACGGTTCTACCGGTAAGGTTAATCCATTCAGTTTGAAAGATGATGGCGGCGATCTTGTTGAGACTGCTTTTTTAATACAGGGTTTGCTTACGGTTAGGGAATATTTCAAAGATGGCTCCCCTGATGAAAAGGCATTATGCGATACAATCAACAAAATATGGGAGAATGTCGATTGGTCGTGGTATAGAAAAAACGGACAGAATAAGCTCTACTGGCATTGGTCTCCTAAATATGAATGGGATATTAACATGCCTGTTGCCGGCTGGAATGAGGCACTTATTGTATATATCCTGGCAGCAAGCTCTCCAACACACTCTGTTCCCAGGAATGTTTATGACGAAGGATGGGCAAGAAATGGAGCATATCCGATGAAAAACGGGAAATCATTTTATTCAATCCTGCTTCCTCTCGGAGAAGACTATGGAGGACCTCTGTTCTTTTCTCAATATTCATTTCTGGGGCTTGACCCAAGCAGACTTTCTGACCAGTATGCAAATTATTGGGAGCAAAATCTGGCTCATTCAAGAATTAACTATGAGTATTGCAGGTTAAATCCTAAAAATCAGACCGGATACAGCTCAGTCTGCTGGGGTTTAACAGCAAGTGATATACAAAATGGGTACAATGCAAGTTCACCAAAAAATGATATTGGAGTTATTGCACCAACCGCAGCTCTTTCATCATTCCCATACACCCCGTCTGAAAGCATGAAAGCGCTTAAGTTCTTTTACTATATACTGGGAGACAAAATGTGGGGCGAATATGGTTTCTATGATGCATTTAACCTTTCATCTCTTTGGTTTGCTGACTCTTATATTGCAATTGATCAGGGTCCTGTCGTTTGTATGATTGAGAACTACCGCAGCAGGTTGTTATGGGATCTTTTTATGAAATGTACCGATGTACAGAACGGACTTAATAAACTTGGATTTGAGATTTCCACGCCAAAGAATTAAATTTATGGTAAATTGAAAACCTTTGGCAATAGGGAAAATTCAAGTATTAACTTTTAAATACATTCAAATGAAGCGATTTTTTTTCATTCTTTCGGTAATCATTGGTCTGATTGTTCCGGATTCGTGCAAACAGCCGGCCGGCTCCGCCGCAGACAGGGAAATGAATGAATTTGTAAATGACCTGATAAAGAAAATGACCCTTGATGAAAAGATCGGCCAGATGTCGCTGTTTACAAGCGATTGGTCAACAACCGGCCCCTCAATGAGAAATGATTATATTGATCTTATAAGACAGGGAAAAACCGGATCAGTATTCAATGCATATACAGTTGATTTTGTGAAAGAACTTCAGCGGACAGCAGTGGAAGAGACAAGATTGCATATTCCCCTTCTCTTCGGATATGATGTAATTCACGGCCACCGTACTATTTTCCCGATCCCGCTTGGACAGGCTTCAACCTGGGATACC
>JBBSAP010000243.1:0-3474 GCA_038252165.1 Bacteroidales bacterium | reverse complement strand
TTTACAACAATCGGTTAATAAAACGGTCTGAATGATCAGTTTATGTTCACTTATCCGGCTCAAAAATCATGCCATGGAGTCAAATTCCCTTCTTGCGCTTTTTATTGGCATCGATATATGCCTTAAGCGAAATGAAGGATATACTTAGCAGGATCAGGCTCATTATCAATAGCAGAATAAAGGAAATCAGATTGGATGTTTTAGTGCCTGGCTCAGGGTTTTTCAGCTTTAAAACATATCCGAATACAGTAAAGATGAGAACTATAACAGCCATTGCGAAGGCAAAAATAACAGAGGATGCATTCAGTATCCTGGTCGACCGGTAATACTTGCTGTTTTTAAAGCTTCCGAAGGAACTTCTTGCATAATACTGGGCACGCTGCCGCGATCGGTCCTGCCTGTATTTCCTCCATTCTTCTGCGATCCTGAAAAAATCCTGATCGTCGAGCTGGCCTTTCCCATGGTTTGCCATGAGAAAATCATATGCTTCCGTAACCTGTATGAATTTATCCTTTGCATCAGCCGAATGATTGACGTCGGGATGATATAATCTGGCCATCTTCCTGTAGGCTTTTTTTATCTCATCAATTGATGAGCCGACAGGCAGATCAAGAATTTCATAGTATTGGGAGACCAACATAATATTGAGAAACAGAAAATGTTACTGACTGCTGGTTACTTGTTGCTGGTTTTTGGTTTCCTCGCACCCCGCACCACGCAACATTTATTTAACAATTCCCGTAAATCCCATAAATGCCAGGGCGAGAATACCGGCAGTAACAAGGGAAATCGGTACGCCTCTCATTCCTTTTGGAATATCTGAGAGCTCAAACTGTTCCCTGATACCGGCAAGGATGATCAGTGCCAGTCCGAATCCCACGGCTGTAGAGGCACCAAAAACGACACCTTCAAGGAGATTGTAGTCTTTCTTTATTACCAGTATTGCAACCCCCAGCACTGCACAGTTGGTAGTTATCAGGGGGAGGAAAATGCCAAGTGCCTGGTAAAGAGGCTGGCTTATTTTCTTGAGAATAATCTCAACCATCTGAACGAGTGCTGCAATTACAAGAATAAAGGTTATCGTCTGCATATAAGCGATACCAAGCTTGTTGAGGACATATACCTGGATCAGATAGGTTGCCATTGTTGCAAGCACAATCACAAAAGTGACGGCTGTGGCCATACCCAGAGCGGTATTCACTTTGTTGGAAACCCCCAGGAAGGGACAAATCCCCAGGAACTGTGCAAGAACTACATTATTTACAATGACAGCCGATATTATTATAAGAATATATTCCATTGAAGTATGTTTTTAGGTTTTCCTGATCTTATTTACCAATGCAATCATGTAACCAAGGGCCATGAAAGCTCCGGGTGCAAGTATAAATGCAAGGATCCCGTCGCCCTGAATGAACTTGTGCCCTAATACTGCTCCGCTTCCCACCAATTCACGGAAAGCACCCAGGACACCGAGGGCAAGTGTAAAGCCAAGCCCCATGCCAAGGCCGTCAATAAATGAAGAAAGGACACTGTTTTTACTTGCAAAAGCTTCTGCACGGCCCAGAACAATGCAGTTCACAACTATAAGGGGGATAAAGATCCCAAGGGTTTTATACAGGTCAGGCACATAAGCCTGCATAACAAGGTCGACTATTGTGACAAATGAAGCTATTACAACAATAAATGCGGGGATCCTGACTTTATCAGGAATTAGATTTGCCAGCATTGAGATCACGACATTTGATCCTATCAGCACAAAAGTAGTGGCAATACCCATCCCCATTCCGTTCATCGCGGAAGATGTCGTGGCGAGAGTAGGGCATGTCCCCAGGACCAAAACCAGGATAGGATTCTCTTTAAGTAATCCTTTTGTAAAATTTTGCAGTTGATTCATTTTATAACTCCTTTCTGAAGCGTGTTATATGCCCTCTGAACAGCATCACAGAATGCCCTTGAGCTTATTGTGGCTGCAGTAATTGCATCTACCGGACCTCCATCTTTTTTTACCTTAAGTTGAAATTCAGCAGGATTCTTTTCATTGAACTGGTCTTTAAATCCTGGTTCCGTCATTTTGTTTCCCAGTCCGGGCGTCTCTTTTTGTTCGAGCACTGAGATGTTAATTATTGTGCCGTCTGGCCTGAACCCGGCCATAAGGCTGATATTACCGCTGAATCCTTTTGATGTATACGTATTTACTGCATAACCGATTATGACATCATCTTTTTTAGCCGGGTAGATTTCGAGACTGTCTCCTTCACCTGTAGGCAAACGGAACATTTCATCATTCGGATTATTTGAGAATTCCGGAACTACCTGCTTGATGGCATTAAGCTTTTTATTAAGGTTCGACAGCGCTATCGGCGCCTTGGTGAATTCATAGACAAAACCAAGCAAAGCTGATGAGACGATTGCTATAAGGGTAAGCGACAACGCCATGTTCTTGAATGTTGATTCAGTTTTAGCCATTTTTCACCTCCTCACCAAACCTCTTTGGTTTAATATAAGCATTCATCAGTGGGACAAATGCATTCATTATCAGTATTGCAAAGGAAACACCTTCAGGGTAAGCCCCGTAAACCCTTATTATTACAGTAATTATCCCGATACCGCATCCATAAATAATCATGGCTTTAGGTACCATGGGTGATGTAACATAATCTGTCGCCATAAAGATTGCCCCGAGCAAGACACCTCCGGCCAGAATATGAAACATGGGATTGGCGTTTTTTTCCGGATTCACAAGCCAGAGAATGGCAATGAAAATTGCTATGCTTCCTATCACCGATACAGGAATGTGCCATGTTATCACTTTTTTTATAAGGAGATAAACAAACCCGATGAGAAGTGCAACAGCGGCAATTTCTCCCATCGATCCTCCCATATTGCCCAGAAACATCTGGGCCGGGGTGGGGATCTGGTTCATAAGGGCTGACAAGGGTTCACCGTTCTTTAAACCTTCTTTTATTACTGCCAGTGGTGTAGCCCCGGTGATGGCATCCGTATAACCGGTAGCGAATCCTTTTGGTAAGGGCCAGCTGGTCATTTGGACCGGGAATGAAATCAGCATAAAAACCCTTCCGACAAGTGCGGGATTAAAAGGATTGTTCCCTAATCCCCCGAATGTCATTTTGGCTACAGCTATAGAAATGAAACTTCCGATAACTATTATTAATACCGGAATATTTGAAGGAAGGTTAAAAGCAAGAAGAATTCCTGTAACCAAAGCTGATCCGTCAGTAATCGAGAGAGGTTTTTTCAGGACATATTTCTGAAGCAGATATTCAAAAAGCAGACAAGAGGTTACAGATGTTGTAGTGACTATTATGGCTCCGATACCAAAATAAAAAACTGAAGTGATAAATGCAGGTATAAGCGCTATTACAACAGTCAGCATCAGTTTTTTAGTTGATTCTTTTCCGTGCGTATGGGGCGACGGGGATACATTTAGCAGATTACTCATATTTTCAATGAATT
>JBBSAP010000242.1:0-3529 GCA_038252165.1 Bacteroidales bacterium | reverse complement strand
TGGTTACTATAAGCGCGGCCAAAGCTATCCATCGGGGGGCTTCCTTATGCAATCTGCCTGCCATCCAGGAAATTAATCCTGAAAACATTAATATTCCAAGAATCCACGCCAGTATCATAAAAACATAATTATTGTAATACCAAGAATAACTCCTCCGGTAATAAAGGCCAGATACCATCTCAGCCGGCCTGTCTGAGTAAGGAGCACCCAATCATTTAATCTGTTAATTCCCCCTGCTATCCCTGTGTACAAGAGATCAATGAAATCCTTTTTATTAATGTTTGACAGATAGACGTAGGGCCGCACAAAAATTGTATCATATAATTTATCAAAGGCCCAGCCATTAAGCCAAAGTTTATAAAAGAAGCTGCCTGTCGCAGACTGTTTGATATTATAGGTAATTTCAGGTTTTCGCAGGTAAAAATACCATGCTGAGAAAATTCCGGCGAACACTACCAGTCCTGAAATAACTGGCATTATAAACTCCAGAGATGCCTCTCCCACTGGCTTGAACTCTGGCAGGCTAAAAGCCATAAATCCGGAAAAAAGATGAAAGGGGGAAATTTCAATATAGCCTGCTATAATTGAAAGTACAGCCAGAATTGCGAGAGGGATATTGAATGCTTTTGAGCTAATACGCTGAGGCACAATTTTCATATCTCCAAAGAAGGTAAGAATTACCATCCGGAATGAATAAAGTGCGGTCAGGCCCGCCCCAACAAGTCCCGCGATCCATAAAATGATCCCCGAATTCGGAGAAAGAAAGGTATCTAAGAGGATCTTGTCTTTACTGAAAAAGCCGGCTGTAATCAGTGGCAATGCCGAAAGGGAGGCCGCACCTGCAATAAAGGTATAAAACACCAGAGGCATCTTTTTGCGTAAGCCACCCATCTTGAACATGTCATGTTCATGCTTGAGGCTGATGATTATAACTCCAGCAGCGAGGAAAAGCAGGGCTTTAAAAAAAGCGTGGATAAAAAAGTGAAATATGGCCGCCGACCATGCTCCTACTCCCAGGGCAAGGAACATATAGCCAATCTGGGAAATGGTAGAGTATGCCAGTACTCTTTTAATATCTCTTTGAACCAATGCGCTGAACCCGGCCAGCAGTAATAACAGGGCACCCAGTACTGCGACCAGAAGCATCACTCCCGGTGCCAGGCTAAAGATCAGATGGGTCCTTGCGATCAGGTAAACACCGGCGGTTACCATCGTTGCTGCATGAATAAGGGCGCTTACCGGGGAAGGCCCGGCCATGGCATCAGGCAACCATGTCTGCAGGGGCAGCTGAGCAGATTTCCCAACCGCTCCCCCGAGCAGAAGAAGAGAAGCTATTTTGGCATCTGTAGAACCCGCTACCCACTCAAGGGAAACAGAATGCAGTATTTCATTAATATTTAAGGTTCCGAAAGAGCGAAAGAGGAAAAACAGGCCTATTGCCATCGCAGTATCTCCAATCCGGGTAACAACAAAGGCTTTACGGCCGGCATATCCATTTTCCGGATCTTTATACCAGAAACCTATCAGGAGATAGGAACACAGTCCGACACCCTCCCAACCGAGATACAGCAGAAGAAGATTGTCTGCCATAACCAGAATCAGCATGGAGGCCATAAACAGGTTCATCCACGCGAAATACCGGACAATCCCCTCATCATCCTTCATGAAAGAAGCAGAATAAAGATGAATTAGAAATCCGACAAAACAGACAGTAAAAACAAAAACCATACTGAGGCTATCCAGGTAAAAGCCAAATTCTGAGGAAAATCCGGGTACATCAATCCATGTTCCGAGCTCCTGACTGAAGGTCTGACTGGAGCCAATCCCGGAAATAAATTCAATCCCCACAAAAATACTTATCAGGGTACTTATAGCAACGGTGGATACCCCAATTACAGATGAGGTTTTCGGTGCGAGCCACTTACTGGTTGTACTCAGAATGAGAAATCCGGCCAGAGGCATAAAGGGTATGATCCAAAGCAAATTCAGCATCCTTAATTCGGTTTGATTTTACTTACTTCGTCTGCGTCCATTGTCTTAAGGTTATGATAGATTCTCAGAATGAGGGCGAGCCCAACGGAAACTTCTGCTGCCGCCATGGTAAGAATAAAAATGAACATCACCTGTCCGTCGGCCTGCATCCAGCGTGCCCCGGCAACAACAAAAGCAAATCCTGCTGCATTTAGCATGATCTCGACAGAGAGAAGGATATAAACCAGATTCTTACGTAACAGCGTCCCTGCCAGTCCGACTATAAATAGCAGAGTGGCCACGATAAGCGCATGTTCCATCGGTATGTTAATCATACAGATCCTCCTTTTAAATAACGGTGCTGTACCAGGTTTTTTCGTTTCCCCAGGTGATAGGCCCCGAGGATTCCAGCGGTAATAAGAAGTGCGGCAAGCTCGACCCCGATAATATATTTCCCGTACAGAGCAATTCCGACCTCCCTGGGACCTATCTCTCCTCCCGGCAGGGAATTGACCACCGAAGAAGCTATTATAAGTATTACTTCTGCCCCCAGCACAAGGGCTAAAATTGAAGGGCCGATCCAGATCCCGGGACGCATCCATGTTTTTTCAAGCTTTTCCGATTCTTCTCCAAGATTTAGCATCATGGTCACGAAAACGAATAAAACCATGATTGCCCCCGCATAAATTATAATTTCCAGTGCGGCAACAAAGGGTGCACCGAGGATAAAAAATATCAAGGCAACCGATATAAGCGATATGATCATATAAAGCAAGGCGCTGAAAGCATTTTTCCGGGTTATGACCATCAGGCTGGAAAGAATGGCGATGACTGATGATATGTAAAAGGTAGCTGTCATGGCATCAGAGTTTTAAAATCTGCCGGCTTTTCTTCATTCATAGCTTCCCCTTTGCCTTTGCCTCCAATTGCCGTTCCGGAAACCTTGTAATAGTTGTACCCATGGTATTTACCCTGGCCTGAAATGAGAAGATCCTTTTTTTCATAAACCATATTTTTCCGGTTATATTCACTCATCTCTACATCCGGAGTTAACTGGATAGCATATGTAGGACAAGCATCCTCGCAAAATCCGCAATAAATACAACGTGAAAAGTTAATCCTGAAAAATCCGGGGTACCTTCTTCCTGTCTCATCCTCTGCAGCCTGAAGGGAAATGCAATCAACCGGACAGGCCGCCGCACATAAATAGCAGGCAACACATCGTTCACCCCCATCAGGATCGCGGCTAAGGATGATCCTTCCCCTATATCTTGGAGGCAAAGGAATCTTTTCTTCAGGATATTCAACAGTGACTTTCTTCCTGAACAAATGAATAAAGACAATCCATAAGCTTCTTAAAATACTAATCATATGCTAAAAATTTCATTGTATAATAATTTATATGAGTATCGGGAATCATGCATAAAATATTAATTGTATTTGCAGCTCATACCCCCTTCCCCTGCCTGCCGGCAGGCAGGCAACCTTCCCCCAGGGGGGAAGGAGCACCAAACAAAGCCTTTCCCCTTTGGGGGAAACGGGAAAGGGGGTCATTTTA
>JBBSAP010000241.1:0-3529 GCA_038252165.1 Bacteroidales bacterium | reverse complement strand
TATTGTTGCGTCCGATTGACTGCTGCCAGAAATCCTGAAAATTACAGGTCAGCGAATGATTCAGGTTTTCAATCTTCTGCTTAAGTATCCTGCTTGAAGGTTGTTCAAAAAAGGAATAATCGAGCTGGGCGAGGGTCAGAAAGTTACGGGCAGCCTTAAAACCTTCAACCTTATCATTCCCTGAAATTATATCAGCAAGGTCGATCCTGTTAGGAAGAAGGCTGCCAAAATCTTCGAACATCTCAATTTCGGGACAATATTCAAAATATTTCTTTCCAAGTATTTTGCTGTTCAGGTGCGATTTGTATGAGCTGACAGTTTCATTAACTTTCCTGGTGGCCTGATCTTCAGAAAACCCTTCCATCAGATAGCCCGACATTGCTATGTGCCTGTCAAGCTCTTCACTCCTTTGTTCTTTTTCAACCCTGGTCTTCCTGTAATCATTAAGTATATTGTTCCATTCAAGGTCCTCACCGCTGTCCACCGGCCTTATTAAAAGGGTCATCTTCTGATGCCTCTCTTCAAGTTTTACTGCTATATCGCTGAGGTGACGGTCGATGGCTAAGCACTTTTCTTCCAATGATAGCCAGGTTTCACCTGCTTTGCTTATTGTATGAAATTTTGACAGATCCTTAACAGCATCTTCTTCCCCCTTTTTCAGCTCGCCCAATTGATTCTTCAGTGCCGGATATTGAGACCCTGGCGAAGAGCTCAGGTCAACTGCCTTCTTGCCAAAGAGAGTAAATCCTTTCCTGTTCCCCTTTGCCTCGGCTACCTTTTCTTTCAACAACGCAACTCTTGTACCCAGATCGTTAAGCTTTGATCCTTTCTCGTTTATCTTGCTTATCTCACCCTTGAGTTTCACTTTCACATCTTCGAGATAAAGGCGCCAGGCATCTTCCAGGGAATCAAGATACTGGCTGATCTTTCCGCTGACCGTAATTTCAGACGACAGATCCGCGATCCATTTTCTCGTTAGCTCTATCTGGGTAAGCCCTGATAAAAGTTCCTTTAGCTCCGTACCGGGATTCTCTGTCACTTTTAACAGCCATCCAGCAGGGATACTGAATCTGCAGCTTATTTCAGGCAGCGAAAGATCGCTTCTCAGGACATCTTCCGATATAACTCCGGAATAGAATACTTCCAGGGCTTCCAGCACAGATGTCTTGCCAGATTCGTTCTGTCCGATCAGGCATGTGACATTATCGGGCGACAGATTTTGCCACTCTGTATCCAGAATTGATCTGAAATTTTTAATCCTGAAAGCTAACAGCCTCATATTGTTGTGAATCATACCTGAAATCCAAAAACGAGGACATCGTCACATTGTTGTGATCTGCCCTTCCATTCTTTAAAAGCATATTCGAGACATTCTCTCTGCGACGCCATAGAAAGCCCGGTGGCTGACAAAAGGATCTGCTTGAATTGCCTGTACTTTAATTTCTTATCAGTTATTTCACCAAACTGGTCAGAAAAACCATCCGAAAAAAGATAAAACGAATCACCGGGAATTGTATCAATTATAGTATTAATGAAGGGCTTTTCTTCCTGAGGGGCAATACCTATAGTCATTTTGTCAGGTTTGAATTCGGCGAGTTCCCCATTCCTTATCCTTATAAGCGGACGGTTGGCTCCGGCAAACTGTATTGAATTAGTACCACTCTCAATTATGCAAAGCCCTATATCAATACTGTCTTTGGTCTCCTCCCTTGATCCGGTCTGGTGAAGGGCTTTCATTATTTTCTCCCTCATATTGTTCAGTACACGGTTTGCCCTGATGCATTGCTTCGATTGAAGGATCTCATTCAGAAAGCTTATCCCGAGTATGCTCATAAGTGCTCCAGGGACTCCATGCCCTGTGCAATCGCCTGCTGCAATGCACGTAAACTGACGGGTTGACAGAGTATAATAGAAATCGCCGCTTACAATGTCCCTTGGAAGAAAAAAAATGAAAAAATCCTTTAATATCCCCTTAAGAATAATTGGATCAGGCATTAAAGCATGCTGAATCATACCAGCGTAGCGAAGACTTGCGAGGTGATCCTCCACACTCTGGATACTTAGAGTGTAAAGATCCTCGTATCCTTCCTGATTGTAAGGCGTCATAAAGGAAAGTTATCAAACAGACTAACTATTTAAATAAACTGATTTTCAGGGTGCTTATTGTGAGAAAAGCCTTTTAGGATCTCTTCCTCTCAAGAAGGATTACATTCTCAACATGATGGGTATGGGGGAACATATCAACTGGCTGAATCCTGGTAACAAAATAATAATCAGACATTAAGCTTATATCGCGTGCCTGGGTCGAGGGATTGCAGCTTATGTAAATCACTTTCCCGGGTGATGCAATTATGATTTGCTTAACCACATCTTCATGCATTCCTGTTCTAGGAGGATCGGTGATAATGATATCAGGCTTCCCGTTTTCACTTATGAACTGATCATTCAGCACTGATCTTATATCTCCTGAAAAAAACTGGGTGTTCCTTATATTGTTGATTTCAGAATTGATTGCTGCGTCTCTGACCGCCTCATCAATATATTCAATGCCAATAACTTTTTGTGCGGAATCTGCTATGAAATTTGCAATTGTGCCTGCACCGGTGTAAAGATCATAAACGACCTCATTGCCTGTCAGTCCGGCAAAATCCTTTGCAATTTTGTAAAGCCTGAGTGATTGCGTTGTATTGGTCTGGTAAAATGATTTTGGCCCGATCCTGAATTTAAGTCCATCTATTTCTTCAAGAAGGTGATCTTCACCCTTGTAAAGCACTGGGACCTGATCGGCAAGTGAATCATTCTGCTTTGTATTAATTATGTAAAAGAGGGAATAAATCTTTGGGAATTCTGATGCCAGATAATCAAGAAGTCCCTCAATCCTCTCCTTTTCATCCAGATAAAAAACAACGATAACCATTACCTTTCCGCTGCTTGTATTGCGGATTATCAGATTCCTCAGAAACCCGCTTTGCTGTCGGATGTTAAAAAATGCAAGTGATTTCCTGTGGGCATATCTTCTGACTGCGTCACGAATGGCATTTGATGGCTCAGGCTGAAGGTGACACTCCCTGATATCCAGAACTTTATCAAACAAACCCGGAATATGAAATCCGAGTGCATCTTCATTTATATTATCATTGTCGGAGACCATTTCTTCTCTGTTAAGCCAGCGCTTATCAGAAAATGTATATTCAAGCTTGTTCCTGTAAAAGAAAATTTCTGCAGACCCCAGAATCGGATCTATATCAGGGATATCCAATTTCCCTATTCGTATAAGGTTATCTTTTACCTGCTTTTCCTTGAACTTGAGCTGTTTCTCATAGGGAAGATGCTGCCATTTGCAGCCGCCGCATACCCCGAAATGTGCGCACCTGGGCTTGATCCTGTCAGGAGAGTATTCATGAAAACGGACTACTTTGCCTTCCATGTATTTCCTTCTCTTTTTCCGGACCTGTATATCCACAACATCTCCCGGAATGAGCATCGGGACAAAAATAACCTGGTTATCAATTCTTGCAATTGCATTTCC
>JBBSAP010000240.1:0-3584 GCA_038252165.1 Bacteroidales bacterium | reverse complement strand
GTAGGCGAAAAGGCAAAAGCAGGTTATACCACAGGTTATGCCGATCCTGAATATATCGGGGAACTTCCTGTTTTCAGTCTGCCATTTCTTTCAGACAAAAGAAAGTACAGGGCATTCCAGTTGAAAGGCGATTCAATGTTGCCTATACCCGACGGATCGTGGGTTACCGGTGAATTTCTGCAGGACTGGATGAACATCAAAACCGGCAAAGCCTATATTGTTTTTACATTAAATGACGGAATTGTCTTCAAGATCCTTGAAAACAATATTTCAAAAGACGGAAAGCTTGTTCTCTTTTCTCTAAATCCTCTCTATGAACCTTATGAAGTGCATATAAGCGAGGTCAAAGAGATATGGAAATTCATTAATTATATCAGCAATGAGCTTCCGGAACCAGTTCTTCCTGAAAAACAGATCTTTCAATCCATTGCCATAATGAAAACCGATCTCGAACGGATAAAGGCAAAGCTGGGAACAGATATCTCAGATGTAAATGAAATTAACTGATCAGAAGCCATTTTGCAGACTGATCCATTTACCATTGCTAAAAGATATTGGCATATCTTGGTTACCCGCAAGATAATCCATATTGAATTCTACATGAGGTAAATCCAATAACGATTTAATATCCTTTTGGTTATCTTTTAAAGATGAAGTCATGATAACAAATAAACCCGGTTCTGCATAATGACGTAGTGCGGGTGATTCGCAAATTATGGGGGTGCCTTCCGGAATATGCTTCATGATCTCTTCAAAAGCCTCAGCAAGCGAATAATCGGTGACCTTTGCAAAGTAGACCTTCGACGCTCCTGCTTTCAGCATCCTGGATGTATCCTTGGAAGTACCGCGGTTTGTCTCCTCATAAACCGAAAATCCATTTTTCGCAGCCATCAGCACAAGTCCGGGTGTAGTTTCATGAAAATGCGGAGTGATTTTGACTGAAACAATCTCAAACTGCCTTAATTGTTCCAGTATCCGGCAGGCCATTGAGGTCTTTCCGGATTTGTTGCCGGTACCTGCTATGATCAGAAGATTCGGGATTTTCATTACAAAAAACTCTGTGTTTCTCTGTGGCTCTCAGTGAAACTCAGCGTAAGTTTTTTATTTACACAGAGATACACGGATAATTCACCGAGAGCACAGAGTCAGAAAGTAATTGTTAGATTCTTTATTCCCTAGTCAGATCGATTATCATCTGAATGATCTTTGCATTTTCAGTTTCCGGAATTTTCCCGCTGTATACGTATCTGCAAATCCTGTTCTTATCTAAGATCACTACACTGTAACTGTCTTTTGGCAATCCCCAGATTTCCTGAAGTGTGGCTTTGTAATCGAAAAGAATAACAGTCTTGTATTTCTTTGCCTTATTACCGGCTATCGTCCTGATAAGCCCGTTCGGCTTCCAGGTTGACTTGGTATCAACAACACCGATTCCTTTAAAGTAAGTGCTGTCAATTATCTTATCTGTCTTGACAGCTTTGTCAACAGCTTCACTGTAAGCTTCATTCATGTCTTGTTCATCAGGATCAACATAATTGACCTGTAAAACTTTTCCTGCCCAGGAATCCATACTAAATTCCTTTTTGTTTGCATCAGGCAGCATCCATGCAGGTGCTTTCATTCCAACTTCAAGCTTACCCGTCTGGGCAAATGATGAAGCAAATGCTATCAGAGTAAAGAAAAGGGTGTAAATCAGTTTTTTCATATATCTGTTTTTAAAATTTTACGAAATATATGAGTTTTTTTCAAACAAATAAATTTTAAGCCTTTATAACATTAATACAGTCAACAATATTACTTTTGCAGGTCTTTAATATTTTTATGCAGCCATTAAGAAATATTGCGATTATTGCGCATGTCGACCACGGAAAAACCACCCTTGTCGACCGGATTATCCAGGAATGTAAGGTATTTGATGAGAGAAAAGAGGTTGGGGAACTGATACTTGACAGCAATGATCTTGAAAGGGAGAGGGGTATAACCATAACATCCAAAAACGTCTCAGTTAATTATAAAGGAGTAAAGATCAATATAATAGATACACCAGGTCATGCTGATTTCGGAGGTGAGGTTGAGAGGGTGCTTAAAATGGCAGACGGTGTTCTTCTTCTGGTAGATGCTTTTGAAGGACCTATGCCACAGACCAGGTTTGTCCTGGGGAAAGCTATAAATCTTGGACTTAAGCCAATTGTTGTTGTAAACAAAGTGGACAAAGAAAACTGCAGGCCTGATGATGTCCAGCAGGATATCTTTGAATTAATGTTCAATCTTGACGCATTAGAGGAACAACTTGATTTCGAAACGGTGTTTGGTTCTTCCAAATACGGATGGATGAGCAAAGACTGGAAAAAACCTGCTACTGACATCACATTTCTTCTGGATACGATTATTGAACAGATACCAGAGCCCAGATATATTGAAGGAACAGCCCAGATGCAGGTCGCTTCGCTCGACTATTCAAACTATGTCGGAAGAATAGCAATCGGCAGGGTTTTCCGGGGTGAAATTGTAACCGGTAAGGATTATACACTCTGCAAAAAAGACGGTGAGGTTAGAAAGGTGAGGGTCAAGGAACTATACGTATTCGAAGGTCTCGGTCGCGTCAAAACCGAAAGTGTAAGATGCGGAGATTTATGTGCGGTAATTGGCCTGGAAGATTTCGAAATAGGAGATACACTTGCGGACCTTCTTTCCCCTGAGGCACTTCAGAGGATCGAAGTTGATGAACCAACAATGAGCATGATCTTTACTATCAATAACTCTCCACTCTTTGGTAAAGAAGGGAAATTCGTAACATCCAGACATTTAAGAACAAGGCTCTTCAGGGAAACTGAGAAAAATCTTGCTTTGAAAGTTGAAGAAACCAATTCTGAAGATACTTTTATTGTCTATGGAAGAGGAATTCTGCACCTTTCAATTTTGATTGAGACCATGAGAAGGGAAGGGTATGAGTTTCAGGTTGGCAAACCAAAAGTGCTTATAAAAGTCATTGACGGAATAAAGTGCGAACCATACGAAACACTATCAATCGATTTACCAGCTGATCTCTCGGGAAAGGCAATAGAGCTTGTCACTGTGAGAAAGGGCGAGATGACTGTTATTGAGCCCAAGGGCGAACTGATACATCTTGAATTTGACATTCCGGCAAGAGGAATTATTGGTCTCCGGAACAATATGCTTACAGCAACGTCGGGAGAAGCGGTTATGTATCACCGCTTCAGAGCCTATGATAAATACAAAGGAGACGACCTTTTACCTGTCCAGAATGGTTCGATAGTGTCGCTCGATGAAGGAATGGTAACAGGATATGCATTAGACAGGCTTCAGGACCGGGGAAGGTTCTTCATCGATCCGGGGGAACATGTTTATAAAGGGCAGGTAATAGGGGAGTACACAAGAGTCAAAGATATTGAGGTGAATGTTGTAAAAGGCAAGAAACTCACAAATATGAGAGCTTCGGGTTCAGATGATAGTTACAAAATAGCCCCGAAACTTAAATTTTCTCTTGAGGAATCGATGGAGCAGATAAAAGATGATGAATATCTCGAAGTTACACCGCTTAATCTGAGGATCAGAAAGATCCC
>JBBSAP010000239.1:0-3605 GCA_038252165.1 Bacteroidales bacterium | reverse complement strand
TTCTGTACTGTCCGAAGTTCTCATTATTGAATGATTTAACACATTGCTGTCATTGCTTTCTTCTGATTTGGTAATTGCAATGCTTTCGTTGAAGCGTGATTCGGCAAGATAATTTATTTCAGCAGATAAAGGTTCATTATTTAGAATGAAATCCAGGTCATAGCTGTCGGTGATCCATTTCAGATACCTGGCATTATTTGTATGAAAATTGACATCAAGATCGCTTATTGTCACACGAAAGGGGGGTGTTACCCGGTCATTTACACCGGCAGGTTCAAGTTTCATTGCATTCCTGGGAAATGCTTTTTCACCAGGCAATTCAGAATTCAGCCGGCTCAGATTACTATCCGGCCTCTGGATCCGTTTTGTATCACGGTCAATAATAAGCCAGGATGATGTTGCACGGGCAATTGATCTTCCGTCGGGGTAACGGGCTTCAAAGTCCCTTATTGCAAAAAGCCTGTCAGTTCCCCTTGGCCATGTTTTTAGTATGATGGTTTCACCCCATACAGGCCAGGCGGATATTTCAGCATATATCCTTGAGAGAACCCAGAAATGATTTTGCTTCATCAGGTCGTCCCGTCCAAAACCAAGATGAACAGCGTGATCAGATGCAATATCCTGCAAGTAGTCAAAAAGGGAATGAAGGTTCAGCTTACCATCAGGCCCCGTCTCATAGACATGTACCGGATATATCTTTTCAAGCTTCGGGTATTCCATATTCAGCCGTTGGTTTTTAAGAATTCATTAACCTCATGGGAGCAGCGGGTCCAGTTATTCATTTCTTCATTCAGCTGGTTCCTGAGATCTTCATATTTCTTGTAAACTCCGGCACTTTCAGAGGAGCTGTTTGTTGTCATTAATTCCTTGTCCATTGCCAATAATTCCGTTTCCATGATTTCTATCTGCTTTTCAGAATCTTCAAGTTTTTTCCTCAGCTTCCTCAGCGATCTGTCATATTCTTTCTTCTCGAGGTATCTCTGCTTGTTCGATGAATTATCATCAATTCCGGTCTCCCTGGTTACTTTATCTCTTTTTTCAATATCTCTCAGGTTTACAATCTTTTTCTTCCGGAGGAAATCATAAATACCTCCTATATTTTCTTTTATCCTGTTATGCCTGAACTCGTAAACTTTTGTAACAAGGCCGTCGAGGAAATCTCTGTCATGCGAAACCACAATTAGTGTGCCATCATATTTGATCAATGCCTGCTTAAGTATATCTTTTGATCGCATATCGAGGTGGTTGGTCGGTTCATCCAGAACCAACAGATTTGCCGGTTCAAGAAGAAGCTTTACCAGAGCAAGCCTCGATCTTTCACCGCCAGAAAGAACCTTGATTTTCTTGTCAACATCTTCGCCTCTGAAAAGGAAAGCGCCGAGCATATCACGGATCTTTGTCCTTATTTCGCCTTTGGCAACATAATCAATTGTATCAAATACGGTTGAATTCTCGTTAAGCAGTTCATCCTGATTCTGAGCAAAGTAACCTGTTTTGACATTGTGCCCTATTTTCAGGAATCCCTCATGATCGAGCTCGCCAATTATTATTCTTGACAAAGTCGTTTTTCCTTCACCATTACGTCCGACAAAGGCAACTTTTTCACCTCGGGTGATTGTAATACTGATCCGGTTCAGTACATTGAGAGAACCATAGCTCTTGGAAAGGTTTTCTGCTTCAACAACAACAGTGCCTGAACGCGGTGCCGGCGGAAAACGGAGATTCATCTTACTGTTATCTTCATCATCGACCTCGATCCTTTCAATCTTGTTGAGCTGCTTTATTTTCGACTGGACCTGAATCGACTTCGTGGGTTTGTATCTGAATCGTTCAATGAATCTCTCGGTATCCTCAATCATTTTTTGCTGGTTCCTGAATGATGCTATCTGCTGAGTTCTTCTCTCTTCCCTGAGGACGACATATTTTGACCATGAGACCTTGTAGTCATAGATTTTTCCAAGCGAGATTTCAATTGTCCTGTTAGTTACATTATCGAGGAAGGCCCTGTCGTGGGATACCATCATAATAGCTCCGGGATATCCTGCAAGGAAAGTTTCGAGCCACTGGATCGATTCAATGTCCAGGTGGTTGGTAGGTTCGTCAAGAAGAAAAAGCGATGGCTTTCTGAGGATCAGTTTTGCCAGCTCTATCCTCATGCGCCAGCCTCCGCTGAGTTCACCGGTCAGCCGGTTAAAATCCTTCCTTTCAAAACCAAGTCCGGTAAGGGTCTGTTCAGCGTCAGCCAGGTAGTTGGTACCTCCGAGAATCCGGTATTTTTCCTCTGTTTCATTAAGCCTGTCGCACAACTTCAGATATTCGGCAGAATGATAATCATCCCTTTCGGCTATCTCCCTGCTGCATTCTTCTATTTCTTCCGACAGGCTTATCAGGCCGGAAAATGCCTTAAGTGTTTCATTCATTACAGTAGTTGAATCGTCAACTGACATCTGCTGGGGAAGGTACCCGATAGTAACTTCTTTCGACATGTCAACAAACCCTTTTGAAGGGCTCTGGTTCGCTGAAATTATTTTAAGAAGGGTTGTTTTTCCGGCACCGTTTTTACCTGTAAGTCCGATACGGTCCTGCTCATTTATAAGGAAAGAAATGTCGGTCAATAAATCGAAACTTCCGAATGAAACTGAAATATTCTGCACCGAAACCATACGAAAAATATAAAGCGCAAATATATGAAAAGTAGAGGAGCCTGTAAAGAAGAGATCTAACTGATAAAAGTTATCTTTGCCGCTATGAAAACATTTAAACGATTTATCGGTGCGCTGCTCTTCATTTCTGTAATTATTTCAGGTGTCTCATCCTGCAAAAAAAGTGAAGAGCCGGAATATGAGCATTTTGTTTCGAAGGAATTAATTACCAGTTATTCTACCGTATATATAAATGTACTTCTTGATATTGCGTCAGCCACTTACCCGGAACTTAGTGTTCTTAAACAGCATATTTCACATCCGGTTGATATTTACAGGGTGGTTTACAAAACAGAAGTAAATAACACGGAAATAAATGCCTCAGGACTTATCTGTGTTCCTTCTGATAAGGGAGATTATCCGCTTATCAGTTTTCAAAATGGCACGAATACCGTGAATGATTATGCCCCAAGTGAATATCCTTCTAATCCTTCTTACCAGTTTGTGGAAGTTATTGCTTCAATGGGATATGTTGTTCTTATCCCCGATTATCCGGGATTCGGTGAATCAGCGGACATCCCTCATCCATACCTGATAAAGGAACCAACCGTCAGATCAATAGTCGACATGCTTTTTACGGCAAAAGAGATGGACCCTGAAGAACTTCCGGACATTACAATTGAAGATGCTGTTTACGTGGCCGGTTATTCGCAGGGCGGATGGGCCACACTTGCAGTTCATGAGGCTCTTGAGAAGGATTATCCGGGTGAGTTTAACCTTAAGGGAAGTGTATGCGGGGCAGGTCCGTATGATCTGAACATCCTTTTTGGTTCAATGACAGGCATAAGCTCATATCCCATGCCTGTTTATATCGGGTATATAATTAATGCTTATACCAGGTATAATCAGTTTACCAATCCTGTTTCAGATATTCTTAAAGAGCCTTATTCATCGAGGCTGGGA
>JBBSAP010000238.1:0-3615 GCA_038252165.1 Bacteroidales bacterium | reverse complement strand
CAATGAGAGGGGCAAAAACATTCATAAGGAGTATGGCAAGCATCACTCCTTCGGGATATGCAGGATTGAGAACCCTTAAAATAATCGAAAGTACCCCTATCATAAAACCATAGATCCATTTACCTTTCTCTGTCTGTGAGCCTGAAACAGGATCTGTGGCCATAAAGACCGCACCGAAAGCAAAGCCTCCCATCACAAAATGATAATAAAAAGGGAGCTCCATATACGTATTTGCTGAAACTGCATTAAGCAACAGTCCCATACCCATACCGCCGGCAAAAACACCTGCCATTATTTTCCAGCTGCCGACACCGGTAATTATAAGGATTACAGCACCAATCAGGATTGCTATTGTTGAAGTCTCGCCTATCGAACCTGGTATGAAACCAAGAAACATCTGCATAAACGAGGGAAGTTTTGTTATTTCTCCTGCCGCACAGAGTGATAGAGGGGTGGCTCCGGAAAAACCATCGATAATGTTTTGCCCTGCAGTCAGACCCTGGGTCCACACATTATCGCCGGTCATCCATGCAGGATAGCTGAAAAACACGAATGCCCGTGCAAGCAGAGCCGGATTAAAAACATTCATACCTGTGCCTCCAAACACCTCCTTGCCAAGGATGACAGAAAAGGCAACAGCCAGTGCCAGCATCCATAATGGGATATCGATAGGCATAATCAGGGGAATAAGTATCCCTGTAACCAGATATCCCTCATTTATTTCATGTCCCCTGATCTGTGCAACTATAAATTCTATTCCAAGTCCCACAACGTAGCTTACAATAATCAGAGGTAATATCCGGAGAAAACCAAACCAGAAGGCCTGCAAAAAAGCAGGATCAGTGCCAATGGCCCTGAAATGCTGCAAACCGGTATTGTAAGAGCCGAATAAAAGCGCAGGTAAAAGGGCAATAATCACAATTGTCATTGTCCGCTTCAAATCGATTGAGTCCCTTATATGTGAACCCTTGAAAGTGACTTTATCGGACACGAACATAAAGGCTTCAAATCCATCAAATACTGACTGCAACTTTGCAAACCTTCCCCCTTTTGAGAAATGGGGCTTTAGTTTATTTAACTTTTTTCTTAGGGAATTCATTGTATTATCGAAAATTCACAGGTTACTTAACTCATCTCTTTTTTCATCAGATCAAGTCCTTTTCTTATTTCTGATTGTATCTCAATCTTGGAGGGACAAATAAACTCACATAATGCAAAATCTTCCTCAGCAATCTCATATATCCCCAGGTTTTCCATGTTATCAATATCTTCAGCGATTATAGCTTTTAAAAGCTGCATCGGGAAAATATCCATCGGAACGACCTTTTCGTATTGCCCGGTTACAACAAAAGCTCTTTCCCCACCATGCATATTAGTATTGGGCTTATAGCTCCGGCCGGGTATAAGTGATGAAAGGAAGGTACGCGAAAAGCTTAATTTATTTATACCGGGGTCTGCCCATCCGAAAAACTCAAAATAATTACCTTCGGGAATTACTGTTATCTGGGAATCATAATATCCCAGAAACCCATCGGGGCTTATCTTTGTTCCTGTGAGCACATTACCGCTTATATATCTCTGATTACCCGGTTTGACATTACCAGTGACAACAGGAGTAACCGTTCCACCTGAAAGCATTTTATAATACTGAGGATGAACAACTTCAGAACCTGTCAAAGCAACAATCCTTTCCGGCTTATATTTTCCCTCTTCAAACAGGCGGCCGATCGAAATAATATCCTGAAAATTTACAAACCATACAATTTCACCTTTGTTCAACGGATAAAGGTGATGGATGTGGACCCCCACATTCCCGGCAGGATGAGGACCTGAAAAATACGATTTTTCCACACCATCGATCCCTTCAAAAATATTGTTGTCATTACCATTCCCTTTAAGAATAAGATTGATCCTGCCCGTTGTCAGTTTTGCAAGTGCGCTGATCCCTGTCCTCAAAGAGGCAACCGAAGAGTTTTCAAGGATAAAATTATAATCCGGGGCAAGAGGCGCCGTGTCAAAACCTGAAATAAAGATAGATTTCGGCCTGTCATTCGGATTCGCAACAACGTGGTAGGGTCTCTGCCTTATTGCCGGCCAAAGACCTGAGCTTAAAAGATGCTCTTTAATTTGTTTATCTGAAAGATTTTCAGGATTCGCTTTTCTAAAATCAACATATCCGTTGCCGTTCTTTTCGACTATTACCTCCAGCATTTTTCTGCGGTCTCCCCTTTCAACAAATACAACCCTGCCACTGACAGGTGAAGTGAATTTTATTTCCGGACGCAACTTATCGTAAAAAAGCGGAGAGCCGGCCAGGACTTCAGTATCAGGTCTGACCTCCAGCTTTGGAATTAGCCCTGGAAAATCAGTGGGCTTAACTGCGAACATACCCGGATTTACAGCTCCGGCAAACCTTTTTTCAGCAACTCCCTCCAACCGGATATCAAACCCTTTTTTTAGCTTTATCGTAATGGACATTGTAAAATGATCTTATTTAAATAATTCTTTCGGATCAGAGTTCTGTTAATTAATTAACAGAAGCTGCAAATGTATAAATAGCTCGCCAAATTTTTTAAAATATTCTAAAAATGATGAAATAAATTTCCACTATGTGTAAATTCGTACTTAAATTTCAGCAAATGAATGTTTCACTTTTTATGGCTCTCCTTCTTGATTTTTTTCCTGCCTTATCGGAGAACAATGACTCACTTGCATTTACAAATCATGTCTTCAATGACAAGATAAAAACCGTTCAGCTTTACAAGGAGGGATGGAACCTTTCATACCCTGTGATCAAACTGAACAGCGATGAAAAGCTGGTCCTGCATTTTGATCTTCTTGGCGACAATATAGATAATTACTACTATACCTTCATACATTGTGACAAGGACTGGAGAAGATCGGATATCTTCTATACCGATTACATGGAAGGATTTTCAGAGAATCCCATTGAAGACTACAGGCCATCATTCAACACCACTGTCCATTACACCCATTATAAAATTACGTTCCCGAATGAAAGGGCACAGCTTAAACTATCAGGAAACTATATCCTGCTGGTTCATCCGCTGAATGAACCGGAAAACCCTGTTCTTTCGCAGCGGTTTTTGATCACAGAAGATATTGCAGGAATAAATATCTCAGCTCACAGGCCAAGAATGACATCAGATGTCAATACAAACCAGCAGATTGATTTTACGGTAAACATTTCCCCGGTCAGAATAAATGATCCCTTCAGGGATGTCGATGCGTGCATTCTGCAGAATGGACGATGGGACAACGCAAAAAGAAATTTAAAACCTGAGTTTTATGGCAGCAATGAACTTAAATACAGTTCCTTATCGGAGAATAACGTTTTCAAGGGTGGAAATGAATTCAGGTATTTCGATATTAAAAGCATAAGGTATCAGTCACAATATGTAAGAAAAATCGATTTCCTGATCTCCAATTATCATGTTTATCTCTTCCCTTCTGAAAACAGGGAATTCAAGCCATATTTCTACTGGGAGGATTTTAACGGGAAGTACTATATTGCAATTCAGGAGGAAAAGAATCCTGAAACCGATGCTGATTATGTATATGTATATTTCACCCTGCCTTCGAAATACCCGGTTG
>JBBSAP010000237.1:0-3683 GCA_038252165.1 Bacteroidales bacterium | reverse complement strand
GGATTTCAATAAATTCTCTGATCTGTTAAAGAAAAAAACAACTTCAGAAATAAAGAAAGAGGACGAAATATCAGTCGTAGATAAGGTTAATAAATAATGTCACAATGTTATTAACACACTATAATAGAACATACCATTTTTTCGTTTTTTAATATCTTCGCACGTGTAAAAATAAATACAAAGGATATAATTGTTTGTTTTATAATTAATTAATAAAAGGGGAAATATGGGATTTCTACATTTTTTTATCCAGGACTTACCTTCGGCAGCACAACCGGCAGCAGAAAAGCTTACTCTTCTGGATTTCGTAATCAAGGGTGGGTGGGTGATGGTTCCTATCATACTGCTGTCGCTGGTAGCGGCATATATCTTTATTGAAAGGTACTACGTTATCAGAAGAGCTTCAAGGGAGGATACCAATTTCATGAACAGGATCAAAGACTACATACATGATGGTAGGATTGATGCTGCAATGGCATTATGTAAATCGACCGACAGTCCGTCTGCCCGCATGATCGAGAAAGGGATAAGCAGGCTGGGAAGGCCCCTTCAGGATATAAGCACAGCTATTGAAAATGTGGGAAAGCTTGAAATTTCCAAACTGGAAAGGGGATTTCCTACACTAGCCACAATTACCGGAGCTGAACCAATGCTGGGGTTCCTGGGTACTGTAATCGGTATGGTAAAATCATTCTATGCGATGGCCCAGGCAGGCAACAATATTGATGTTTCCATGATGTCGGGGGGTATTTATACAGCACTGATAACGACGGTGGCAGGCCTTATCGTCGGAATTCTGGGCTATTTTGCCTATAATACTCTTGTTGTGAGGGTTGAAAGAGTGGTATTTAACCTGGAGGCCACAAATACTGAATTCCTTGATATTTTAAATGAACCTTTAAAATCAGCACATTAAAATGGCAATTTCGCAGAGAAATAAGATAAGTCTGAACTTCAGTTCAGTCGGGATGACAGATGTTGTATTCAATCTGCTTATCTTCTTCATGCTTACATCCACCCTGGTGCATCCGACTGCCGTTAAGCTGCTTCTTCCGAAAGGAAGCACTCAGACTTCGGCAAAACCCCAGACCACTATTTCAATAACAGCTGACAAAAAGTACTATATTGAACAGCAACCAGTCACCATTGAAACCCTTGAAAGCATTCTGAAGAAGAAGCTTGGAGCTAATCCTGAAACATATATTTCTCTTCATGCAGATAAAAACGTACCTTTCGAAACTGTTGTGGCGATTCTGAATATCGCACAGGCTAATAATTATAAACTGATAATTGCAACCTCAGCTAAATAACGACATTAGAAGAATTCCCTCTGAGAAAAAAAAGGGAATTATCGGTACATCAATACTGCACATTGTATTATTGATCCTGCTGATCGTTGTCGCTTTTGCGCCGCCTAAGCCGCCTGAAACTGAAGAAGGTATAATGGTGAATTTCGGTACAGATGAGACCGGGTTAGGTATGATTGAGCCTTCTCCACCGCCTGTCCAGCAGGAAGCATCAGTTCCTCCGCCCAAAGCTGCCCCTAAAGTACAGAACGACGAACCATTGCTGACTCAGAATAATGAGGAGGCTCCTGAGGTTAAAAAGTTAGATCCTGAGGTTGAAAAGAAGCGCCTTGAAAAGGTTGAAGCTGACAGGAAGCAGAAGGAGCAGCTTGAATCTGAAAGAAAAAAGAAATTAGCAGAGGAGGCAGAAAGAAAAATAATTGAAGCTGAACAGAAACGGCAGGCTGATATAATGAATAATACCCGGGATGCACTTGCAAATTCTAAAAATGCAGGAACAACTTCCACAAGTGAAGGAGAAGCTGGAGGAAAGGGCAACCAGGGAGTTCAGACAGGATCGGTCGATTCAAAGAACAGGGGTGAAGGCAGCGGTCTTGGAAATCAGGGAAATATCTCATATGATCTTGGCGGACGACGCTCCCTGTCTTTACCAATACCTGACTATATTTACCAGGAACAAGGGAAAGTGGTTGTTGAAGTGAGGGTCGACAAATCCGGAAAAGTTATCCAGGCCATACCTGGAATAAAAGGTTCAACCATACTTGATGATTACCTGCTTAAGGTTGCAAAGGAAGCAGCTTTGAAGGCTAGGTTTGAGGCAAAATCAGATGCTCCGGCAGTACAGAAGGGAACAATCACCTATAATTTCATGCTGAAGTAATTTTTCAGTATTACCTTTTCAGCAATTTTCTCACTGAAATAATCAGATTGTCGATCAGGTTGTGATCTTTTATTATATAGTCGTCGATACCTTTTCTCGCCAACTCCAGCACAATTTCACCATTCTCCTGTCCCGAAAGAACAATAACACGATTCCGCGGCATTAATTCCATGATCCGGGTATAAACTTCCATACCGTTCATAACTTCCTTGCCCTCACCGGTAAAATAATAATCTAAAATAATCAGATCCGGGCCTGTATCAAGCTCCTTAAGACAGTCTTCTCCATACCTGAACGACTTTACCAGATAGCCTTCTGAGATCAGTCGTCTGGTTACCAGTATATTAATCACAGGATCATCATCAACAATATATATAAGCTTTTGCCTGCCCACAGCCTGATGAATAAATCTGAATTATTAACAAAATAATAGAAATTCAGTAAAAAATGATATTATTGATATACATAAATACAATTTACATTGAGAACAGAGGAAAATATTTCATCATTTCAACAACCTTCTCACCGACAGTCCGGATAACGTTTTCATTTTCAATATTTGAGATCACCTCATCTATTAGCTCCACTATGACACCCATATGTTCTTCATTAAGTCCCCTGGTTGTAATTGCAGGAGTTCCGACCCGTAGTCCGGATGTCAGAAAAGGTGATCTGCTGTCGAAGGGTACCATGTTTTTATTTACGGTAATGTGTGAAAGCACAAGTGTATTCTCGGCTTTTTTTCCTGAAATTTCCGGAAATTTTGTCCTGAGATCGATCAGCAGCAGGTGATTGTCGGTTCCTCCTGAAACCACTTTATATCCTTTGTCAGTAAACGCCTGGGCCATTACAGCAGCATTCTTTTTCACACGTGCCTGGTATTTTCCGAATTCGGGAAGCAGAGCCTCTCCAAAAGAGACAGCTTTTGAAGCAATCACATGTTCAAGAGGGCCACCCTGAATACCCGGGAAAACAGCTGAATTAAGAAGTGATGACATCATCCTCACCTCTCCTTTATGTGTGGTAATACCCCATGGGTTGATAAAATCCTTACCCATTAGTATTATACCTCCCCTGGGTCCTCTCAGAGTCTTATGAGTTGTTGATGTAACTATATGGGCATACTTAAGCGGATTATTCAGCAGTCCGGCAGCAATAAGTCCGGCTGGATGAGCCATATCGACCATCAGAATCGCCCCGACAGAATCAGCGATCTTCCTCATCCTCTCATAGTCCCACTCACGGGAATAAGCTGAAGCCCCTCCTATTATCATCTTTGGTTTTTCCTTCAGGGCAAGCTCTTCCATCATATCATAATCTACAATTCCGGTGCTTTCTCTAACACTATAAGCTACGGGCCTGTAAAGAATGCCGGAGGAGTTTACAGGTGATCCGTGTGAAAGATGGCCTCCATGTGCCAGATTAAGGCCCATAAATGTGTCGCCGGGCTTTAAAACAGCAAAAAAGACTGCCATATTTGCCTGTGCACCTGAGTG
>JBBSAP010000236.1:0-3695 GCA_038252165.1 Bacteroidales bacterium | reverse complement strand
TGAAATAGTTGACCTTGGTGTGGATCTCGAGATAATTAAGAAAAGCGGCTCCTGGTTCAGCTATGGAGACACAAAGCTGGGACAGGGAAGAGATGCCGTTAAACTGATCATTAAAGACAATCCGGAGCTGTATGATGAATTAAAGGTTAAAATATTTGAAGCCCTCAAAAAGTAATAAACACCATTATCCGATATCCGTTATGAAAAGATCTTTATTCCTGCTGATGATCGCGATCATCAGTATTTCTGTTTCCTGCAAACAGAAAACACCCGTTGTTACCACAGAACCGGTCTCTGAATTCAACAATCTGCTTACGGAAGAGGAAAAAGCCGGAGGGGTAATGACACCCGAAATAATGTGGAAATTCGGCCGGCTTGGTTCATTTGCCCTTTCTCCCGAAGGATCTTCGGTATTATATACTGTAACTAAGATTGACCTTAAGAGTGAAATCAGGAAGACAGACATTTTCAAAATATCTTCCGGCGGAGGAGAACCTGTACGACTTACTACTGAAGGAGGCGGTTCCCCGCAATGGTTTGATAATGGCAAGAAGATCGCATTTGTAAGAGGAAGCGATCTTATGACAATGAATCCCGACGGTTCGGAACAGAAAAAAGTAGAAGGGATCCCTGAATTTGAGATTTTCAATATATCTCCAGCCGGTAATAAAATTTACTTTACAAAAAGGGTCAAGCTTGATCAGACGACAAATGAAAAGTATAATCTCCCAAATGCCAGGGTCAGAATTATAGATGACCTTATGTACAGGCACTGGAATGCATGGAGCGATTACTCGTACAGCCATATTTTTGTTGCATCATTCAACGGATCAGCAGTATCAGGAGAAAAGGATATTATGAAGGATCAGAGGTATGAATCCCCGACAGCTCCTTATTATGATGAACGTGAAATCGCATGGAGTCCTGATGGGAAATACATTGCTTACACATCTAAAAGACTGAAGGGAATTGAGGATGCAAGAAGCACAAACTCCGACATTTACCTGCATGAAATAGCTTCTGGCAGGGAAGTAAATATTACTGAGGGCAACAACGGTTACGACAGATATCCTGTTTTCTCACCCGATGGCTCAAAAATAGCACTTCAGAGTATGGAAAGAAATGGCTACGAGGCCGATCTCGACCGTCTTGTAATTTATAATCTGAAGGATAATAGCCGTAACTGGCTATCCAAAGGATGGCAGTTTGATATTGAGAATCTTACATGGGCCGACAACATGAACGTCTATTTCACATGTTCTTATCTGGGTACTGCACAGGTATTCAGGATCAATTTAACTGTAAAAAACATTGAAAAAGTGACTGAAGGGGTTCATAATATGGGACCTGTTAATCTTCAGTCAGGGGTTCTGGTATCGGGAATTACATCCATGTCGATGGCACCTGAATTATCAAATGTGAATTTGAATTCCGGAGAGATCAGCCAGATTACTTATATAAACAAGCCTATATATGAATCGGTCCGGATGGGAAAGGTTGAGGAAAAATATATAAAGACAAAAGACAATAAGGATCTCCAGATGTGGATTGTCTATCCTCCCGATTTTGATGCGCAGAAAAAATATCCGGCACTGCTGTTTTGCAACGGGGGTCCCCAGTCGACGCTCGATCAGTTCTGGTCGTACCGCTGGAACCTTCAGATGATGGCAGCAAAAGGTTATATTGTAATAGCCCCGAACAGGCGTGGCGACGCAGGTTTCGGGCAGGCATGGAAGGAGCAGATATCAGGGGATTACGGAGGTGCAAACATGCAGGACTATCTCGATGCCACCGATGCGATGTCCAAAGAACCATATGTTGACGTAAACAGGCTTGGTGCAGTTGGCGCAAGCTATGGAGGATACTCCGTGTACTATCTTGCCGGCATCCATGGAGGACGATTTAAAGCTTTTATTTCCCATTGCGGGATGTTCGATTTTACCAGCTGGTATGGCTCCACTGAGGAATTATGGTTTCCAAACAAGGATATTGAAGGACCTTATTGGAATAATCCAAAAAGCTACGGATTTTCACCACATTTAAGGGTTGACAGCTGGGATACTCCGATACTGATAATAGTCGGAGCAAATGATTTCAGGATTCCTTATACCCAGAGCATGGAAGCATTTCAGGCCGCTCAGCTTCATAACATTCCGAGCAGGATGCTCTTTTTTGAGGATGAAACTCATTTCGTCCTGAAACCACAGAATTCAGTGATCTGGCAGCGAGAATTTTTCGAGTGGCTGGATACTTACTTAAAATAGACACCTCACCCCTAAATCCCCCAAGGGGGACTTATTGATTTACAGCTGCTTTAAAAAGCCTCCCATGGGGGTTTGGGGGTAAAACCTGGCTTTGGAGACACCTATGGGAATGGGATCAATAACATAGCAGCTCAACGACTTTCTTTACCTTATCCTCCATTGGTTGCTCCCCGTCAATCCAATGAATCTTTATCCCTTTTCGTTCCATACCCCGGAACCAGGTCATCTGGCGCTTTGCAAACTGGTGGATAGCTGTTTCGAGCGAACAGTACATTTCGTCATATGAAATCCTCCCTGTAATATAGAGTGTAATATACTTATACTCAAGTCCATAATAGATCAATGTTTCAGGATCGACGCCCTCTGTCAGCAATTTTCTGACTTCATCCTCCATACCCTCTTCAAGGCGGCGCTTCAGTCTTTCACTGATCCTTTCACGTCTTTTTTCCCGGTTGAAAAACACGCCCGTTATAAGAGGTTTTATAATCGGAAAATCTTTAAGGTTTTGCTTTCCTGTTCCGGTGGAACGTTCAATCTCTATGGCACGGATAGCTCTTTTCTTCGTATCAATATCAGTTTTATTATGCAGCTTCTTAAAGGAAGTAAGGATCGCGGTCAGCTCTTCCAGGGATTTCTTTTCAAGTGAAGCTCTGAATACCGGATCAGGCGGGACTTCCATCATTCTGTAGCCAGAAACCACTGAATCAATATACATTCCTGAACCGCCGCAAACCACAGGAAAAATATTCCTCGATCTCAGATCATCCAGCACCTTTATAAAATCCTGCTGATACTCAAAAACACTGTACTTGTATCCCGGATCAGCAATATCAACCATATGATATGGGATGTACCGGCCTTCCACCAGATAATCGCTGTAATCCTTACCTGTTCCCAGATTCATCTGCCTGTAGACCTGACGCGAATCGGCACTGATAATTTCCCCGTTCAGCTTCAGAGCCAACGCTGCAGCCAGCGAAGTTTTTCCTGAGGCTGTCGGACCTGTAACTACAAGTAAATCATACTTTGATGACTTCTTTACATCCGTCATACCAATGATATCATAAGGAACTACAAATTACAATAAATTTATTATAATTTTGCGGCACTAAACCTGGCACGCAATGGATTTAAATTTTCTGGTTCGATCGGTTAGAGGCATAATACTTGACCCTTTGAAACAATGGGATATAATTCATGCTGAGAACAGGCATGCTTTATACTTCAGCAGGAATTTATTATTCCCCCTTGTGATACTGGTATCTGTCCCGGCATTTCTGGGATCATTTCTGTTTACCAACACAATGCTTAAAGACTCTTACTCAATACTTACCGGGGTTAAATATTTTGCACTGCTTTTTCTGGTTGTATATGGAACCGCATTTATCTTCATGGAGATCACTGATGCTTTTGGACTGGTGAAGGATTTTA
>JBBSAP010000235.1:0-3738 GCA_038252165.1 Bacteroidales bacterium | reverse complement strand
GCAATGATATTCTGGGCATTTTCATTCATCTGGTTTAAAATTGCAAATGAGACATTCCGTCCTATTACAATTGTCTTTCTGCGCCTGGTCATTTCAATAGTTCTTTTAACATCTTATCTCACTATCAAAAAGAAATTCGTCCGGATCAGGAGAGAGGACCGAAAGCTTTTTCTTATGCTTGCAACTTTTGAACCATTCCTGTATTTCCTGGGTGAAAGCTTCGGATTAACATACGTATCTGCCACTGTCGGATCGGTAGTGATCTCCACAATTCCGGTAGTAGCTACAATCGGAGCATGGATATTCTTCAAGGAAAGGCTGAAAATCATTAATTATGCCGGTATCATAATTTCATTTCTTGGAATAATCGTATTTATCCTGAATAAGGAAGGTGCACTTATATTTAATATCAAGGGGTTAAGCCTCCTGGCGCTTGCAGTTATATCCGCTTCAGGCTATAACCTTACTCTGAGCAGGCTCATCGGAAATTATGAACCTGTTTTTATTGTTAATCTGCAAAACACCGTTGGCGCGATTCTATTTCTGCCTGTTTTCCTGATATTTGATTTTAAGCATTTTATTGAGACTCCCTTCTCCTTAAGTTCACTGACACCAATTATTGAATTAGCAGTTTTTGCTTCATGCGGTGCATTTATCCTGTTTGCTTATTCAGTCAGGAATATGGGTATCACCAGGGCGAATGTATTCACTAACTTCATCCCTATTTTTACAGCCTTTTTTTCGTTCCTGATCCTCGGCGACAGACTGACTGTGCAGAATCTTTTAGGAATGGCAATAGTCATAGCAGGACTGATAATGTCGCAGATGAACGGTAATCATAAAAAAAGTGATGATGCCCTGATCCTTACAGGAAAGACCGCCTAGAGTTTCTGGCTAAAAGCATATATTTACATTCATTATCTGATAATGGCCAAACGAATTGAAACCATATCATTATTCATACTGCTGTCAGTTGCAGGCTTTTCTCAAACGGGCGGTAATAATGTTTATGGATTTCTGAACCTTACACATTCAGCACTAATTTCATCCCTTGGCGGCTCAAATGTATCACTTACAGGCAGGAATCTTAACCTGGCCTGGAATAATCCTGCCCTTCTTGATCCGGAGATGGACAGAAACCTGGCTTTAAACTATGTAAATTATTTCGCGGGTATTAATTATGGTCTGGCTATGTATTCACGATCCCTTAAAGGAACAGGAAATTTTGCAGGAGGAATAACCTACCTGAATTACGGATCTTTTACTGAAGCAGATGCATCAGGAAATATTTCAGGTTCATTCAGCGCTTCAGAATCTGCTCTTTCAGTAATCTATTCCCGTGAGCTTGATTCAATGTTTTCAGTCGGAATCAACTTCAAACCTGTGATTTCTAATCTTGAAAGATACACTTCCCTTGGATTTGCAGTCGACCTGGGTGCTTCATGGCACAATAGGCAAAATCTCATTTCAGCAGGTATTGTTATAAGAAATATGGGCTATCAGATAACTGCATATGCCGGTGAACCAAGAGGTAATCCCCCGTTTGAGGTGATGGCAGGCTTCTCTGCCAGGCTGAGGCATGCCCCCTTCAGGTTTTCGCTTACCCTCAGGCACCTGGAAAAATATGACCTTACATATAATTATGCAGAATCAGAAGCTAACCAGGACAAGACGGCTTCAGAATTCTTTGGAAATATTTTCCGGCACATTGTTGCCGGAGCCGAGGTAATCCCTCATAAAAATTTCTATATGAGTATTGGATACAATCATCAGAGAAGAAGCGAGTTGCAGACAGAATCAAAGGTTGCCGGAACAGGTTTATCCTGGGGATTCGGGATCAATACATCAGTACTGAGTATTGAATTCGGGCGTGCTTCGTATCATCTTGCAGGAGCATCGACCAATGTTTCATTGATCATGCGGCCTGATCGTTTGTACAAAAAGTTCATAGGCCTCCAACCCGCTGCCTGCCGGCAGGCAGTGAGCGAAAAAATCATTGGTATTGTATGAAATAAATCTGGATTTAAAATATATGGACAAAAGACTAATAATAGCAATTGATGGTTATTCCTCATGCGGTAAGAGCACCTTTGCAAAGGCGATAGCCGGTGAGCTGAGTTATATCTATATCGATAGCGGAGCGATGTACCGTGCGGTTACCCTGTATTGCCTGAAAAAAGGATATGCAGGGAAGGGCGATCTTAAAATGGAAGGCATTCTGGCCGACATCAGGGAAATACATATATGCTTTGTCTATAATCATGATATCGCTGAATATGAAACATTTCTGAATTCAGAGAACGTGGAGAGAGAAATAAGGGGTTTTGAAGTTTCATCTCATGTAAGCCGGATAAGCCAGATCCAGGAGGTCCGCACACGAATGGTTGAACTTCAGAGACAGATAGGTGTTTATAAGGGAATAGTTATGGATGGAAGGGATATCGGTACTGTGGTATTCCCTGATGCTGACCTTAAGATCTTTATGACAGCCTTGGTTGACATAAGGGCCAAAAGAAGATTTGATGAGCTTATACATAAGAATATTGAAGTTGAATATGAAGAGATAAGAAGAAATATAATTGCGCGCGATATTGCGGATGAGAACAGGGACATAAGCCCCCTGAGAAGAGCCGATGATGCTATAATATTGGATAACAGCAGGATGACAGTCGGCCAACAGATGGAATGGGTAATGAAAATCATCAACAAAAAGTTGCATGAAGGTCGAGATTGACAAAAAGTCGGGATTCTGTTTTGGCGTGCAGAACGCCGTGGAGATCGCAGAAAAGGCTCTCTTGCAGGGAGAGAAGGTATACTCACTCGGACCTATCGTTCATAATGATAAAGAGGTCGAGCGATTATCATCACTAGGGCTTGTTACAATCGATCACGAACAATTCCGGCAGCTGAAAAACTGCAAAGTGCTCATCAGGGCTCATGGTGAACCTCCTGAGACATACGCAAAAGCAGAAGAGAACAATATCACTATAATCGAGGCGACCTGCCCAATAGTCAAAAAGCTGCAGTCAGGAATAAGGGTGATATGGGAAAAAGTCAAAAAGGATAACGGTCAGATTGTAATTTTCGGAAAGCAAGGCCATGCTGAGGTTGTTGGTTTGCTCGGGCAGACGGAAAACGAAGGTATTCTGATTTCGAATTCTTCTGATACAGATAAGATTGATTTTTCCCGTCCTGTTGCTCTTTTTTCGCAGACAACCATGGAGATCAGCGAATTCAACTCTATTAAGGAACTGATATATAATAAGATGAAAGAACACGGGGTTTTAGACCCCAATCTATATTTATACGTAAAAAATACTGTCTGTGGTCAGGTCTCAAACAGAGAACCTAATCTGAGGACCTTTGCCCGCGAACATGATACAATAATTTTTGTAAGCGGAAAAGAGAGTTCCAACGGCCGGATGTTATTTTCTGTCTGTAAAAGTGTTAATCCCGACACTCATTTTATTTCCTCTTCAGAAGAAATTGAAAAATCATGGTTTGACGATAAGAGATCGGTTGGAATATGCGGTGCAACCTCAACACCTAAATGGTTGATTGAGAATATCAGGGATTTTATTTTAGCCATATGATTGTCTTTTTTTCTTACATACCTCTAAGAAGAATATGCTACATTTATGCCCTTAATTTTACACAATGGCAAAATCAAAAGTATATTTTACCAACCTCCGCACCTCACCATCGGTAAACCTGCTTAAAAAGCTTGAGATCCTGGTT
>JBBSAP010000234.1:0-3767 GCA_038252165.1 Bacteroidales bacterium | reverse complement strand
TCTCAGCAACAAGTTACCCATTAAAACTGTTTCAGTCAGCGGACCGGCATATCCAACGAATGGAGAATCAACCTCAGCATTTCCATATCCGGCAATACAGGCATCTATCCACTGCCACCAGTGGCCGTCCATATCACCAGTTACACGCGGGTATTTTTTTGGAACATTAATATCCTTATTCTTTGACAGAGGTAAAAGAATTGGGTTTCGGCCACCCCAGCCGCAGGCGGCCTTTCCTTTTGTTCCTATGAACAAAGTGGCTCCTTCATAATCATTCAGACCCGGCCAGTCACCCATAATATCATTCATGTTGACATCCGGGTCTATTTCATAAGGGCGTTCAGGGGTTATGCCGCCATCCATCCAGTAAAGGTCAAGGGATTTACCATTTTTCATCTCATACTTAAAACGGACTGAACTTGATACAGGTCCGCTGTCAGGGAAAATACCCTCTTTGAAAATACCTGTATAGACGGTACTTGCATTACACGAAACTTCAGTGGGATATCCCAGGTTTAAAAGTTTAAAGGGCGGGCCAATAATATGACAACCCATATCGCCAAGTGCTCCTGTTCCGAATCTCCACCACCCCCTCCAATTAAATGGGACAAGGTTATCGATATAATCGGTTTCTTCAGCAGTTCCAAGCCAGAGATCCCATTTTAACCCGGAAGGAACAGGAGGATGTGTTACAGGCCATGGAATACCCTGTGGCCAAACAGGTCTGTCGGTCCAGCAATAGACTTTTTCAATTTCTCCAAGTATGTCTGCTTCAATCCATTCCCTTAAAGTCCGCATGCCGTCGCAGGAGGCTCCCTGATCACCCATCTGGGTAACGACTCTGTACTTTTCAGATGCCTGGGTAAGTATTCTTGCTTCGTAGATGTCGTGTGTAAGAGGTTTCTGAAGGTACAGGTGCTTTTTAAGCTGCATGGCGCCAAGGCCCACAATAGCATGATTATGGTCGGGGATAGCAACAGAAACGGCATCAAAGTTCTTGCTTTCATTGTCGAACATCTCCCTCCAGTCGTGATAGAATTTTGCTTTCGGGAATTCTTTTATTCTTGGAGCAGCCTGTCTGTCGTCAACGTCGCAGAGAAAAGCAATTTCCGCGTTTTTCTTAGGCGCGATTGAATAATGTCGTATATCATCAGCTCCTTCACCACCACAACCTACTGCCGCAATAAGCAGTTTATCGCTTGGAGCCACATACCCCATACCGCTTACAGCGCATACCGGAATAATTGTCAATGCAGCAGCACCGGCAGCAGCAGTTTTAACAAAATTACGCCGTGTAATCTCGTTAAAGGCCTTTGGATTTAGATTTGAATTTTTCATTTTGAAGTCTTGACAAGAGGTTTAACAGCTATTTCCTTAAAGTATACCACGTCTGATTCGCCGTGATTCTGAACTCCTATATATCCTGATTCAGGTCTGGGGCCACGAAAAGGTTCAAAATCAAATTTCCTTTCCGGAACCGGATCACCTTCTGTGTAGTCGGTAACTTTAACACCATTGACAGAGACAATTGTCCTAAGCCCGTCAAGAGTAATTTCAGTTGTATTCCACTCAGGACCAGGTTTTCCTGGTTTTGCCAGGGGTTTTGTAAGTGAATACAATGTACCTGTATAATGGTAATCGTCTTCATCTGAAAGTTCAGGTTTGTTATCGATCTGAACCTCATAACCATAATGTACCGGCATCCACTCTTCGCGAGGTTCTACCGGCATACGTATGAATATTCCCGAGTTGCTGTTTTGATCACGCATCTTCCAGACGACCTTAATTACGCAATTAGAAAACTTCTCTCCCTCCCAGTATAAGAGTCCCATACCTCCATTGCCCCTTAAAAGACCATTTTCCACCGACATAAATCCAGGGCCAACATGTTTCCACCCTGTCAGATCTTTTCCGTTAAAAAGCTGCCGCCAGTCTGACTGAGTGGAAGCGCAGGCTGAGACGCCTGAAAACATGATCAGAGCCAGGCCGCTTATAATGCTGGCAATCAGTAAAGCTTTACCGGACACAAGATCCGATAGATTCTTTTGTAGTGTAGTTTTAATTTTTTTCATAATTGTTATTTTTAGGAAATCACTTCTTTTTTCTTACAGTTGCATTTGTTATTATCGGCTTTGCCCAGAAACTAAGGCTGAGAATATAACCTAATGTGATATACAGAACAGTCATTCCTGCCTGTAAACCAATAAGATCCTTCAGCTTTCCGACTATCAGCGAGACTATTGCACCTCCTGCAATTCCTGTACAAAGGATACCTGCAAATGATCCGTGTGACTTTGACACACTGTTAAGTGCAAGTGAGAAAATGATTGCATACATTACCGACAGGCAAAAGCCCAGGGCAGGGAATCCGAAAAGTGCAAATTCAACCCTGCCGAAAAGAGTGAATGTCAGAATAATCAGCGATGCAATGGTAAATATCCGCAAAACGATCTTGCTGTCCATAACCCTTAAGAGGAACAATCCAAGGACACAGCCGACAGTCATCATACCCCAGAAGAGTCCGACTGCTCTTGCTCCTTCAATTTCGGGTGTCAGACCATGGTAAGTTCTCAGAAATTCAGAGATCCAGTTTGCAATGCCCTGCTCCGTGCCCACATAGCAGAATATGCCGAAAAAGAAAAGTATAACTTTTTTCTGTTTGAATAGTTCAACATGTGTATCCCATGCTCCTACTATCTCTTCCTCTTTAAGCTCCACTTTTGGGAAACGTGTAACAAAAATTATTATAGCCATTAAAAGACAAATAATCGTGAAAAGCAGGTAAATTGATACCCAGGGTAACTGCTGGGGGGTAAGGGAAGCCATGATCCTTATAAGAAACCCATCATTTGCCTGCTGATTTCCCAGACCAAGAACCAGATATGAATAAACAAATGGACTCAGGAATGAAGCAGCTCCAAAGACAAGCTGGGCAACCACTGAATTAAAGGCAAAATGTGACTCGCCTCCGGCAGTTCTGAGCAGCGGATAAATAGCAACCTGCATTACAGCCATCCCTGACCCGATCAGGAACAAAGAAATTAAGAAAACCGGGAAAGAAGGGAAAAGAGAAAACAGAAGTGCGCCGGAAAATGAAACGATCCAGGCAAAAGTCAGGCTCCTTTTTTCGTGGTACTTCTGAATGAGCATTCCGGCAGGGATTGACATTAATCCATAAGCAATAAAAAATGAAAATGGCAGCATTCCTGTCATAGTTCCCGTGAGGGAGAAGCTATCACTTACATTCGGGTTTATCGATCCCAGAATATTTGTAAGGAAGGATATGGCAAAAAAGATCAGGAAAATCAGAAAGATGAGGTAGTAATTTCTTTTCATGGATTTCGGTTAGTATTAGATTTGTTGCCGGTTGATGGTATTATAGTTATTGAGTATCGGGAATCATGGTTATAAAGTTAATTGTGGTATAGTTTTTATCCCCTTTTCCCTGCCGGCCTGCCGGCAGGGAAAAGGAGTCATTTATAAAAATAGACAATATTTATAATTTATACCACTATTGTCCGGGAAAACTAATAAAACGAGTTTGAGATTCTTCGCTTCATGAAAATAGATAAATTGCAGAAAAATCAAATGGAGAATAATTATTTTTCCCTTGAGGTAAACAGGAACAACAGGGTTATCAGAATATTCCAGATTGTTTTTGGAATAATCTGTGCAGCACTGGCCGTCGTATGGCTTATCATGAATCGTGATTCACTAAAATCGAACAGCACCCTCTGGCTTTCAATTATTTTCCTGCTTGGATTTGC
>JBBSAP010000233.1:0-3795 GCA_038252165.1 Bacteroidales bacterium | reverse complement strand
TAACAATAGCTTGATGAAAATTAAAAATAAATATTACTTTATCCGGGTTTCAGTATTAGTATCCTTTCTTCTTATATCGTTAGCTGATCTGAATTCTCAGGAGGTTCAGCATAAACCTTCGCGGCAGGCTGCAATGGATGCTTTCTCCGGTGGAGATTATGAAAAAGCTTTAAGGGAATTCGGGATTCTTTTACAGGTATATTCAAAGGATCCCTTATATAAGTATTATTCAGGGGTATGTCTTGTGAAGATGAACAGGGAGCCTGAAAATGCATCAGAATTTCTCAGTGAAGCGCTCAATGGTTCTCTGGATATTAAAAACATTCCGGAGGATGCATGGTTTTACCTTGGCAGAGCACAACAGATGGCAGGAAGGTTTCCGGATGCAATTGATTCATTTAATAATTTTGGAGATAAGGCGGGAAAAAAGAGAGCCAGGGAATTAAATGTTCCGGGATATATCCAGGAGTGCAAGGAAAGAAAGCCGGGACCCGTGCAAAAAGCAGAACCTGAAAAGCTCATTGCAGAAAAGACCGTAGTTCAGCCTGCGGTCAAACCAGTTCCGAAGAAGCAGGAGGTACCGGTTGCATATGATAAAGTGTTATCCGAAGCAATGAAATACCAGGTAAAAGCTGATTCACTGAATAGCCTTATTGCTGATTACAGGAAGGAATATGATAAACTTACTCCCTCACAGAAGCAGACAGCAAAATCCAGAATTTCGGAAATGGAATCGCTCTCCGCAGACTACCAGAGGATGGCTGATGAAAAATTCGGTAGTACCGGGGCCAGGCCTCCCGTAAAGAAAGAAGTTGTTGCAGCGCCAGTCTCACCTGAGCCTGTCAGGCGCGTGGAAATATTTTCAATTTTCAATGTTGAAACAGATCCTGCACGTGTAAGGAATCAGAAAATTTTACTGGATCCTGAAATACCTGCCGGATTGGTATACCGGATCCAGATCGGAGTTTTCAGTAAACTGATGGAGCCTTCCTTCTTTAAAGGGATATCGCCGGTGGCAGGATTTAAAATTCCGGGAACAGGATCGACAAAATACTTTGCCGGTCAGTTCAGGCGACTGGCTGATGCCAGCCAGTCAGTTGTAACTTTAAGGCAACTGGGGTTCAAAGATTCGTTTGTTACTGCTGTCCTTTATGGAAAAGCTGTATCGCTTGAAAGAGCTTCTCTTATGGAAAATGAATGGGGTCAGAAACCGCTTATGGAAACTGCGCCATCTCTTAAAACAGGAGAGACGGCGCCTTCGACTCTGATCTTCAGAGTTGAGGTGACCCGATCATTCAAACCTTTGAGTGATGATACTGCGGAGGTCTACAGGAAGACGGCCGGCAACCGTGGTTTTGATATAATTACAGCTGAAGATGGAACATTTGTTTATCTGATTGGAAAATTTATTACTTTTGAGAGTGCTACTGAATATACCGATCTTCTTAAACGAAACGGTTACAGGGAGGCAAAAGTAACTGCATATCTTGGAAACAGGGAGATCCCGGTAGAGACGGCAAAGCAACTTTTTGAGAAATAGCGATGAAGGAAAAAACATTACATAGGAGCGACAGGCTGAGCAGCGGCGGTGAAATGCACTCGCTTATATTGTACAATGATGAGATAAACACATTCGATCACGTTATTAAATCTCTCGTTGAGATTTGCGGACATGATTCGGTTCAGGCTGAACAATGTGCCCTTATCGTGCATCTTAAAGGAAGCTGTGACATTAAACTGGGAATCCGGGAAGTTCTGCTGGCAATGAGCAGATCGCTTAATGCGAAAGGATTAAATTCACAGGTCCTTAAAGTTTGACCCCAAAATCCTAAAGGGGGGTTTTATTTTTATGGAAAATTCCGGAAAGAGCCCTGTCAAAAAATCCCAGGAGTATGATTCCAATCATTGCGTAAGAAAACCATCCGGGAAGGCTCAAATCATTAAAATAATCAATATTTATGACTGGCAATTTGAATTCCAGATCCTGGATTATTTTCCAGATCGTGGAGCCTACGGATTCAGTCTCACCTGCAGGGATTATAATTGCAGCCAGTATCAGTGCGGCTGTTATTGAAATTGATATCACGGGCACTTTGTTTTTTACAAAAAAGCCTTTGTTCTCCTTTGCTGACTGGGTTTCGATCTGGATCCTTGTCAGGGTTTTTGAAGTAAATCCATCAGGGGCTTTCTCAATCTTTTCAGGATTGAGGTATTTCCTCAGCAGAGTGTCATCATTCATCTCCTGTTTATTCATTGTAAAAGACGTTTTTCATTTCAACCTTTCTAATGATCCCGGCCATCTTTTGCCTGGCTCTGAAAAGCCTTACTTTAATATTCGACCTGCTTATGCCGGTGATTTTTGATATCTCTTCCGTATCCAGTTCATCATAATAATAAAGAGTTACAAGTCCTCTCTCTTCTTCAGAGATCTTCTGAAGGGCAAAATTAATCAAAGAATTCCTATAATCATCAGCAGCCTCTTCCTCGCTGCTGCTGAACCCAAGGAAATCAACAGCATCAGCCGGAAATTCCTCAACTGAAAGTACTTTGTTCTTCCTGGTTCTTACAAGCGAGATTGCAGTATTATAAACAATTCTGTAAAGCCAGGTAGCGAAACTGCTTTTCTTCCTGAATTCTTTCAGAGATCTGAAAGCTTTTAAGAATGCATCCTGGGCGATCTCTTCGGCCTCCTCACGATTCCCGCAGATCCTGAAAGCAAGGTTATAAGCCTTATCTTTATGTTTATCAACGAGGTGAGAAAAGGAATTAATCTTTCCTTCAAGCACCTGTCCGATATAAAATATGTCGCTTCTGGGTTCCATTACGGCTGTTTGACGCTCAAAGTTAACCTTTGGTTACTATTATGGAAAAAAATCAGAAAAAGTTGCTGGTTGCTGGTTGCTGGTTGCTTGTTGCTAGTTGCTGGTAGTTTGTAATAGAGTAAGAACCAGTAACAAGTAACAAGTAACAAGTAACCATTAACATAAGCTTAATTAAGTATTAAACCTGAAGTTTTTCCCATTTCTCGTAACCACCCGGCCTCTTCGTGTGTCTAAAGGGTAAATTCAGTTAAATCAAACAAATAAATTATGGAAACAGTAATCGCTTTTATTGCTTTATTCGCCACAGTTTTCGGTATTATGTATGTTCATTACACAACACGAAACAAGGAACGAATGGCTCTGATTGAAAAAGGAGCAGATGCCAGTCTTTTCAATACGGGAAAAGAGGGAAAGTCATCAGTCAACTGGGGCAAATTCGCCCTTAAGACCGGGATGCTTTTAATGGGCATCGGCCTTGGAATAATTGCCGGTGCAATTTTAGAATCTGCAGCTGTTTTTCCTTCGGAAGAAGCCGGATATTTTTCAATGATCTTTATTTTCGGCGGTCTTGCCCTTGTGTTGTATTACCTTATTGACCGTAAAACCAAGTGATTGTTTTGCTCTGAGTAACTCTGTGACTTCTCTGTGACCCTTTGTGTAGCAAAAAAAAAACTTACACAGAGGTCACAGAGTGTGCACTAAGATCCACAGAGGATCCAAATCCTACCTGATATAGAATTCAATCATCTTTTTCAAAGCTTCACGGCACACAGTGCAGTATCCCTTTGAGCCGTTGCTTTTCATCCTGCAGTCCATTTCAGGTCTGAAGATCCCTTTTGCCGAGTAACCTCCTCCTTCGAACAAACCTGTCGTATTCTTGTATTTATCCTCGGCAGGAGTTGGCATGGGAGTCCCTTTCAGCACTATCTTTTTCCATTTTGAATCGAAATTTACCATGGTTGTTATATTCGGC
>JBBSAP010000232.1:0-3796 GCA_038252165.1 Bacteroidales bacterium | reverse complement strand
CTTTCATAAGCTCCCTGTCACTTTTTTCAAGAGCAACCAGATTGGGATATACCTCAGCTTCAAGAAAATCCTTGCACGTCTGGGCAATCATCCGTTGTTCCTCATTGAATTCCTCAGGAATAAAAATATCCTTTGCCTCAACTTCGCTTACTAGGAATTCTCCGCTTTTCAAGACTTTTCTGGTTTCCATTTTGGTCAGTATAAGATTGCTTAATTAACTTTCATTCACCTCTAAATCGCCCATGTGAGACTCTTTATTTATTGCTGCTCCAGTCTTCCCTCCGGGGTGCCGGGGGATTGATTTCCCATTTGGCTGATTCATTTCTCCATCGCCTGAACTACCAGCTCCGCTATATCTAAATTCTTTATTTCTTCTTCTTTATTCTTATATTTTAGTCCATCCGTTATCATTGTCATGCAGAAGGGGCAGGCAGTTGCTATCAGGCTGGCTTTGGTGTCAATTGCTTCTTCAGTTCTTTCAATGAAAACTTCCTTATTCCCCTTCTCTGCCTCCTTGAACATCTGTCCCCCTCCTGCCCCGCAGCATAATGCAAAGCTCTTATGCCTTTTCATCTCTGTAAAATTATGTGTCAGGGATCTGACTATTGAACGGGGCTCGGAATAAATATCATTTGCCCTTCCAAGATAACATGGATCATGGAAAGTTATGCTGACATCCTTCAGTGATCCCTTGTCTATTTTAAGCCGTCCATCTTCAATATATGTGCTTATAAGCTTTAAATAATTGATCACCTCATAATTTCCACCAAGGTCAGGATATTCGTTCTTAAAAACATTGAAGCAGTGCGGACATGTGGTTATAATCTTTTTTATCTCATAACTTTTAAGAATTCCAATGACCTGCAATGCCTGCATCTGATAGAGCATTTCATTGCCTGCCCTGCGTGCAGGATCTCCGGTGCAGGTCTCTTCTTTCCCCAGAACAGCATAGCTGATTTTCAGTTTGTTCAGGATTTGAGCGAAGGCCTTTACTACTTTTTTATACCTGTCGTCAAATGCCCCGGCACATCCGACCCAGAAAAGGTATTCCGGCTTTTCTCTCCCATCTGGTAATGCTGAAAACACAGGCACTTCAAAATCAAGGTCCTTTGTCCAGTTCAGCCGGTCCTCTGCAGGATACTGCCAGGGGGCACCATTATTTTCAATATTACTGAAAACACTTTTCAGTTCACCCGGAGCTGAAGCTTCCTCGAGAACCAGGTACCGCCGCATATCGACGATCAGGGATGGCTGGTTGATATTTACCGGACACTCCATTGCACAGGCATTGCAAGTAGTACAAGCCCACAGTTCTTCTTCAGAAATAAAATCCCTTAAAAGAGAGCGGTTATCACTGAAATCTCTTCCATTGCTGATCATCAGCGGACCCTTTTCCTTCATCCTGGCACGAAGATCCATCATCATCTTGCGGGGAGATAATTTCTTTCCGGTTATATTTGCCGGACAAACAGATGTGCATCTGCCGCACTCAGTACAGGAGAGGGAGTCAAAATAATTCTTCCATGTTGCATCCTCTGCATCCTTAATACCAAATCTCTCAACAGGTGTCTCAGCAGGTGCTGCTGTAAAAGCAGTATCAGGATCGAGCATCAGCTTAACCTCGCGGGTGATATTATCCATATTTGCCAGTTTGCCAAGCGGCTCAAGCCTTGAAAGGAATACATTGGGAACTGACATAAACACATGAAAATGTTTTGAATATGGAAGGTAGTTGGCAAAAACAAATATTGTCAGGATGTGAGTCCACCATGAAATATTGAACATAAGTCTGAAACCTTCGGCCTGCATTCCTGTAAAAAACCTGGTCAGAATCCCGCTTACAGGGTAAATTCCATAAACTTCCCCTCCCTGAAGTGCTTTTTCCCCGGCATATCCTGCATTCATTGTAAGAAGGGAAATCATTAAAAGCAGTATCAGCGAAAGGGAAATGTTAGCATCAATATGGGATTTTTTCTTCATCTCAATGCCTTCAAATCGTCTGATATGGCCGAAAACCCGTCTTACAAGAAAGATTATAATTGAAATCGCCACAATGATGGCAAAAATGTCACCGGAAGCAATTATAAAATTGTAAAACGGACCAAGAAAACGGAGAACTCGTTCTGTTCCTGCCAATCCATCAATTACCATCTCGAGGCTTCCGAGTAGAATTACACAGAATCCCCAGAAAACCAGGGCATGTAAAAAGCCTGTTACAGGTCTTCGGAAGATCTTTGTCTGTCCAAATGCCACGCGCATAACCAGTCCAAATCGTTTTCCGAAATCTTTTATCGGAAAAGCAGGCTTTGTAAAACTGAAGAATTTATTTAACCGGCTTACAGTATAAGCGAAAACGGCAATTGTAATAAGAAGGGCAGCTGTGAAAATAATATGTCGGACCATCAGAGCATATAATTGTTATGTAAATCGAGGCCTTCGAAAGCGCTAACCACTTCACCCTGAAGCTTCAATGGAAACGAAGAGGTTCATGTGACCTTTCAGGCACTTACATCATTTCTTTAAGTTTTTAACTGCTTCCACCAGCTTAGGCAGAACCTTCATTGCATCACCAACAATACCGTATTGTGCTGCTTCGAAAATAGGGGCATCTTTATCGCTGTTTATGGCCACGATGTATTTTGAAGAGCTTACTCCTGCCAGATGCTGAGTTGCTCCGGAAATACCAACAGCAAGATAAAGGTTCGGAGCAATTATTTTTCCTGTTTGTCCTGTATGTTCTTCGTGAGGTCTCCATCCTTCATCGGAAACAGGCCTTGAACATGCGGTTGCCCCATTGAGCAGCGAAGCGAGTTCGACAAGGGGTGCCCAGTTGTCAGGTGACTTCATTCCTCTGCCCCCGGAGACAACAATATCAGCGTCAGTAAGCAATATTTTTCCTGTCTGTTTATGGGTTTCGGTAACTGTTGTTTTGACAAATGAACCGTCTATATCAACCACGAAAGTTTCAGGTACAGCACCTGTAGGTTTCTCAATCACATCAAAAGAGTTCTGTGCAAGGGTAAGGATCCTGGTGTCGGTTCTTATTATAATATGAGCATAAGCGTTTCCCGAGTATGCCCTTTTATAAACTGTGAACGGATCAAGACTAAGCGGCAGTTTGCTAACACCCGATCCGATCCCGGCCTTCAGCCGGACCGAAAGCCTTGGGGCAAGAGCTTTACCGGCGATATTATTTGAAAAAATAATGACCCTGGAGCCTTCTTTCAGGGCATAATCTGCAATAACTTTAGCATAGGCCTGATTATCAAGAACCAACAGTCTGTCGCTGACCAGATTAATTATCCGTGCGGCACCGTAATTACCCAACTTTCTCAGTTCATCATCATCTGCTTTGCCTATTGATAAGGCAATCACCTCCGTTTTTAGCATTTCGGCAACAGAGGATGCATAAGAGACAAGCTCATAAGAGAGTTTCTTGAATTTCCCGTCCCAATTTTCGGTATATACTAAAACTGACATATGATGATTTTTTTGTAATTGTTATTAAATGACTTTTGCCTCATTCTGAAGGAGTTCAATCAGATGAGCCGGATTTTCGGGATCAATGTACTTACATGCAGCACGCGGAGAAGGTTTTTCAAACCCGGCAATTTCAGTAAGGCCTTCAACAGCAATGGGTTCATATAATCTTACAGATTTCGTTCTGGCAGTCATTATTCCCCGCATGGAAGCTATCCTTGGCTCCTTCGCGATCCCTTTCTGTACCACTGCAACGAATGGAACAGGAACTTTTACACTCTCCCTGCCCCCATCAATTTCTCTTGTAATAACAGGT
>JBBSAP010000231.1:0-3809 GCA_038252165.1 Bacteroidales bacterium | reverse complement strand
TCCAAGCTCAAACATCGGTTCGCGCCTGAAGTTGAACAGTGTTGCTATAAGGTTTGAAGGAAACAATTCTGTTGCAACATTGAGTTCCTTTGTTGCTGAGTTGAAGAATCTGCGGGCTGCAGCAATCTTGTTCTCAATGTCAGCGATTTCATTCTGAAGATCAAGAAAGTTCTGACTGGCTTTAAGATCAGGATAAGCTTCAACGGAAACTTTCAGCCCGTCAAGAGCACTTGAAAGCCTTGTTTCAGCAACTATTTTTTCATTTATGGTAGTTGCCTTCATTGCATTGGCACGTGCTTCGGTAACTTCGGTAAGGACACCTCTCTCATGTACCATATAGCCCTTTACAGCTTCAACAAGCTGAGGTATCATATCATGCCTCTGTTTCAGCTGGACATCAACATCCGCAAAAGCCTGCTCCCTGTTGTTTCTAAGCCTTACAAGCCTGTTATAAAGTGAGACAGTAAAAAGGATGAGGAGAACGATGATCGCAAAAATTACTAGTAATACTGACATTTTCTTTTGTATTTAAGGTTAATAAATCACACTTAAAAAATATAATTGAAACTAAAGATAGGTATTTTTGCTAAATTTAAATTCTGTAGGATGACAATTTAAAATTTCTTTAAAATTATTCAACTAAAAATAAGCTAAATGGAAAAGAGTCTAAAAGGAACCAAAACAGAACAGAATCTGCTTAAAGCTTTTGCAGGTGAATCGCAGGCAAAAAACAGGTATGAATTTGCTGCCAAGGTGGCTAAGGCAGAAGGTTATGAACAGATTGCCGCCATTTTCCTTGAGACAGCACTGCAGGAACAGCAGCATGCAAAGAGGTTTTTTAATTTTCTGGAAGGGGGTATGGTTGAAATAACAGCATCATACCCGGCCGGTAAAACAGGTACCACGAAAGAGAACCTCAGCGCTGCTGCTGCAGGTGAACATGAAGAGTGGAGTGATCTCTATCCTGCTTTTGCCACAACCGCTGCAGATGAAGGTTTTACTGGTATCTCAACAGCATTCAAAGCTATTGCTGCTGCTGAAAAATGGCATGAAGAGAGATACAGAAAACTACTCGAGAATATTATGAAAGACCGTGTTTTCGAACGCGAAGGAAAAGTATTCTGGTATTGCAGGAAATGCGGTTATGTACATTTCGGAACAAAAGCTCTGAAAAACTGTCCTGCCTGTCTGCACCCAATGAGCTATTTCGAAGTTAAGGCTGAAAATTATTAATTGATGATCGGAGGAAAAGAGATTCTTGAGCTTATAATTAAGCGTCAGAGCGACAGAAAATACAGCGACAAGCCAGTTGAAGCAGATAAGCTTGAAAGGATAATTAAGGCAGGAAGAATGGCCCCTTCAGCCTGCAATGCGCAGCCATGGAAATTTGTGGTGGTAACTGATCCTATGCTGGTCAGTAAGCTTGCAGAAGCTGCCTCAGCCAGGCTGCTGGGGATGAATTCCTTTGTCGGCCAGGCCCCTGTTCTGTTTGTGATCGTAAGGGAAAATCCTAACCTTTCATCCAGGGTCGGGGGAACAATAAAGAGCAAAGACTACTCCCTCATAGACATTGGCCTCGCATCAGAAAATATATGCCTGCAGGCAAGAGCCGAAGGTCTTGGATCATGTATCATCGGCTGGTTTGATGAGAAACAGGTCAGAAGCATCCTTGGAATTCCTTCATCCAAAAGAGTTGAACTGATAATCACACTTGGACATTCCATTAGTGAATACAGGGAAAAGAAACGCAAACCGAAGGAGGTTACTGTTTCATTTAATAAATATTGACCTCACCCCAACCCCTCTCCCAAGGGCGAGGGGTTTATTAATTCAATAATTTGAGGGCTTCTTTAATTCTCTTTACGGCTTCAATAAGGAGATCATCTGAGTTTGCATAGGAGATTCTTATGCAATCAGGCGCGCCGAAGGCATCACCGCCAACAACTGCGACCCGTGCTTTATCGAGAAGGAAGAGTGCCAGATCATCTGAATTATTGATCTTTTTATCTCCATCTGATTTCCCAAGATAAAAAGATATATCGGGCATTACATAAAATGCACCATGCGGGACTATAATCTTCAAGCCCCTGACTTCCTTAAGAAGTCCGCATATAAGATCGCGGCGGCGAAGAAATGCATCCTTCATCACCTGGCGGGAATTGCCTTTCCCTTCAATTGCAGCGAGAGCTGCCCTCTGGGCTATTGAACAGACCCCCGAGGTGAATTGTCCCTGCAGTTTGTTGCACGCCTTTGCCAGCCAGAGAGGCGCGCCGATATAACCAATCCTCCACCCGGTCATTGCATAGCCCTTTGATACACCATTGACAGTGATTACACGGTCGTAAATAAAATCAAATGATGCCATGCTTACATGCTTACCTTCAAATATAATATGTTCATATATCTCATCGGAGATTATGAAAAGTCCTTCATGCTTTTCAACGATCCTGGCAATCTGCTCCATCTCTTCTCCGGTATAAACCATTCCCGTAGGATTCGAGGGGGAATTGAAGATTATAAGTCTTGTTTTACCGGTTATTGCCAATTCAAGCTGATAGGGTTTGATCTTGAAATCATTCTCCATAAGCGATTCAACAACAACAGGCTTGCCTCCGGCAAGTATTATCTGGTCATAATAACTGACCCAGTATGGAGCAAGGATTATCACTTCATCGCCAGGATTTATAATTGAGAGAATAACATTAATAAGCGAATGTTTTCCTCCTGCTGATACAACTATTTGATCGCTGGTGTAATCAATGTTGTTTTCTTCTTTGAATTTCCTTGAAATCGCATCCCTCAGATCGCTGTAACCGGGTACAGGAGGATACTTTGTATAATTCTCATCGATAGCTTTTTTAGCGGCCTCTTTAATATAATCAGGGGTATTGAAATCCGGCTCTCCAATGCTTAGACTGATGATATCCAGACCTTTGGCTTTCAGCTCCCTGCTCTTCTGAGCCATAGCAAGAGTCTGAGAAACTGACAATGATTTAATTCTGTCTGACAAGTATTCCATAATATATAATTATAAGGTGATATTGTTTTAAATGACTATCTGGGACCATGAATAAAAATGGTAATGAATTCATTAGCTTCATTATAATTTACTTTAATTTCTTACATATCATTCCGAGCGTTAGCGAGGAATCTCTATCTTAAATTATTGTTGATTCCCGATACTCATATTGTTTTATAGGGCCGGAATCAAATGTATAAAGTTAAAATCAAAAATAAAAAAGAAATATTTTACTGGAAAATATCTTACGTTTGTAGTAATAATATGAATTACCATGGAATTTCTTCTTGATATAATTAAAATCGTCATTCCGGCACTGCTCGTATTTCTGACCTCCTGGATCCTTTTAAGAAATATGATCCGCAATGATCAGGAGAAAAGAAGGCAGGAAATTGTGCTTCAGGGAGCCAGGACAGTTATGCCCATCAAACTCCAGGCATATGAAAGGATAGTACTTTTTCTGGAAAGAATATCACTCGAATCACTGCTGATCAGGGTCAGCACCCCGGATATGACTGCAATGCATCTTCAGTCTGCTTTAACTGCGACTATCAGAAGCGAATTTGAACACAATCTTTCACAGCAGATATATATGAGTCCACAGGCATGGGAGGTAGTCAGGAATGCTCGTTCAAACACTATTAAAATAATCAATAGCGAAGCCGAAAAGATTAAAGAAGATGCTCCCGGGTTTGATTTGAGCAGGCAGATCCTCTCCAGAGTGATGGAACTGGATCAGGAGCCTACCAGGGCTGCAATTGATTACATTAAGGGAGAAATAGGAAGGATG
>JBBSAP010000230.1:0-3866 GCA_038252165.1 Bacteroidales bacterium | reverse complement strand
CCCCTTCCTCCAAAACACAAATGTCTGTCATTCTGAGCGAAACGAAGTGAAGCGAAGAATCTCATACTCGTTTTATTAGTTTTCCCGGACAATAGTGATGTTTTATGCATTATTCCCGATACTCAATATATTTTTTTAGCAGGAATAAATATATTAATATATTTCCATTCTGCAGCGCATCCCCGTTGCAGGTATTGGAAGCGGCAATCCGAGAGATATGTCAAGTTTCCAGCAGCCAGTGAAAAAAGCTTATCAGGGAATCTGCCTGGCAATAGTTCGTCCGGAAACTATCCCTGGAAAAATAAGTGTAAGGGCCACGGCTGAAGGATTGAAGGAGGCCTCGGTTGTAATAACTGCTAAATAAAAGGGCCTGCCAGAAAAAGTATTCACCATTCTCTCAATTATTCAATATTTAAATCCAAGCAAGTTCCAGTGGTTAAGTTGCCATAGCAACAGTAGCAAAGCGAAAGTCAGCGCGTAAAAATGTACTTTCCCCGAAAGGTTATATTTCTTACTAATTGCCAGCTTATATGCCTGATAAATAAATACCAGCAACAAAGCGGATAAGGTTACCGGAATAATGAGCATTATTTTTATGACGGGGGGTACACCATAATATATTTCCAAGGGATTGCTCAAAGCAGTCATAAAACCAATGAAAAAAAACAGTACCAGGAATGAGTTCAGCCAACCCAGCCATTTGTTCACTGCTGGAAGGATATTTCGTTCCCCGGCATTTAAGGTATACTTTCTTCTGATGAAGTACACAGCCGGCCAGTAAACAAATGTTAAAATAAAAACCGTCAGATAGATAGCCAGAACCAGGATATGTAAATTGACTGAGTCAATAAATGGTACTCTTTCCAGCGGCATAACCGCCAGGCTTCCGAAACATGCCCTGGTGTATTTGCCGTTTTCCAGGTTCCCAAATACAAGGTATTCATCTCCGATTTCTTTAATAAATGTTGAATCATTCACCACAAACCATTTCTGCACATCGCCGGCTTTGGAGAGAAGGTATCCGCTGCTGTCATAACTCACTTTTACGGTTCCTGTCATGGAAATTATCCGGGTCAGGTCGCTGTGGGGAAAACGGTTGAACCTGTACTCCCCTGTAAACTTATATGCATTTTCCCTGGTCAGCTTAAATTCCGATTTTGGGGGAGATAACGGATAAAAATGATCCATAAACAATCCAAATACCTGCCCATAATCTCCCGCCTGTGAATTAAAAGAAATAAAAAGACCAAGATTTTTTTCCGGGATGAGGGCCATAAGGGAATGGAACCAGAAGGTATCCCCGCCATGACCTATGGTTCGGATACCATTCCAATTCACCAATTCATAAATTCCGAGCCCGATTCCACTGACATATGGAGAAACCCGGAATTCAACAGCCTGCATCCTGGAGGAGCTGGTACTGTCAAGGATTGTAACATTTTTATACTTCCCCAGTTGAAGGTAGGTGATCATGAATTTTGACATATCCGCAGCGGTGGAGCTTGCACCACCGGCCGCTGATAAGGGGATTAATTCAAATCCATATTCTTTCAGGGCCCCGTTTTCATAATTATATCCCTTTGATTCCATTCCTGATAAATGTTCAGGAAGAGGCTGTCTGAAAGTGGTATGATCCATCCCCAGAGGTTGTATTATGTTGCGTTCCGCATATTCATCCCACGATAACCCCGACACCTGTTCCACTATATAAGCCGCGATACCTGCCCCATGATTGGAGTACGACATTTCCACTCCGGCAGGCCGGACACGTTCCGGAAGCTGTTCTTTCAGTATCTCTCCAAATGGTCTTAATGCTTTCTTATCGTTCGCAAATATTCCAATCACGCGATCCTCAAATCCGGGGGTATGGGTCATCAGGTGTCTGAGAGTAACAGGCCCGCCCTCACCTTCCGGGATCTTAAAATCGCGGAGGTAAACATTCACATCCTCATCCAGGTTGAGTTTTCCCTGTTCCACAAGTTGCATTACGGCGGTCCAGGTAAAGGTTTTAGAGATCGAACCGATTCTGAAAATAGTAGAATCAGGACTAACCTGCCGTTTAGCTGCATAGTCGGAATAACCATATCCTTTGGTAAATACCAATTTTCCGTCCTTAACAACCGACACCACAGCCCCCGCTACATGTTTTGACCGAAGGTGGTCATTCATCAGGCCATCAAAAAAATTTTCCAGAAGAACAGGGTCAGCTAACCTGGTATCAGGATCCACCTGTGAATACCCGTTTGTCCATATAATAAAGGTAATTCCCAGGACTAAGAAAAGCTTTTTCATACTTTAGAGATTTACGTTTATATAAGGTGAAATTCAGTTGCGATACAGTTTCCTCTACGGGGATCACGGATTCAATCTCCCCGGTTCCTGTTATCTGCCTAAATATCCACCTGCTTAACCGGTTTATTTGACCCAAACTTACATAAAATTTATACTGACTCCATAACAACCGGACCGTTGTTGCAATTTATTTTTGACGTGATCATAAGCCTGGAACAGGAGTAATATAGAATATAGGTCGCTACTACGCACCGTCGTCATCGCGACCGGTCTGATTACGGCCAGTCAGACAGGGGCAAAAAGGCAAACACATAGAAAAACAATTGGTTATGAATTATATTCCATTGAAAGAAAGTTTTTACGGCAATAAGCGTTTAACTCTGCGGAAATCTGCGAGAAATTCTTTTTGCAATCAATAACAGGAATGGACATTAAGGCTTCAGAACTACCTGCCGCCCGTCGCCAGATGCCTGCAAAAATCTAATATAAACTACAATTGGCCTTAGTTAGTTTAACATCAAAGGCCAGAGATAAGTTCCTGTTATCCCTTACTTAACCACATTTGTCATTCCGAATGGAGCCAGCCTGAACAAAGTGAAGGCTGGTGAAATGAGGAATCTCAATCTATTAATTTCCCTACTTATCGATTGTAAATGTCAACCCAGGTATTGTGAGGCAATTGTTTTCTATCTTAATCCTGAGAACAAAATAATTCTTTTTACTATCTCATTGATAATCCTATCTATTACAAATGAAAATCCAACTATACTATGTTTACATTCTTAACAATGCCAATCATACTGTCATTTATACTGGCGTGACAAATGACATTGAGAGGAGATATCATGAACATAAACAGAAGCAAATAAAAGGCTATTCGCGGGCAAAAAAAATTGCACTAACAGATGCAGAGTAAATTTCTCATGACCTTAATATTTTTAGGGCCAGGCAAAACTCAATTGCGATACACTGCCGCTGTTTAACTTGTAAACGAAAAAGTGTGAATGATGTAACTTAATCTTAAAGTTATGTAACTATTCCGGAATAAATAGACTCACCTTTATATAGTGAAAATTTATTCATAATTAAAATTCAAAAAAATGAACACAACAGAATTTAAAGGCAACTGGAATGAGCTGAAAGGCAAGCTCAAACAGAAATTTGCAGTCTTAACGGACAATGACCTGATGTATGATGAAGGTAAGAAAGATGAGATGTTTGGAAAACTTCAAACCAAACTTGGCAAAACAAAAGAAGAATGGGACAAGCTTGTTAAAGAGCTTTAATCATTTGCTTTTAATAAGAGGTGCCGTTTAGTAGTTTTAGTTTTGTCATGGAAATATAGATACTTGATAGGCCAATAGTGCCTCAGTAAATTCAGAGGTGTTATTTAATCCTGTGCGAAATCCGTATAATTTCTTTGGCTATATCCTCAGGTGAAAGAATAAAATCAATACACCCGCTTGCTATTGCACTCTCTGGCATATCGGGCTGCACGGCTGTGTCGGGATTCTGTGCGATAGTAATACCTCCCACTTCTTTTATCCTGCATAGCGCATCTGCCCCATCACCAT
>JBBSAP010000229.1:0-3868 GCA_038252165.1 Bacteroidales bacterium | reverse complement strand
GCCGGGAACAAGAAGAACCGCATCAGCTTTGTATAAACTGGCATCCTCCAGGGCAACCTTCAGAGCTTCCACTCCCTCTTCCCTTACTTTGGGATCAGGACTTGACAGAAGGAGATTCCAGTGTTTTGAATCACAGACACTATGAACTCTAAGGCCGGTAGCTTTCTGTGCCTTTAATACTTCATTTCTGTCCAGATGACTGTCGACTTCCACGCCTTCATAACCGGCCAGCTTTGCAGCCTCGAATTTCTCAAGCACTGTTTTTCCCACGCCTATGCTTCCCCACATAATGCCTGTTTGCAGGTTTCTTTTAGATTGAGATCCAAAAGCATTAATACCAGGCAATGAAACTGCCGATATCAAAGCCGAAGCCATAGCTGCCCTTTTCGCAAATTGCCGTCTGTTCATATTAAGTCAGTTTAGGTTCAGTTCCGATTACAGGAGGTATTTCCGGTATGCCAGGTACCGGGCCGAATTCAAAGATTTTGGGACCCAGGGACATATCTGAATTCATCACCTCATCCCAGGTAACATCTTTCCCGGTGTAGGCCGACATACGTCCCATAATTGTTATCAGTGTCGAATTTATCTGTGCTTCGGCATCACTGACAGTTTTTCCTGTTCGTATTGCGGTTACCAGATTAATATGTTCCTGAACATAAGGATCAGTTACTTTCCAGGTATCATCAGTGGATCCTTCTTCGGGATAAGGGTATTTCCATATCTCTTCTCCCTTAAGGTTATAGAGGGTCCCTTTTGCATTAGCGAATCCTTTAGTCCCTACAATCAATTGCTCTGTAATATTACTGCATCCTGTTATCTGCCTGGCTGCACAATGAGTGTGCATACCGTTATCATAAACATATTCAATGCTGAAAAAATCATACTGATCGCCGGTGACCCTTCTCTGACGGCCGCCCCATCCAATTGCCTTTACAGGGTTTTTTCCGAGATACCAGTTCATCACGTCGATTTCATGGATGAATTGTTCAACTATGTGGTCGCCTGAGACCCAGCAAAAGTTTGCCCAGTTGCGCAGCATATATTCCATATCCGTCCAGCCGGGTCGTCTTTGAATAACCCATAAAGAGCCCCCATTCCTTGTAATGTGGGCGCTTACGATTTCACCAATTTCACCATTGGCCACCCTTCTCCAGGTTTCCATAAAGTCTTTCTGAACGCGTCTTATTGTGCCGCTTATCATGCAGAGCCCCTTTTCTTCTGCTCTTTTTGCCGCAACCATTACCTTTCTTGCTCCCACCGGATCGACGGCTATCGGCTTCTCCATGAAAACATGCTTGCCGGCATTTACTGCTGCCTCAACGTGATAGGGACGGAAGACAGGGGGTGTGCATAATAGAACCAAATCAACTCCTGAATCAATGACTTTCTCATAGCTGTCGAATCCCAGGAAACACTTTTCATCAGGAATTTCAACATTTTTCTGGGCTTTCAGCTGTTCCCTGCACTGATCGAGCTTATCCTTAAAGACATCGCCGAGTGCCGTTATCTGAAGATTCGGGCCTGCATCAAGGAAATTTACCGCTGCTCCTGTCCCCCTGCCGCCACAACCGATCAGTCCTGCCTTAAGTGGTTTCCCGTCAGGAGCCTGAGTCAGAAGAACCGGGAGTTTCAGCTTTTTTCCTGCCGGTTCCCTGCTGCATGCTGATATCAGACCTGCTGATCCAATGGTTCCCAATGCTGCCATAGATGTTCGCGAGATAAAACTGCGACGGTCAATGCCGTCATTTTTTGACTTTGCTTCTTTCATAGTGTTTTCCATATTCTTTATTTTATCAATAGACTTCAAGCTCCTGCCATGTTGGTATTTTCGGGAATTTTGAATGCGGATCAGTCTGGTACCAAAAACAAACCGATGCGATATCTGATTTCTGGGCAAGATATCTTCCTCCCTGCCTCCAGCCGAGATCCTGTATTGTAATCCTCAGATCCTTTTCAAACCTTACCGGATCCATTATATGCCAGCGATAGAGACCAAAACGCTGCATAACACTATAATGGCCGTCGCCTCTTATTACCTGATGCAAACCAGCATAAGGAGTGCAAAATTCGGTATAGTTGACTTCTTCCACGCCTGCAGCATTTTTCTTACGGGTATCAAAATCGTAGGAGCCGCAGAAATAGTCTTCAGTTCCTGTACCACAAATAGTTGGAAATTTCGTATCCCCGTCAATAAAGAATTTTATTTCACCTTCACCCCACCAGCCGTTATTGTTAACACCTATAGCCATATAAACTCCTACATATTGCCCTTTGCCCCTGATCCCGTCAACAATTGTGTAGTCAGAAGTTAAGTTAGGATTCACCCGCCTGTACTGGGCATGAAAGTATGCTGCATCAACGGGAACATCTGTCAGGGTATAATCAATCTGGTAATACAATGTCATAACATCCTGGTCGCCTACATTTTCCATTGTCATCCTGCATTTTTTCCTGAAAGGCATCACCCAGTAACAATTAAATGCGCTGCCTGGATTAACGCATATGGCCGATGAAACAAGTGGTGCATACTGCCCCCATCCCATGCCGAAAAAATCCCCGACCGGGCATTCAACTGATGGTTCGGTTTCATCATCCCAGTATATCCGGAGAATCGAATAACGCCATTTACCTGCAGGTGTCATCCATATATGCTGGATAGCTCCCGGACCATCAATTAATGCCATAGTAAATGTTTCTCCCGGTTTGATTCTCACAAATGGATTAACCTTCCAGCCCTGACCCAGGTCACGGGCAGCATTTGCCGCATTGGCAACATTGGGTTTGTCCTTGTCTTCAAGCCGGGCCATACCTGCTTTGCCTTTTTCCCCGGTAATATTTTCAGGACTTATTGACCGGGTTTTTGCATCGGATAAACGGTACAAATTTCCCAAATTCATATCGAGACCGTTGAATCCCTTCTGGGAAAAGACAAGAAACGGTATAAAAACAAAAACTAATAAAAGAACTAGATTTTTCTTCATATTTTCCGGTTTATTGGTTACTGATTATAAATTGGTTTAAGTATCTCGGTTGATGATTTGCTTAAAATTAATAAATTATCATTACCTAAAGGATAAATAATCCGGATATCTTTAAACACAATTTCATATGAAAAAGAGAATAATTCCTAACAAATGTATCTGAAATTCACAATCCCCCACAACCTGGTAATAGTATTCAGCGTGTTGTGCGGTTAACCATATAAGAATAAGAGTTACTTAGTATCTCTCTGCAATTATGGTAACTTTTTTTGTTGATCTAAGTTTCTTTCTTTTAAAACTTACCCCCTTCCCCTGCCTACCGGCAGGCAGGCAACCTTCCCCCAAAGGGGGGGCCGAGCGTTTAGAACCAGCCCGGGGGGCTGGTTTAGCGAAGGAGCCAGATTGCAGGGATTACCATCGCGGCAAACCGGCCTGTTCGCTAAAATAGCCTACAAGGCTATTTCTTAACGCTCCAGCCTCCCCCTGGGGGAAAATGAAAGGGGGTTGATACCTCAGGAAAAATAAAGCATCGTGCCATGCAGGAAGGTTAATAAAAACCTAAGGATCACTAAGACAATATATTAATATTTAAACCGCACAACGCGTTAGTATTCAGTATAATAGTATTTGCCGCGATTCTTACATGGATAATACCGGGAGGCAAGTTTGACCGGAAGATGTTGCCAGCCACAGACCTGGCAGATCTTTTCAGCAAATGTAGGAGATTACCTTCGGTGAGCTCGTCCCGCCAGCGGGATTCGGTTCTTCGTTCCGCTCTGAATGACAAGTAATTATCCTTATACCCGTCTAGAATATATATCTTATAGAAAGGGCTCCGCCGTCGCCCCAGAATCCCGAATAACCTGTAAGGTTAAAAGACGGCT